>NZ_CABSIF010000013.1 GCF_902477725.1 uncultured Desulfovibrio sp. | reverse complement strand
GACAAGGAAAAATCCTGCTTTTGAGCGCAGCGTACTCGTGTACGTGAGCATCAAAAACAGGACTTTAACGCAGTCCGGCCAAAAAAGACGGGTTTGCGTAAATGCGCTCGACAGGCTCACCCCGCCACCAAAAATTTTCTCTGCCTCTCCTGCCTTTCCCCTACACCTTTACAAGACCATGCCGGATGGCAATCTTGACCAAATCCCCCACAGAGCCTGCCTGCAACTTGGTAAGCAGATTGTACTTGTGGGTTTCCACCGTCTTGGGGCTGATATACAGCTCCGCAGCTATGCTCTTGACGCTCATGCCGTCAGCCAGCAAACGAAAAATCTCTTTCTCGCGGGGCGAAAGCGCCCCCAGATCAGCCCCGGCATCGGCATTCGCCGTATCGGCAGCCTCGCGCCGCTGACGCAGCATGGCCGCCACACGCCCGCCCGGATCGGAAAAACTCAGATAAATCTCGCCCGCGCGCACACTTTCAATGGCTCGCAGCAGCACGCCGGGCGATTCAGACTTGCGCACATGCCCCATGATGCCCAGATCAATAAGCTCCGGCAGCCAGCGCTGATCTTCATGCCCTGTATAGACCAAAATGCGCGTCTGTGGCCGCACCTCAAGCACGGCGCGCCCGGTTTCAAGACCGTTCATGCCGGGCATGCCAAGATCAAGCACCAGCAGATGCGGTTGCAGGGATGCCGCCAGCGCCACAGCCTCGCCTCCATTCTGGGCCATGCCCACAACGCGCAGATGCCCGTAAGGCGCAAGCAAACTGCGCACGCCTTCCATAAGCAGCTTGTGATCGTCCACCAGCAAAATGCGGCAGACCTCGCCCGGAATATCACCCATTGGCACGGCTTTGCGGCTCTCGCAGCTGATGTTTCGGCCCGCTTCCCCTGTGGCGGCTGTTGGCGTTGACTCCGGCAATGGGGGACAAAGCCGGAAGGCCTCCATGCCCAGGTCGCGCGGCAAGAAAGCCGCAGCGGCTATGATGCAGCACACGGGGCAACGCAAGGTTGCCCTGTAACAGCCGCGCCGTTGCAGGGGCATGATCCCTCAAACAGACCAAGGGTGACAAATTTTTTATAAAATGAACAGAGAGGCCAGGCCCAAAAAGATAAAAAAGCCTGCGCCATCGGTGATGGTAGTGAGAAAAATGCTTGAAGCCTGCGCGGGGTCACGCCCCAGCGCCCGAAAAATAAGCGGAATGGAGCCGCCAGCCACAGCACCCAAAAGCATGTCGCACAAGAGAGCCCCGCCCATGACAGCGCCCACCATGGGCAGGCCCGTGAACCACCATGCAGCGAAAAGGGCCACCACAGCCATGGCCATACCGGTGACAAGACCGATCTTGCCCTCGCGCACCACGGCCATCCAGGCTTTTTTCTGGTCAAAACGGTCTGTGGCCAACTGGCGGATCATCACCGCCAGAGCCTGCTGCCCCGTATTGCCCGCCTGATTGGCCACCATGGGCATGAGCACGGCCAGCACGGCCATCTGGGCGATGGACCCCTCAAACATATAGACCACAGAGGCCGACAAGGCGGAATTTATCATGTTCACAAACAGCCAGGGCAGGCGCTTGCGCACACTCTCAAGCCAGGGGGTATCCACGCTTTCTTCCGGGTCGGCGCCCACCATGCCCAGCATGTCGGCGCTGGCTTCTTCGTGCATGATGTCCATGATGTCGTCATAGGTAACTACGCCGAGGATATGCCCCTCGTTGTCCACAACGGGCATGGCCATAAAATTGTAGTGCGAAAGCAGGCTTGCCACTTCGCGCTCGTCCGTATCGTAGGTGACGCTGACAACGCTCTGGCCCGAAACCGCGTCGCCCACGATGGTGCCGGGCCGCGCCAGCATGAGGTCGCGCAAAGAAAGCACGCCCACAAGCACCTGATGTTCGTCCACCACATAGGCGTAGTAGGGGCTTTCCTTGTCTTCCATTTCACTGCGGATATGGGCGATAGCTTCGTCTGCCGTGAAATTCTTTTCCAGCAGAATAAGCTCGGTGTTCATGACACCGCCCGCAGAATCCGGATCAAAATTGAGCAGGTTGCGCAATTCTTCCGAATCTTCGCGGTCGAGCTTTTCCAGCAGGGCGTCGCGGTGATCCTCGTCCAGTTCGTCCAGCACGTCGGCGGCGTCGTCAGGCGACATCTCGGCGATAATCTGGGCGGCTACGTCGTCGTCCAGATTTTCCAGCACGTCCACGGCCATATTCTCGTCCAGTTCGGCCAACGCCTCGGCGGCGTCCTCCTTGGACATGCGGCTCAGGGTGCTGACCTGCTTTTCGAGACTCAGATTCTCCAGATGGTCGGCCATGTCAGCCGGATGCACAAACTCGGCATCGGCGTATTCCGCGGCAAAATCTTCATCATGGGCATCGGGGCGCTCCGCAGTCAGCAGAGAGGCCGCGTCCGGGGGCAGGGTGTCTTTTTCAGACGAAGGATGGGGAGGTACTACAGGAGGCTGCGCGCTGCCGGGCTGTTCCGCAGGATCGGTACGGAATTTGTCGTTGTGCTGATCTGCCATGGCGCGCCTCTAATCCAGTCTGTAGCCAAAGTGGAATGGTCGCGCCCAAGGCGCAACCCTGCAACAAGGAGCGGCAAAGCCCCACCACGGCCAATAGCCGGGGCAGCCGCAAAACACTGCCGACTGTTAAGCAAAAAATGCCTGATTGTCACCAGCACGTCATGCTTGTGAAAAAACTCATGAAGTCCCGGCAGCTTGACGCGAAACACGGGGCATTCTATCTATTACACCACACCCGTATTGGGCAACCGCCGCAATCGGGCCATATTTACAGTCTTGCAGCGTGTGCAGAGCGCGCCCTGACGGGCGAGTTTCCACTTAGCACGTGCAAGAAATGGGGACAAGCGCAATGTTCACGCCCTGGGCCGCATTTTTCTCTCCCGAAGGTCAGCGGCTACTCCAAAAATCCATCGATCTCGCTCTTGAGGAAGACGGCCCTGAAATGACCGCTCTGGGGCTTTTTGCCCCAGAATCCTCCATGAACGCCGTTATCCGCGCCAAGGAAGACACCCTGGTTGTGGGCCTGCCCGTTATCGGTGCTGTTTTCAAAAGCATCGGCGCGCCTTTTACGTGGCGCGCGCTGGTCATGGAAGCCGCCTCCGTGCCCTCAATGACAGAGGTTGCGCACATCACGGCCCCGGCCACGGCCATGCTCAAGGCCGAACGCGTCATTCTGAACTTCATCACCCATCTTTCGGGCATCGCCAACCTCACAGCCCGCTATGTGCGAGAACTGGAAGGCACTGGCGTGCGTCTGCTCGATACCCGCAAAACCACTCCCGGTCTGCGCTGGGTCGAGAAATACGCCGTTCAGGCGGGCGGTGGGCACAACCACCGCAAAAACCTGACCGAAATGCTCATGCTCAAAGACAACCACATCGACGCCGCAGGTTCCATCACCGCGGCGGTTGCCAAGCTGCGCGCGCATTACGCGCCCTGCCCGCCCATCGAGGTGGAGTGCCGAACCCTTGACCATGTGCGCGAAGCGGTAGCCGCCAAGGCTGACCGCATCATGATGGACAACATGGACGGCCAGCGCCTTTCCGAGGCTCTCGCCCTTGTGCCCCGCTCCATCGAAACGGAAGTGAGCGGCGGCGTGCGGCTGGATACCATCCGCGCCCTTGCGCTCACCGAGCCGCGCAGGCCCGATTTTATTTCTGTGGGGCGTCTGACCCATTCCGCAGTGTCGGCAGATTTCAGCATGACCCTGCTGGCAGTGTAGCCGCAGCAACAGCCATGCCCGCGTTCTGCTGCCATACTTCCGCACACCGCAAACCGCCAGCCGTGGAAACAACACGCTGACCCACGGCGGTAACCATACGGCGACATTGCGACAACACAGTGACATCACCGGAACAAAATTCCGCATTTGCCACTTCTTTTTTCATACTGCCTGCTGAGGAACCTGACATGCAAGACACAAGCGCTGCAATCGCATCCCTGAAAAAACAGCTTGGCGCGGATCTGTGTATAATGGGGCACCACTACCAGAACGATAACGTGGTGCGCCACTGCGACATCACCGGCGATTCGCTGGAGCTTGCCCGCCGCGTTCCCGGCATTGACGCGGCCCACATTGTTTTTTGCGGCGTCTATTTTATGGGTGAATCCGCCGCCCTGCTGGCAAAGCCCGGCCAGAGCGTGCATCTGCCCAGCCTGGACGCAGACTGCCTCATGTCGCGCATGACCCCGGCCCCCCTGGCCCGCAAGGTACTGGAGCAGCTCGCAGCCACAGGCCGCAAGATTATTCCGCTGGCATACGTCAACACAGATCTGGCCCTCAAGGCCGTGGTGGGCGAATTTGGCGGTGCGGTCTGCACATCGGCCAATGCCAAAATCATGCTGCGCTGGGCGCTGGATCAGGGCGACGGCGTGCTCTTTCTGCCCGACAGACATCTGGGCAACAATACCGCCGAAGCTTTGGGCATCAGCCAGGACGAACGCCATGTGCTGCGCGTGGGCGCTGCGGGGCTGGTACAGCCAGAAACCCAGCCCCTTGACCGCAAGCTGCTGCTCTGGCCCGGTTGTTGCGCCATCCACGCGCGTTTTGAACCCGATGATGTGGAAGCCATCCGCGCCGAATACCCCGGCTGCCGCGTCATCGCCCACCCCGAATGCAGGCAGGAAGTCATTGAAGCCTGCGATGGCGCAGGTTCTACGTCATATCTCATCAAGGAGGCGGCCCGCGTAGCCGCCGAAGAACCGGGCACGACCCTTATTGTCGGCACGGAAAACAACCTTGTGTACCGTCTGGCTGAGCGCCATGCGGGCCAATGCCGCATTCTGCCGCTTGGGCATGCCATTTGCGGCAACATGGCCAAGGTTACGGAAAAGAAGCTTCTGGCCACGCTGCAAAGCGTAGCCGCCGGAGCAGCCTCGCCTCTGCACATTGAGGAGAACCTCTGCCCCCCCGCCCGTCTCTCCCTAACCCGCATGCTTGAAGCTTGCGGTAACTGAGGTTTGCGCCGTGAATTCTATTCGCCGTCATGTGCCCGTGCTGATCATCGGCTCGGGCGTTGCCGGATGCACCGCTGCACTGACCCTTGCCGATTCCGGCTGTGACGTCCTCCTGCTCAACGCCGGAGACAGGCTGGCTGACGGCAACTCCGAGCTTGCCCAGGGCGGCATCATCTATCAGGCAAATCCCACGCCAGAGTATCCCTCGGACGCGCCAGCTCTGGAAAAGGACATTCTGGTTGCAGGGCACAATTATAATTACAACAAAGCCGTCAGTTTTCTGTGCGCGCAAGGCCCGCAGTGCGTGGATGAGGTGCTCATCAAGCGCGCCCAGGTTCCCTTTGACCGCAATGAGGACGGCACGTTCAACCTCACGCGCGAGGGCGGGCACTCCACCCAGCGCATTCTGCACTGCGCCGATTTTTCGGGCCGGGCCATCATGGAAGGCCTCACCGCCCAGGTGCTGGCCCACCCGCGCATCACGCGGCTGCACCGTCGCGCCGCCATCGATCTTCTAAGCAGCCACCACCACGCCAAGGCCTCGCAGTACCGCTACGAGGTGCGCAACCGCTGCCTCGGCGCGTACGTGCTCAATGAAGAAACCGGCGAAACGGAAACCATCCTCGCAGACTGGACAGTGCTTGCCACCGGCGGCGTGGGGCAGGTATTTCTGCACTCCACCAACGCGCCCGGCTGCGTGGGTACTGGCATGTCCATGGCCTTTCGCGCTGGCGTTGACCTTGCCAACCTCGAGTTCATGCAGTTCCACCCAACCGCGCTGTACGAAGAACGCAGCAACCGCCGCTCGCTCATTACCGAGGCCATGCGCGGCGAAGGCGCGCGTCTGCTTGACAGCAAGGGCCGCGCTTTCATGCTTGATCACGACCCCAGGGGCGATCTGGCCCCGCGTGATGTGGTGGCCCAGGCCATGATGGACGAAATGCTGCACACCGGCGCGCCCTGCCTGTATCTGGACGTGAGCGGCGTGGAGCAGGATGTGCCCACGCGCTTTCCTACCGTATACGAAAAGTGCCGCGAGGCCGGCATCGACATCCTCAAGGAACCCATTCCCGTGGTGCCTGCCGCCCACTACTTCTGCGGCGGCGTGCTCACTGACGTGCATGGCCGCACCTCGCTGCACGGGCTCTACGCCATCGGCGAATGCGCCTGCACCGGCCTGCACGGGGCCAACCGTCTTGCCAGCACCTCCCTGCTTGAGGCATTGGTATGGGGCGTGAGCAGCGGCAAGGATCTGGCCCACCGCGTTGTAGCCGAAAGCGGCCTGCCCAAGGCTCTGGCCGCCGCCATCCCCGACTGGAAACACGAAGGCGATGAACGCAGGGACGACCCCGCCCTTGTGGCTCAGGACTGGACAAACATCCGCAATACCATGTGGAACTATGTGGGCATTGCCCGCACTGAAGCGCGCCTGCGCCGCGCCTTTGAAGACATGCGCGACCTTGTGCGGCATATCCACGACTTTTACAAGCGCACGCGCATATCGCGGCGGCTGGTGGATCTTTTCCACGGCTCGCAGACCTCGTACATCATCACGCAGGCCGCGTTGCGTAACAAGGTAAGTATTGGCTGCCATCACCGGGTGGATTAAAGTGCATGTGGGCCACAGCCCTTGCCTGGACACATTTTAGCAAAATCGGCTGAATACCTGCGGTGCGCGACGCATGCCTGCAACTGCGATTTGGCCGCTGAAGTTTTGAAGCTGGAGAAAACTGAATGAAAAAAGCATATTTGCCAGCCGCCGTGGTTATTCTGATCGCGGCGGGTTTTCTGGGCTTGTTTTTCGGCCTGAGCCCTCTGGTGGAGGGACAGGTGCAGAGGGGCATCCAGAGCATCGGCATCTCCGGCGACGGCATATCCACGCAGGCTGCGGTGGATAGGGTGGAATTTTCGCCCCTGTCGCGTACCCTGACCCTGTACGGCCTGCGCCTGCGCGGCGAAACGCCCCAAGGGCCACTTGCGTATGAAGTGGCGGAGGTTTCGCTCCGCATTCCCATGCGCATGCTGCTGGCCTACACCCCCTTGCGGCCCATGGTGCTGAAGGATGTGGGCATGATGCCCGTGGCCGAGAACATCGTGCTGCGCAATCTGGCCCTACGCACGCCCGAGGCCCGTGGCTCGGTGCAGCGTGAAGAAATTGACGAACTGCGCAGCCAGAGCGAGCTGGTGGCCCGTTTTCTTGACGGAGCACCCATTGACGCGCTGGCCGCCACATACCTCATGGGTGCGGACAAGGCGCACAGCTTTTTTCTGAGCGTGAGCCTTCCCGGCAAGGAAGGCCTGGCTCAACTGACCATTAAAGAATCGCTGATCAAGGGATGGGACGGCGCTTCCGTTGAGCATATGCGCATCGAAGACATGCAGAGCCGTCTCGATGGGCACGAGAGCATGCGCATGGCGAGCTTTGAAGCCAACGGCCTCACCCTGCCGGAGCTGGGCCTGCTGCACCGCCTTATGGACACAGCTGCCATGAGCGAAAGCGACATGGACGCAGCCGTTAAGGCCCTTGCCCCGGTTGTGGAAGAAATTCTGGCTGCCGACCCGCCCCTTGTGCGGCAGGTGCGCGCCTCGGGCATGACCTTTGCCGTGGAAAACGGCAGCGTGACTGTTGGCAGCGTGGGTTTTGACTGGCTTTCCAACTCGCCGCGCCACACAACCAGCTTTATCCGCGATCTTGCGGCCTCCAAAAGCCTGCTTGAGGAGGCTTCCGGCCTTGCCATGCCCGCGCTCAAGGCCAGCATGACCTTTGAAAGCCTTGGCCTGAGCACTGCCTCGCACAAAAAAACAATGTCCATCAAGGCCGAAGGCCTCGCGGACGTGGACTGTTCGTTCACCCTGTACGATGCCGGAATCATCAGCACCAGCGAGCAGGCGTTGCTGATGCAAAGCTTCAGCGATCTGCACCTCGCCGTGAAGGATCACGGCGCGCTGGCCTGGGTTGGCCTCAATCTTTCCCACGATGGGCGCGCAGCGGCCACGGCCCTGCACCAGACCCTGGACAAGGGGCTGGATCTCGCCCCCACCCCGCAGAACAACGCCATCCGTCAGGCCCTGCTGACCTTTGTGCAACGCCCCGGCCAGCTTGAAGCCGCCAGCGCCAAAGGCCAGCGCATAGGCATTCTGCAAATACTGGCCGCCCTGAACGACCCCGGCGCGCTCTTTACCTGCACTGCGGTTCCCGGCCAGAAAACCCTGGAAGAACAGATCAACGCCCTTGCGGCGCAAACCGCCACAACATCCACCCCCGCCGAAGCAGCGGGAAAGTAACATATGCGCAAACTCTGTCTCAAAAAAAATGAAGATCGGCGTCTGCGCGCCGGGCACCTCTGGATTTTCGCCAATGAGGTGGACGTAAAACAAAGCCCGCTTACCGACTTTGCCCCCGGCGAAGCCGCAACTCTGTGCGACTGGCGCGGCGCGCCTCTTGGCAGCGTGTACGTCAATCCGGCTTCGCTTATCTGCGCCCGCCTGCACAGCCGCAAGCCCGATGTGGAACTGGACGAAGCCCTGCTGGCCCAAAGGTTGGAATCGGCACTGGCCCTGCGCCAGCGCCTCTACCCTGGCCCCTGGTATCGGCTTTGCCACGGCGAGGGTGATTTTTTGCCCGGTCTGATCATTGACCGCTACGGCGACCACCTGACCGTGCAGGTCACCACTGCGGGCATGGAGCATAGGCGTGAAGCGCTCACAGCCGCCCTGCACACGCTGCTGCATCCCACGTCCATTCTCTGGGCCAATGACCTTGCCGCGCGCGGGCTTGAAAACCTCTCCCGCGAGCAACAGAGCGAAGGGCAATTGCCCGAAAGGCTGGAAGTACCGGAAAACGGCTGCCGCTTTTTCGCGCCCTGCGCCACAGGCCAGAAAACCGGCTGGTTTTACGACCAGCGCCCCAACAGGGCGGAACTGGCGCGCTATGCCAAGGATGCCGATGTGCTGGATATTTTCAGCTATGTTGGCGGGTTCGGCGTTACCGCTGCGGCTGCGGGCGCGCGCTCCGTCACCTTTGTGGATGCCTCGGCCCAGGCGCTCGCCTTTGCGGAAGAAAACGCCAAGGCCAACGCTCCCGGCTGCGAAGCCCAGACCCTGTGCGGCGACGCCTTTGACCTGCTGCGCCAGATGCGCGACGAGGGCCGACGTTTTCAGGCCATCAGCCTTGATCCCCCGGCCTTCATCAAGCGCCGCAAGGACGCGGCCCTCGGGCTGGCGGCCTACAAGCAGGCCAATGATCTGGCAGTGCAATTGCTCGCTCCGGGGGGCATACTTGCCACCTCGTCCTGTTCACACCATCTTGAAACGCAGTCTTTGCGCGCTTGCTTGACGCAGGCCGCCGCCAAGCGCAAACTGCATGCCCGTATTCTTTTTGCCGGGGGCCAGGGGCCGGATCATCCCATCCACGCCGCCATGCCCGAAACGGCCTATCTGAAGTGCTTTATCGCCCAAGTGGGCGCGTAACTAGAAGGATTTGACATGCTGAACAAAGTCCGCCTGCTCACCCCTGGCCCCACGCCTCTGCCGGAGCGCGTACGTCTTGTGCTTGCCAAAGACATGATCCACCACCGCAAAAGCGAATTCAAGGCCGTGATGGGCCGGGTTCAGGAGCGCCTGCGCGTGCTGTTCGGCACGGACGATGTGGTTCTGCCCCTTTCCTGTTCCGGCACGGGCGCCATGACGGCGGCGGTGTACAGTCTGTTTACCCCCGGCCAGCGGGTACTGGTGGTCGAGGGCGGCAAGTTTGGTCAGCGCTGGCGCGAAATCGCGGTTTCACGCGGGCTTGAAGTCACCACTCTTGAAGTGCCGTGGGGCGAAGCCGTTGACCCGCAGGCCGTGGCAACGGCCCTCAAGGCCGATCCGGGCATCGCGGCTGTGCTTATCCAGCACTCCGAAACCTCCACCGGCGTCCTGCACCCTGTGGAAGAAGTGGCCCGCATCACGCGCGATACCGACACCCTGCTGTTGGTGGACGGCATCTCTGCCGTGAGCCTCGCGCCCTGCCCCATGGACCAGTGGGGCATCGACTGCCTTGTCACCGGCTCGCAAAAAGGCCTCATGCTGCCCCCCGGCCTAGCGCTGCTGGCGCTCTCGCCCCGCGCATGGAAAAGGGCCGAAAGCGTCACGCCCGGCTGCTTCTATTTCAATCTGCCCAAGGAAAGGGCCAAGATCGCCCAAGGGCAGACATTGTTCACCTCCGCGGTGAACCTTGTGGTCGGCCTGGACGAAAGTCTTGAAATGCTGCTGGAAAACGGGCTTGAAGCCATTTACGCCAAGCAGTGGGCGCTGACCATGCTGGCCCGCGCGGGCGTTGCCGCCATGGGCCTTGAGCTTTACGCCAAAACCCACTTTGCCTGGGGCATCACCAGTGTCATGCTGCCTGCGGGCGTTGACGGCACCGAGGTGCTGCGCATCGCCATGGACAACTACGGTGTCTGCATGGCTGGCGGTCAGGATCACATGAAGGGCCGCATGGTGCGCATAGGCCATATGGGCTGGGTGGACTGGGCCGATCTTGTGGCCGGGCTGCATGCCCTTAACCGGGGCATCATTGAAGCGGGTGGACACTGCGGCTCGCGTGACTATCTTGAAGAAGCGCTGGCCGCTTATCGCATGGCCCTGGCGGGCAAACCCGGCGAGCCGCTGCCGCTGATCCACAGCTAGGGCGCAAGCTCTTGCGCTGGCGGTAAAAGCTTGTATGTTGAACGCAAGCATTTGGCGCAAACTGCTGTTACCGTAACCGTTTACGTGCCACGAGGTCGCCATGAGTGACAATAACTGCGGCTGCAAGGCCGATGGCCCCATGCCGGAAGTGACGTTTTCGACCTTTATTATTTCCCTGGCGTCATCGGCTCTGGTGCATCTGGGCGAAGTGCCCAATCCCGAAACCGGCGGTACGGAAACAAGCCTGCCGCTGGCAAAGCACAGCATTGACGTGCTGGAAATGCTGCGCGCCAAGACCGAAAACGGACTGGAAGAACAGGAGCAAAAACTGCTGGAAAGCATCCTCTACGAGCTGCGCATGAAGTTCGTGATGAAGTGCGGCCCGGACTGCGCCTGTCAGTCAAAAAAAGCTTAGGGCACTGCGGTGCGGCACGGCCAGCGGCAATCTGCCGTCTGCGCGGCGCGGCTCCGTCACTACTATCGACCATAGTTTCCAAAGGATCGGCGGCATGAAGACAATCAATGTGGGTCTGGTGGGCATTACCGGCTACGCGGGCATGGAGCTGACGCGGCTTCTCGTGAGCCATCCTTCCATGCAGCTTACCATGGCCTGTTCGCGGGCGGAATCCGGCAAGCGGCTGGGGGATTTCTATCCTTTTCTGAACCACATGCCCGGCGCGGATGTGGTCATCAGCGTTTTTGACCCGCAGGAAGCCGCCCGTCAGTGCGATGTGGTCTTTCTTGCCGTGCCCGCAGGCACAGCCATGGACATGGCTGAAATGCTGCTGCGCGCCGGGGTGAAGGTTGTTGACCTCTCTGCGGATTTCCGCCTGCGCGACCCTGAAACCTATGCCGCATGGTACAAGCGCGAGCATGTGTGCACTGATCTGCTGCACAAGGCCGTGTACGGCCTGCCCGAACTGTATGCCGCTGAAATCGCAGGCGCCAAGCTTATCGCCAACCCCGGTTGTTACCCCACCTCGGTGATTCTGGGCCTGTACGCCGCCATCAAGAACGATCTCGTACATACCGACGACATCGTGGTGGACGCCAAATCCGGGGCCACGGGCGCTGGCCGCAAGGCGGCCGTGCCTACGCTGTTCTGCGAAATTTCCGACAATTTCCGCGCCTACGGCCTGCCCACGCACCGCCATACGCCGGAAATCGAGCAGGAACTCAGCCTGCTGGCGGGCCACGACATGCGGGTTTCGTTCAACACGCACATCTTGCCCACCAACAGGGGCATTTTGTCCACCATCTACACAAAGCTCAAAAACCCCGCCACCAGTCTGGACGAAGTGCGCGAGGCCTTTACCCGCACGTGGGAACACAGCCCGTGGATTCGCATTCTGCCCAAGGGGGCGCTGCCGGAAACCCGTTTTGTGCGCGGCAGCATGTTCTGCGACCTTGGTCTTGTGGTAGACCCCCGTACAGGGCGGCTCATCATCGTTTCCGCCATCGACAATCTGTGCAGGGGCGCATCCGGTCAGGCCATGGCCAACGCAAACCTCATGTGCGGGCTGCCGGTTGCTACCGGGCTGGATATGCTGGCCCCGCTGGCCTAATGATATATTAGCAATATGGCCCTGTTGCCCCCTGCCTGCGTCAGAAAGCCTTTTTATTCCTGCTGGATGCAGCACATGCGCGGCGGGTAAAAAGCCTTTCTCCTTGCCGGAACCGCCATTCGTGGCCGTATAATTGTCCCGGAGAATGCCGCCTGAGTTTTGCCCGCTGATCCCCTGCGGGCCGCAAAAAAGGAATGCCCATGCAACTGGAAACCGCCTTTCAGAATCCGCAACTGTGCCACAGCCTTCTTGATCGCCTCAACCGCGCCCTTGATGGTCGCACAATGCGCTTCATGGAAGTGTGCGGCACCCATACAGTTGCCATCTTCCAGAGCGGCCTGCGCTCGCTCCTGCCCAAATCGGTAACGCACCTTTCCGGCCCCGGCTGCCCCGTATGCGTCACGCACGATGCGGAAGTAGCCGCCTTTCTTGAGCTTGCGGGCCGCGACCGCGTCATCATAGCCACCTTTGGCGACCTTTTGCGCGTGCCCGGCCCCGGCGGCCTCAGCCTCAAACATGCACAGGCCCAGGGTGCGCGGGTTGAGATTGTCTATTCGCCTCTGGACGCCCTGACCCTGGCGGCGGCCAACCCCGGCGATACTGTAGTTTTTCTGGGCATAGGTTTTGAAACCACCGCCCCCACCGTGGCCGCCACACTGCTCACCGCCCAGCAACGCGGGCTGAACAACTTCTGCGTGCTTTCCCTACACAAGCTTGTGCCCCCCGCCCTGCGCATCCTGCTTGAAGACAGCCAGTGCGGCGTGGAAGCCTTTTTGCTGCCGGGGCACGTTTCCACCATTCTTGGGCTGGAGCCTTACGCCTTTCTGGCGCGCGATTTTCATGTGCCCGGCATTGTGGGCGGCTTCCAGCCCGCCGACATTCTGCTGGCCCTCTGCCTCATGGCCGAGCAGATGCGCGATGGCAAGCCCGATGTGGTCAATGCCTACCCCCGCGCCGTGGACGACACGGGCAACCCCCGCGCCCGCGCTCTGCTGGAACAGTTTTTCCAACCGGCGGACGCCCTGTGGCGCGGCATAGGCTGCATACCCCAGAGCGGCCTGGCCCTGCGCCCGGAATATGAGAGCATGGACGCCATGAAGCGCCTTGATCTCACCCTGCCGGACGTCCCCCCCCTGCCCGGCTGTCGCTGCGGCGATGTGCTCAAGGGGCGCATTACCCCGCCGGACTGCCCGCTTTTCGGCAAGCGCTGCACCCCCGCCACCCCAGTTGGCCCCTGCATGGTTTCCACCGAGGGCAGCTGCGCGGCCTACTTTAAATATTCGGAGCGATAATGGACGATTGCCTTCTTCTTGATGCTGGCAGCGGCGGCAGAGCCTCGCAGCGCCTTATTGCCCAGTGTTTCATGCGCCATTTTGCCAATCCCCTGCTGGAACGCATGGACGATGCGGCGCTTTTGACCGATATCTCCGGCCCGCTGGCCATGAGCACCGATTCATACACGGTGACGCCCCTGTTTTTCGCAGGCGGCAGCATCGGCAGTCTGGCTGTGCACGGCACCGTCAACGACGTTGCCATGCTGGGCGCGCGGCCCCGCTACCTGAGTTGCGGATTTATCCTTGAAGAAGGCCTGCCCCTCGAAACCCTTGAGCGCGTTGTGGCCGACATGGGCGCGGCAGCCCGCGAGGCCGGGGTGAGCATTGTGACGGGCGACACCAAGGTTGTGCCGCGCGGTGCTTGCGACAAAATTTTCATCAATACCACGGGCATCGGGCAGGTGTTTGCCTCACCCTCGCCCTCGGGGCACAATGCCCGGCCCGGCGATGCGGTACTGGTCAGCGGAGCCATGGGCGACCACGGCCTCACGGTCATGGGCAGCCGCGAAGGCCTGTCCTTCCTTACGGACGTGGCCTCGGACTCCGCCCCGCTCAACCACATGATTGAAGACATCATCAATACTGTGGGCGAGGTGCATGTGCTGCGCGACCCCACGCGCGGCGGTCTTGCCACCACGCTCAACGAAATCGCCGAGCAGTCGCAGGTGTCCATCCTGCTTGACGAGGCCAGCGTTCCCGTTCACGAAGCCGTGCGCAACGGCTGTTCCTTCCTCGGCATGGATCCTCTGTACCTTGCCAATGAGGGCAAGTGCATCTGCATTGTGCCCGAAAACAGCGCAGAAGCAGCCCTTGAGGCCATGCGCCGTTCGCCCTATGGCAAGGAAGCGGCCCGCATCGGCACGGTAACGGAAGGCAAGGCGCAGGTGGCGCTGCAAACCCGCATCGGGGGCCGCCGCCTGCTGGGCATGCTTGAGGGCGCGCAGTTGCCCCGCATCTGCTAGGGCATGACATTACGGTTCTTTTGTCCCCTGCCCACGTCAGAAAGCCTTTTTATTCCGGCGAGTAGCATCAGACCTATGCTCCCTCAATAAAAAGGCCTTCTTCCTTGGCAGGAAACACCCCCCCTCGTAGTGCCAACAGCCCAGAATAATTTATTAAAACAATTTGCCAAAACAATTCGAAAGCAGAGATAGTTACGGAGAAGCCCCTGAAACTGTTGTCTTTGTTTCAACCAAAAGCAGGAGCCTCCTGCCTGAAAGGAAAAAATATGGATTCCACCTACCAACGCGCCATGAACGCTACTGTGACCCCGCAGATTTTTTCCACCATGGTGAGCAATGCGCAAAAGGTGGCCGAAGCCTTTGCCGGTTCCGGCTCCGCCACTGTGGATGCAGAGAGCATTGCCGCCGTGTTCAGCCGCATGGTGGTCGCCCAGATCGAAATGTTTGAGAAAAAATAACTTTCGCTGCACAAGATATGCAAACGCAGAGGCCGTCCCTTGGGACGGCCTCTGCGTTATACGCGTTGCACATTCTGCTCTTGCCCCTGTTTCAGACAAGACCTGACAAAACTGCAAGTAAAACAGCTTGTTATTGGTGTGGGGCGCTTCCCACGCGAAAAATACCAGCTAAATACCCCAGGGCGACATGTCCGCCCCTTTGCGCAGGGCCTCGCGCACATCAGACCAGTGCCGTTCCATATCTTCCAATCGGGCCAGCAGGGCGTCTTCCGCCGGGGTGCGCGCCAGCACAGCGGCCACGGCCCCTTGCTCGAACACCAGCCGCCTGTCTGCCGCCAAGGCCAGCACGGGATCATGCGTCGCCATGACAATAATCTTGTCCGATGCCAGCAGCAGATCAAGGGCCTTGCGCTTGTCCACTCCGGCGTTTTCAATTTCGTCAATGAGCAGTACGGGCGACCAGCTGAGCAGGGCTGTATCCGCAATCATCAGGGCGCGCGACTGCCCGCCGGAAAGCTGGGTCAGCTGCGTGCTCCCGCCAAAGGATTCGCCAGCCAGTTCGTTGGCGGCGGCAAAAACCCTGGCCGCAGCGACTTCGGGGTCTGTCACCTCGCGGCTCAGGGCGTGGGTGCGCAAAAAATCCATGACGCCCATGTCCAGCACAAAGTTCATATTCTGGGTCAGCTGGGCCACCAGCCGCCCCTGCAGATCAAAGCGCGTGTCTTCGTCGGGTTCTGCGCCGTTGAGCAGCACGGTACGGCCCGTTGGGGTATCGCCTGCGGCCAGTGATTCAATATCGCTCAAAAAGCGGCTCTTGCCAGCGCCCGTTGGCCCCAGCAGGGCCGTGATTTCACCGGGGCGGAAGTGAATCTCCGTCTTTTCCGGCTGGCCTGCCTTGTCGCGGCCTGGGGTCAGGCTCAGACTGCGCAGGGCCAGTTCCATATTTTCACGCTCCATGACCTTCTCCAAATTCCGCCTTTTTGACGTTGCCCTTCTGGTAACGCGCGCCAATGCGCATTTCGCTCAGGCAATAGGAGCAGATAGCTGCGGGCATGGCGAAGCGCAGCCGCATGTCGGTAACGGAGGCAATGTCCGGCGCGATGGCCATGATGGCGGCAAGCTCCGCGCAACCCTGCCCTGTCAGACCGTTCACGTGCCGGATAACGGCCCGTTGGTTCATCTGCCGGATGCGGTAGCGGTAGACCTCGCGTTCTGCCTGCGAAACAAGATCACCCTTGGTCACGGCCACCACATCGGCCAGCCGCAGCATGGGGCCAATTTTTTCCGGCGCGTCTATGCCCATGAGGTTGTCGATGACGCACAGGGCCAAAGCCCCGCGCAGATGCGGCGAACAGCGGTTGCACAGGCCTGCGGTTTCGATAATGCAGATATTGGCCCCGGTTTCTCCGGCCCAGGCAAAGGCTTCTTCCAGATTGGTGGCAAAAAAGTGGTCGGGGCAGAGCCCGCCGGAAAGCGCAACGGAAACGGGAATGCCCGCCGCCGCGTAAAGTTCGTCATCGCGGGTTTGCAGGCAGTCAAACTTGATGACGGCGCAGGTCGCGCCCCGCGCCTTCAGGGCCGCGCCAGCCCTGACCACAAGCGAGGTTTTGCCGCACGCGGGCGGCCCCGCCACGGTTATGAGACGCATGCCGTGCCCGCCTGCAACCGCCGGAACTTCAAGGCCAGAATATCGCGCAGGCTGTTCACGTCGTTGCTTTCCACAAAATCCCAGCCCACCCATTTGAGCTTTGCCCCTGCGGGCAACTGCGAGGGGCGCGAACCGTCCACGGGGATGAACCAGGCGGCGCTGTCTATGCCGCCAAAGCCATTGGCAAAGAAATCCAGCACCGGAGCCAGACGCGCCTTTTCTGATTTTTTTGCCAGCAGATAGAGGGGGCTTGCGGCTGCGCCGTCCTCGGGCCAGACAATTTCCACATGTTCCGGCAGTTTGGTGCTCTCGGCAAAAAACAGGGGGATGATAAAGATGCCTCCGGCATCGGGCGCGGCGGTGCCGCAGACCTTTGCCATGCGCGAGGAGTGCATGAAGCTTTTGATGTTGGCGGCAAGCCCGGTAACGCCCGGTTCGCCAAAATCCTTGTACTGGTTGAGCAGCACGGCGTCAGCCATGTCGTCGCCATCGCCGCACATGACAATCTGCCCGCGATAACGGGGGTTCATGAGGTCTGCCCAGTTTTTCGGCGCTGGCAGGCCGTCCAGCTTTTTGTGGTCTACCAGAAAAATGTACGGGGTCACACCGTAGATGGTATAGGCCCCGGCAGGGTCAATCAGCCCGGCAT
This sequence comes from uncultured Desulfovibrio sp., assembly GCF_902477725.1. NCBI lineage: Bacteria > Pseudomonadati > Thermodesulfobacteriota > Desulfovibrionia > Desulfovibrionales > Desulfovibrionaceae > Desulfovibrio > uncultured Desulfovibrio sp. The sequence continues at coordinate 82,295 of NZ_CABSIF010000013.1, read as the reverse complement.
CGGCATACAGGGGGTTCAGCACGCAGGGCTGGATGCTTTCAAATATGCCCGTGCTGACAAAACGCCGCACAAATTCGCCGCGCCAGAAGTCGCCGTAGCCAATGGACGCTATAACGGCGGGCAATTTGTTTGCATCAGATTCCATATACAGCGGGTCGTAAGGATCAACCGATGTGCAGCCCATGGGAATATGCACCGTCAGAGGCGGATTTTCCGCTGCGGCAATGGCCTCGATGCGCTCCTTGACCACAAGCTTTACCGGGCAGGGGGCATAGAGCAGCAGGTCGGTTTTGCCCATGACGGGGATGTCCTCCTGCTGTTGCAATGCTTGCATGAGATGTTCAAGCCTTTTCATGGTGCCTCTTTCCGCAAAAAGTTTGGGAACCGCTCTGGGTAGAGCAAGGAACATGCCGATGAAAGGCCCTGCTCAACATACCGATATGTATATTAATTTACCGTTCACCTTCAGCCGGAGTCCAAACAATATTGTACTATAGCCGCACGACAATACAATATTGTGTCCGCAGTCCGGGACATATTGTGGGTGGTCTCCGAAGCGTCGCTAATCCAGCGCGCTGAAGAGCAGCATGATGTTCAGCACGGTCACGATGCCTGCGAGTGTGTAGAGCAGCAGCTTTGTGCCCTTGCCGTTGGCGTATTTGCCCATGACCTTGGGGGACGATGTCAGCGCCACCAGCGAGACCATGGTGATGGGCAACTGCACCGAGAGAGCCATTTGCGAAAGCAGCAAGCCCTTGAAGGGATCGCTGGTCAGCCAGATGAGCACAAGGCCGCAGCCCAGCGAGCCAACAATGCCCATGACGCTGTGCTTGTCCTTGGTGTTGTAGGCTTCGCCCGCCATGCCCGAGGTCATGATGCCGCCCGCCATGCCCGATGTGACGGACGAGGCCACCCCGGCAAACAGCAGGGCCACGGCAAAAATCACGGAGGCGCTGTCGCCCAGCAGGGGCTTGAGCAGATCGCGGGCCTGCTCAAGTTCCGTCACGTGCTCCCCCGCTGTCCAGAACACCGCAGCTGCCAGAATAATCATGGCGCTGTTGATGGCCCAGCCCACCAGCATGGCAAAGAGCGTGTCAAAAAATTCATAGTCGAGCCTTTTTTTGATAAAGGCGTCGCCCTCAAGATTCCACTGGCGGCTCTGAATAATTTCGGAATGCAAAAAAAGATTGTGCGGCATCACCACTGCGCCAAGCACGCTCATGATCACCAGCATGGAACCTTCGGGAAAGGCTGGCATCACCCAGCCCACGGCAGCCTGGGGGAGCCAGCCGGCGGGCACCAGCCACAACTCATACAAAAAGGCGATGCCGATCAGCGACACAAAACCGATGATCCACTTTTCAACTTTATTGTATGAATTGAACAGCAAAAGGGCACCAGCAAGCAGTGCCGTGAGAGTTGCGCCAATGGGTAGGGGGATGGAAAAGAGCATACGCAGGGCAATGGCCCCGCCGAGGATTTCTGCCATGCTGGTCATGACCGAAGCGCCAAAGGCGCTAAACAGCACAAGCCGACCAATGGTGCAGGGAAAATACTCCGTTATGGCCTCGGCCATGCATTTGCCCGTCACAATACCCAGGTGGGCCGCATTGTGCTGCAATACAATGAGCATAAAGGTGGAAAGGCTCACCATCCACAGCAGGGAATAACCATACTCCGCCCCGGCGGCCAGATTGGCGGCCCAGTTGCCAGGGTCGATAAAGCCCACGGTCACCAGCAGCCCCGGCCCTACAAATTTAAGGAACTCTTCGCCCTTGTGGGTAATGCCCGACACATTGCACTTGTTCCAAAAGCTTGTTGCACTCATGCAAACCTTCCCGATCTTTAATTTTGATTAACCGGCGGTGCGCAGCCCGACCGCGCAGCAACACCGGATGCTGCCGTATTGCAACCTGACGGTATACGCACTCATGGGCAGCAGGCAAGTACGGTCTGCCCCTCTTGCGCGCACGGGGGATAGTACGTATGTGTCCCTTGCCCCCCATCGTTTTTTTCATGTTACATTTGTATTTCAGATATTAAGCTTCTGAAAAACAAACCGATAGTTTTATTAGCGTCAGATCCGCCAGGCTGGACGCACGTCCACTTCAGATTGAGCAGGAGCCTTGCTATGACTATCAGACTGCGCGTTATTCTAGGATTCCTTTTTACAATTATTGTGATGGCAGCAGGCACCCTGCCCTTCATGATCATGACCATGCGCAACAATGCCGAGGAAAGCTATATTTCCAATTCCTCAACCCAGTTGCGCCTCATGAACAACTATGTGGAAACATTCATCAGCGGGGCGGAACGCGATGTTGCCCTGCTCGCGCAGGAACCTTACATTGCTGAAGCTGTGGGTCTTTTCCCCAACTTCTCCAACAATAAAGAAGCGGACGTTTTTCTTCGGGCCGATCTTTCGGTAGATGCCTTCAAAACTGTTCAGCCGCTGGTGCGGCTTGACGAAGGCTCCGAAGATTACGTTGAAGCCTACGCAGGTTACACTGACGGCAGCTACGCGACCTCTGCCGACAATACCAAGGTGCCCGCTGGCTACAATACCAGCAAGCGCCCCTGGTACACGCAGCGCGCGGCTTCGTCGCAAAAGGTCGGCCTGGCCGACAGCTACCTTTCCATCACTGGTGAACTGGTGGTGGCCATCACGCACAAAATGTTTTCGCGCCGGGGCGACTTTACAGGCGTTCTGGGCATCGACGTTTCGCTCAACGGCCTGTCGCAGCGCTTTGCCGAACTCAATTTCGGCAAGACCGGCTACTTCATGCTGCTTGAAAACACGGGGCGCATCCTCTGCGACCCGCGCAACAAGGATCTGACGGGCAAGATCATTGGCAAGGACATACAGGATCCCGGCCTTGTGAAGCTCTTCAACACCAAGGACGGCTCTCTGCAAACAGTTGTAAACGGGCGGGATGTGCGCGCCAATGTGCTCACCACGCCGCACGGCTGGAAGATCCTCATGCTCCAGTCTGAGGAAGAGATTTTTGCGGCCACCAACACCGCCGTGCACGCCAGCGTGATCATTACCCTCAGCGTGGCCCTGATCATGCTGCTGATCGCCTGGGTCATAGCGCGCTCCATCAATCGGCCCTTGAGCCTTATTGTTAAGGAGGCCGACAAGGTCGCCACCGGCGATCTCAACGTGAACCTTGATGCCCGGCAGTTTTACGGCGAACTGGCCGAGCTGCACGCTGCCCTGCTGAACATGGTGAGCAATCTGCAGGAAATGATCACCACCGCCCGCCAGAAAGGCGAGGAGGCCGAACAGCAGACCGCCCTGGCAAAAGCCGCCACAGAGCAGGCAGAGGCCGCCCGCAAAGAGGCGGAAAACGCCCGCCGCGAGGGCATGCTCTCTGCCGCCATGCAACTGGAAGAAGTGGTGAAGGTGATCTCGTCCGCTTCAAACGAGCTTGAAGCCCACATCGGTCAGGCCAACCACCTTTCGAGCGAGTCTGCCCTGCGTCTCGGCGATGCCGCCACCGCCATGAACCAGATGAACGCCACCGTACGCGAGGTGGCGAGCAATGCCTCGTCCGCTTCAGACATGTCTGACCAGACCAGAGCCAATGCCGAAAACGGTGAAAAAATCGTACAGCAGGCCCTGCAAAGCATTGACCGGGTGCATTCGGTTTCCATGGCGCTCAAGGGCGACATGGGTACGCTCAACGAACATGCCCAGGCCATCAGCCGCATCATGAATGTTATTTCAGACATAGCCGACCAAACCAACCTGCTGGCCCTCAACGCCGCCATTGAAGCCGCCCGCGCTGGCGAGGCAGGACGTGGCTTTGCCGTGGTGGCCGATGAAGTGCGCAAACTGGCGGAAAAGACCATGGCTTCGACCAACGATGTGGGCAACGCCATTGCGGCCATCCAGCAAAGTACATCCAAGAGCGTGCAAAGCATGGACAATGCCCTTGAGCAGGTGCAAACCGCCACAACGTTTGCCAACAAATCGGGCGAAGCCTTGCGCGAAATCGTCAACAACGCGCTTTCCACAGCCGATCAGGTACGCGCCATCGCAACGGCCAGCGAGGAACAGTCCGCAAGCAGCGACGAGATCAACAAGTCAATCCTTGAGGTCAATGAACGCTCCGAGCAGACAGCCCACGCCATGAACGCCGCTTCCGGCTCTGTGGCGGATCTGGCAACTCAGGCGAGCACCCTGAGCAAGCTGGTGGCCGACATGAAGCGCGGCTAACACGACACTGACAGTGCAAGACCCATCAGGGCGTCCGCCATGCACAGGCGGACGCCCTTTTTATTTGGCGCGCGGCAAATGCGGCAAAGCCTTGCCCGCGCATCGGCAAATACAGGCTTGCGCCACGCAATTGTAACAAATCCATCATACATAACAGTCGTAAGCGCGGGTAGTTATTGCCCTGATGTTTACGTCAATGCCACGGGAGCACACGATGAAGCCTTCGGCTGTTATGAACAACAGGGAACTGAGCTGGCTCAGCTTTAACGAACGAATATTGCAGGAAGCCCGCGACCACTCCACGCCGCTTATGCAGCGGCTGCGCTTTCTGGGTATTTTTTCCAGCAATCAGGACGAGTTCATCAAGGTTCGCGTGGCTTCCCTTGTGCGGCTCACCCGCTCCAAGAGCAAGATAAAGCCCTTGCTCATGGGCGGCTTAACGCCGGATGAGGCCTTGCAGCGCGTTAACGACAAGGCCGCCACCGCGCAAATGGCCTTTCGCGAAACCTACGAGGAAGTGCTGGATGCCATGGAGCACGAGGGCATACGCGTGCGCGACGAAACAGAACTCAGCGAAGGCCAGGATGCCTTTTGCCGTGGCTATTTCGGCAACGTGGTCTATCCGCATCTGGTGCCGCTTATTCTGAACAAATCCGCCAGGCTGCCCTTTCTGCAAGACAGCCAGATATACCATACCGTCAAGATGGAATCAGACGCAGCCCCCGGCAAATGCCGCTATGCGGTGCTGCGCATCCCCGTCAACGCGGCCTGCCCGCGCTTTGTGGAAATGCCCTCGTCGCCCGGCTGCCACGACATCATCTTTGTGGACGACATCATCAGGCTGTGCCTGAACAATATTTTCTTCATGTTCAACTACGACCGTATTTCGGCATACACCTTCAAGGTAATGCGCGATGCGGAGCTGAGCCTTGACGACGACGTGTCCAAAAGCCTCATTGAAAAAATGGAAGAAGGGCTGGAACACCGCCTGCGGGGCCGCCCGGTGCGCCTTATCTACGACAGCGCCATGCCCGAAGACCTGCTCTTTCTGCTGGCCTCAAAGCTCAACCTCAAAAAGAGCGAGCTTGACCCCGGCGCACGCTACCACATGATGCGCAGTCTCATGAGTTTTCCGCGTGTGCGCCCAGATCTGGAAAACGCCGTCATGCCCGCCCTCACCCATCCGGATATCAAACCCTTTTCCAGCATTCTCAAGGTAGTGCGCAGCAAGGATATTCTGCTGCACTTTCCCTACCATACCTTCAACCACGTGGTGGAATTTCTTTGCGAGGCGGCCATCGACCCCAAGGTGACGGATATTTCCATCACCCTGTACCGTACTGCTGACCATTCACGCATCATCAACGCCCTTATAAACGCAGCGCAGAACGGCAAAAGGGTTACGGCATGCGTGGAGCTCATGGCCCGCTTTGACGAGGAGCGCAACGTCAAAAGCATCGACATGCTGCATCAGGGCGGGGTGCGCGTCATCCACGGCCTCAAAGACCTCAAGGTGCACAGCAAGGTCATTCTTGTGGAGCGCGCCGAGGGCGGCAAAAAAACAGGCTATGTCTACATAGGCACCGGCAACTTCAACGAAGACACGGCGCGCCTGTACAGCGACATGGGGCTGCTGACAGCCAATCCCGGATTTGCGGAAGACGCCCGCACCATCTTCAATTTTCTTAATGCCTCGCACAAGCCGGTTTCGTGTCGGGAGCTGGTGGCGGCCCCCCAGTGCATGCGCGCCTTTTTCACCAACGCTATCGAGCGAGAAATACGCAATGCCAAAGCCGGGAAAAAGGCGTACATCCACGTAAAACTCAACAGCCTCACCGATGAATCCATGATCCGGCTGCTTTACCGCGCCAGCAAGGCCGGGGTGGAAATACGCCTTATTGTGCGCAGCGCCTGCTGCCTCAAGCCGCAGGTTCAGGATCTGAGCGAAAACATCCGGGCCATCAGCATTGTGGACAAATTTCTCGAACATGCGCGCATTGCGCTCTTTTGCAACAACGGCAGTGAACTGGCCTATATTTCAAGCGCCGACTGGATGCCCCGCAATCTTGACCGCAGGCTGGAGGTTGCTGCCCCTGTCCACTGCCCGGCCCTGCGCCAGAACCTGCGGGATATTTTTGACATTCAGTGGGCGGATAACGTCAAAGCCCGCATTCTTGACGGCACCGGGGTCAACAAATACAGCAAGGGCGAATCCGTGGCCCCCTGCCGCTCGCAAACGGTACTGCACGAATATTACAGCCGTATGGCCGCCCGCCCTGCGGCAGATGCGCCTGCCGCTCAGAACGAAACCAGCCGGGCCAAAAAGTCGCGGTCACCCGCAGCCAGAAACCGAAAACCCACGCGCACGGCAGATGCTATCGCGCGCGACGAAACGGCTGCCGCTATGGCCGAACCATAGAGCTGCTTGCCATTCAAAGGTCTGACTGCTCAGCATGAGCGCTGAAAAAATCCGCGCCGACATGCAGGCAGTCAATGTAAAGAAGCCCTGAAGGCGCAGGCTTTCCTGCACCCCTCGCCCTAAAAACCAGTGTATATTCCTGCGGTCTTGGTGTAGTCTTACCGAACCGCGCCTCAGGGCGTGTGGTAACTACCGCAAGGCATTTCACCCACTGCCGAAAGAGCAGTTTACGAATGAAGTGAGTTAACTGCTCTACAAGGATTTTTCAGAAAATCCTTGCCGCGAAATGCGAGCAGGCAGGCTTCGCCTGCCGTAAGCGAGTATTTCAAGTGTTAAATGCTCCAGAGGAGACAGAGTGAAACCCAGCATGCTTGCCGCCATTGACGTGGGCTCCAACGCCATACGCTTTCTCATCAGCAATGTTGAAGAGCTGAGTCCCGACAAGCCAGTCAAAAAAAACGCCTACCTTCGCATTCCCATTCGCCTTGGGACGGATGTTTTCCTTTACGGGGCCATCTCTGAACAAAAGCAGGCTGCCTTTCTGGACGCCATGATCGGCGTTGCCCACATCATGCGGGCATACGGGGTTGGCCACTACCGCATCTGCGCCACCAGCGCCATGCGCGATGCCGCCAACGGGCAGGACATCATAAATCTTGTGCGCGAAAAAACAGGCCTGCGCATCGATATCATCAGCGGGCTGGAAGAAGCGCAGATTCTCTTTAACGCCAACGCCCTTGCCAGATACACCGATGTGGACAGCGCCCTGTATGTGGATGTGGGCGGCGGTAGCACAGAGGTGGTTGCCCTGCGCGATGGCAAGCTGCAAGAGGCTTTTTCCTTTCAGCTCGGCACGGTGCGCATTCTCGCCAAGGCGGTGAACCCGGCAGAGCGCGAGCGCTTTGCTGCAGAAATGCGCAGACTGGGCGAAACCTACGCGCCGGAATGCGTCATTGCCTCTGGCGGCAATATCAACAAGGTTTCAAAGCTGCTTGAAAAACGGGACGGCAAGCCCGTTGGCGCGCCGGAACTGCGCGCCCTCTACAAGGATCTGCTGGCCCTGCCGCTGGAAGGCCGCATGGAAAAATACAGCCTCAACGCCTACCGGGCGGACGTTATTGTTCCGGCACTGGACATATTCCTCGGCGTGGTTGACATGTCGGGCGCAAAGCAGCTTGTCATACCCAAGATAGGCCTCGTGGACGGCATCATCCGCCATATGTGGCTCAATGCGGACAGCCTTGAAGACCGGGCCTGCCCAGGGCTGGCGGACTAGGATGGCGTACTAGGGCGGCGCGATTATGCGCATCTTCCTGTACGTGCAGATTGCGCGGTCCAGCACATTCCTTCATCTTCTGCGGATTGCGCCTCCCCCCGGCGCAATCCGGCAGCACCCGTCCCTGCTTCATGACCGCCGTAGACAAATACTGCCGAATCCGGCATTCATAGCATAGCACCTGTTAACGCGTAGCGTTAGCGGGCACTTTCTTCATAATTCCACCTGTTTTGCAGCGCTCCGGGCCATGTGGGCACCGGATTTTCGCTCCTGCCCTTTACCGCACTGCGGAGGAATCATGCCGACAACGCCACTGCGTTTCCTGCTCATAATTCTGGCTGTTTTTCTGCAAGCCGCTCCCGCGCTGGCCGGGCCTGCCTATAGGGTGGCCGCGCCCAGCAATCCGCAGGAGGACAACTGGCTACGCCGCGAAGGATTTTCCATAACTTTTCAGGTGGATGAAGCCCGCTGCAAAAAAGAATACGGTGCGGACTGGTCGCGCCAGTGCGCCTCTTCCCCCGCAGGGGAGGAGGGCCGCGTTGTGGACGGCGTGCGCATGACTCCTCCCGTGGCTGGCGTGTGGCGCTGGGTTGACGACTCTACCATGGAGTTTACCCCCAAGGAGCACCTGTCGCCCGATACCCGCTACTCCATTTCTCTGGAAAAAATGTCCCTGCCGGGGCGTTTTTCCCTCAAGCGGCAGGCGGTGTACGCCACCCAGCCCCAGGCCGTGCGCGTTGGCAAGGAAACGTTCTGGATTGATCCCTCGCCCAAGGGCGCGCATGCCGTTTCCGTCCCCTTGCGTTTTATCTGGCCCGTGGGCACGCAGGATATGGATGGGCGCATTAGCATTACCCCCAGCGATGCCAAAAGCGGCCTTGCCCTTGGCGCGCCCCGCCTTGTGTGGAACGAACGCCGCGACGAGGTTGTCGTCACCGCGCCCGTCACAGCCTTGCCGGAAAACAACGCCGCCGCCCGCATCAGCATCAAGGGTTTGCCCGCCTTTGCCGAAGGCTCGGGCAAGTGCGTGGTTGCCGCGCCCAAAAAAGACGCCAAGGCCCCGCCGAGCGTGGAGGCCCTCTTCTCCATCACCGGGCGTGCCCGCCTGATGGATGTGGCTAAAATTACCATTAATCCCGTCTATGACGACAAACTGGACAAAAAATTCCAGCTCGAGGTCAAAACCACCCTGCGCGTTCTGCCCACAGAGCTGCTGCGCAAGCTTGAGCTTATCCAGTTGCCCCGCAAGCTCACCGCCGAGGCAGGGAAAGATGCTGACTGGACAAAAATGCCCGCCATCAGCCCTGAAGACGTTAAAAATGGCACTCGCCTCAAGCCGGAGCTGATGCAGGCAGCCGATGAACCGGCAGACCGCATCCTGCTGCGCATTCCCGCAGAGGCCGGGCGCGGCCTGCTGGCCGCAGTGGACAAGGGCCTGCCCTCCACCGCAGGGCCGGAAACAGCGCAGGTTCGCCGCTTTATCATGACTGTACCCTCCCTCGGTACAGAAGTGGGCTTTTTGCAGCCCGGCAACGTGCTGACCCTGAGCGGGCAGAAAAAGCTGGATATTTACGCCACGGGCCTTACCTCCGTGGCCTGGCGCGCCGAGCGCGTCCGCGATCCTTTCCTGGCCCTTGCCGCAAAAGAATCGGGGTTTGAGTATCCCACGGCAGACATGGACGTCATGAGCGATGTGGTGGAAGGCCGCATTGAAGTACGCAAGGAACAGGCAGGCACTTCTTCGTTTCCCGTGCTTGATCTGGCCCCACTGCTGCGAGGCGGCAAGGAGCCGGTGCACGGGCTCATGCGCATAGAGCTGACCGGATACAACGGCGATAAATCCATTGCCTATGCTGCTCGCCTGCTGCTGGTTACAGATATGGGCCTGACGGTTAAAATGGCGGGAGACGGAGCGCGCACGGTCTTTGTGCAACATCTGGGCACTGGTCAGCCCGTGCAGGGCGCGGAAGTGCGTCTGCTGGGCCTTAACGGTTTGCCCCTGCAAAGCGCCGTCACCAACGCGCAGGGCCGCGCCGACCTGCCGCCCGCCAATGGCCTTGAACGCGAAAAACGCCCCGTGGCCGTGGTGGCTCTGGCCCCCGCAGCCGGAAAAACTGCCGATACTGGCAAAGATTCTGGTACGCAGGATCTGGCGTGGCTCTCACTGGACGATGCTACCCGCATGGTGGATTACAGCAACTTTGCCATTTCCGGTCGCCACACCTCGGCCGATGGCCTGAGCGCCTCGGTTTTCAGCCAGCGCGGCATCTACCTGCCGGGCGAGACCCTGCATTTTGGCTGCATTGTGCGGCGGTTTGACTGGCAACCCATGCCCGCCGGGCTGCCGCTGGAGGCAGTGCTGGTCAGCCCCACCGGGGCGGAGGTCATGCGCCGCGCCTTTACCGTGGGCGAAGACGGTCTAAATTCCTTTGACTGGGCCTGCCCCGAAGATGCAGCCGTTGGCTCATACCAGCTTGATGTACGCCTGCCGGGGGACACCACCCGATCCGGCGCTTCTCCCGTGTTGGGCAGCACCCGTGTACGCGTTGAAGAATTCCAGCCCGACACTCTGGCCCTTGCGGCCTCGTTTACGCCCGCAGCGCCCAAGGGCTGGATACGCACCGGGCAGGACGCCCCGGCTGTGGAGGCTCAGGCGCGGCTGGACAATCTGTATGGCGAACCTGCGGTCAATCACCGGGTTCAGGCCACCCTGCGCACGGAAAAAAGCCGCCTGCACTTCGCAGGGTACGAAGACTATACATTCTATGAGCCTGCGGGCTTTGAGGGCGAAGGCCAGTCGCTGGAACTGCCCGCCGCCTTTACCGACAGCAAGGGCATAGCCGCCTTTGCCCTGCCCCTGGGCAGGTTGCAGGCCGGTACCCTGCGCGGGGCTGTGCAGATAGAAGGCTTTGAGCCAGCGGGCGGCAGGGCCGTTACCCGCCAGCTTGATGCGCTGTTCTCGCCTCTGGCGGTGGCCCTTGGCTACAAGCCTGAAGGCGAGGTCAACAACCTTGACTACATTCCGCAAAACGCCAAGGCATCCCTGCGCCTGCTGGTGCTGAACAACGACCTTGCGCCCGTAAACCTTGCCAAAGCCGAAGCCGTGTTTTCTGCCCGGCGCTACGTCAACAGTCTGGTGACGGATTCCAGAGGCGAATATCGCTATGACGCCACGCCCGTCGATACGGAACTGGCGCGAAAAACTCTTGATTTCGGAACGCAGGGCCTCTCCCTGCCCCTGCCCACCACTGATGCGGGTGATTTTCTGCTCACCGTGCGTCAGACAGACGGGGCCGTGCTGGCGGTCATTCCCTACACGGTGGCTGGCGACAGGCTTGCCCAGCCTTCGGCACTTTCCACCGAATCCCTTGCCAAGGGCGATCTGCGCCTCAAGCTCGACAAGCAGCAGTACGCCCCCGGCGACACCATCAAGATGCGCATTTCCACGCCCTACGCGGGCGCGGGCCTCATAACCATTGAACGCGAAAACGTGCTGGCTCAGGCATGGTTCACAGCCCAGGCTGGCGAAAGCGTGCAGGAGATCCGCATTCCCGACGACTTCCAGGGGCGGGGCTATGTAAACGTTTCCTACGCCCGTTCGCTGGATTCGGACGTGGTCTATATGAAACCGCACGTGGTCGCCGTGGCTCCCTTTATGGCGGGCATTGACCAGCGCGATCTGGGCCTTGCCCTCACCGCCCCGGCGCGCGCCTTGCCGGGCGATACCGTCACCGTGCGGCTTACCTCCCGGGTGCCGGGCCGCGCGCTGATCTTTGCCGTGGATGAAGGAGTGTTGCAACTCACGGGATTTACCACGCCAGACCCGTTGCGCGACCTTTTGGGTGACCGGGCGCTGGATGTGAGCACCGCCCAGATATTTGACCTGCTCATGCCCGACCATGCGCGCCTGCGTGGCCGTATTCCCGGTTTCGGCGGCGACATGTCCGGCCCCGGCGGGCGCTTCCTCAATCCTTTCAAGCGCAGGGGCGAGCCGCCCTTTGCTCTGTGGCAGGAAATTGTGCCCGTGGACGCCAAGGGTACTGAGGTGCGCTTTACCGTGCCGCAGTACGCCAGCGGCAAAATCCGCATCATGGCCGTGGGCAGCGCCGCGCCCAAGCAGGGTATTGCCCTGGCGGGCAGAACAGAGGCTTCCATGGAAGTGCGCGGCACGCTTATTCTCAAGCCCCTGCTGCCGCTGGCTGCCGCCCCCGGCGACGAGTTTGACGGCGCGCTGGTTGTGGCCAACACAGTCGAAGGCAGCGGCCCCGGCGCTCGGGTACGCGTAAAGATGGAAAGCACCTCCGGCGGTCTTGCCTTTGCTCAGGAACCCGCCCCCCAAACCGTGACCGTGGATGAAAACGGCGAGGCAACCATCAACTTCCGCATGCGGGCGCAGGATACCCTTGGCGAAGCCGCCGTGCGCTTTACGGCAAGCCTTGAAAATCCCAAGGCAGACAAAGCCGGAGCAGACAAGCCCGTTATCCGCACGCAGACGGTATCCATACGCCCGCCCATGCCGCGCCTGCGCACGGAGAGCGTTACCCCGCTGCGCGGCCCCACAAGCGTTGACGTGCAGCGCAACCTGTATCCTTTTGAAGCTCAGGGGCAGGCCAACGTGGGCGCCATGCCCGTGCTTGCCCTGCGTTCCCTGCTCACAAGGTTGAACACCTACCCATACGGCTGCACGGAGCAGCTCATCAGCCGCGCCATGCCTTATGCGGCCCTGCTGGGTTCGCCCGAGGCACGGCACGAGGTGTTGCGCAGCCCCAACACCAGCCCAGAAACCATGCTCAAGCGCGGCAACAAGGTCATCAGCGCCGCATTGAGCGCGATTATGGGCAACTTTATCCAGTATGAAGGGGTAAGCCTGTGGCCCGGCGGTACGGCCAACGACTTTGTCACCGCCTACTCGGCGGACTTTCTGCTGACCCTGCGGGACAGCGGAACCGTCACGCCTGAAGGCCTTTCGCACAACCTGCTCAATACCCTTGAATCCATTGTGGGCCGCTCGCCCACAGACATGGCCGATGCCCGCGTCAAGCTCTACGGAGCCTGGATTCTGCAACGTGATGGCCGCATCATGACGCAGGATCTGGAGCGCATCGAGCAGTGGCTCAAGGACAACTTCAAGGGATGGGAAAACGACATAGCCGCCGCCTTTCTGGCGGACAGCTATGACATGCTGCGGCTGCGGCGCAGGGCCGAACAGCGCATGCCTGCGGTACTCACCCGCTGCGATGACGAATTCATGAGCAACGGCGCTGTCCGGGCGCTGCACGCCCTCATGGTGGTACGTCACTTCCCGGAAAAGAAAAAACAGCTCCGCATGGCCGACCTGCTGGACAGCGCCTTCAGCACTTACGCCACCACTGTGGATATGGGCCTTGGGGCCAGAACCCTGCTGGCCATGGGCGAGGCAACTGCCCTCAAGGCAGACAGCCTCAGCCTGACCTGCCAGCAGTACGCGCAGGGCTTTAGTCCGGCGGAGGGCAAGGCATCGCCCCTTGGCGGAGCGCTTGTTCTTGATGCGCCGGGCTGCACCCGCTACCGCGTCGAAATGCCGCAGGGCGAACCATTGCTCAGCCTGTTGGTAACCACAGAGGGTTTTGACCGCACGGTCATGAGCGATGCCTCCAATGGCATCAGCCTGCAACGACGCTACCTTGATTCCAAAGGCGAGGCCATTACCACGGCCAAACTTGGCGATGTCATCACGGTTGAACTGGCGGTTCAGGCCAGCGGAGAAATCAACAACGTGGTGTTGCTGGATCTGCTGCCCGGCGGCTTTGAACCCGTGCTGGAAAAGAACGGCCAGAGTCAGCCGCAGGACGGGCTGGTGCGCTACGAACGCCGCGAGGACAGGGGCATCTTCTTTGTGGATCTGAACGGCGACCGCCAGACCTTTACCTACAAGGTGCGGGCGGCCTCCAGAGGGCGCTTTGTACTGCCCGCAGCCACGGCGGAAGCCATGTACAACCCGGCTGTAAACGCCCGCACGGGCGGCGGTAATGTCACTGTCGAATAAACTTCTGGCCCGGTTCCGTATGGCTTTGCCGCTTGTGCGGAACCGGGCTGCCCATATGCCTGACGCCTTCTGTACCCTGCTGCGGCGCAGAAGGCGTTTGGCAGTTGCGGCAGGCCTGCTGGCTCTGCCGCTGGCGGCCCTGCTGCTTTGGCTGGCCTTTGCCCCCTGCCCTCACCCACTGGCGGGAGTGGAGTTCTCGCGCATGGTGCTGGACAAACGCGGCGGCATCATGCGGGTCAGCCTTTCCGCCGATCAGAAATACCGCATCCGCACACGGCTGGCGGATATTCCCCCTGCTGCCGTGGACACCGTTCTTCGCTACGAGGACAGGTTCTTCTGGCGCCACCCCGGCATCAATCCCCTTTCGCTCTTCCGCGCCGCCGCAGGCATAGTAACGGGGGGCCGCCGCATGGGCGGTTCCACCATCACCATGCAGGTGGCCCGCCTGGCATACGGGCTGGAAACCGGGAAAATGGGGGCAAAGCTGCGGCAGATGCTGCTGGCTCTGCAACTGGAATGGCACTTCAGCAAGGAAGAAATCCTCGAGGCCTACTTCAACCTTGCTCCCTACGGCGGCAACGTGGAAGGTCTGGGTGCCGCAGCGGTGTGCTACTTTCACAAAACAGCCGCTCAGCTTGCCCCTGCGGAAAGCGCCGCCCTCATGCTGGTGCCGCAAAACCCCTCCCGTCGCAGGCCGGCCCGCGACAACAAGGCATTCAGCCAGGCCGTGCACAGGCTCAACGAGACGTGGTTCGGCAAAAAGGAATCAGCTCCCCTGCGCGTTTACAGCCCGCAGGACATGCCCTTTATCGCGCCGCATCTCAGCACCGAACTGTTGCAGCGCCCCGGCGCAGACATACTGCGCACAACGCTGGACACCACGGCCCAACGCCGCATAGAGCGCCAACTTGCCCGTTTTGCAGCGCGGCACAGCGCCTACGGCCTCACCAACTGCGCGGCCCTCCTGCTGCACTGGCCCAGTATGGAAGTCCGCGCGCTGGCTGGATCCGCCGACTTTTTCAACAAATCCATCGAAGGGCAGGTGGACGGCACTCGCGCGCGGCGCTCCCCGGGCTCCACCCTCAAGCCCATGATCTACGCTCTTGCGCTGGAGCAGGGCCTTATCCATCCGCAAAGCCTGCTGGCAGACACGCCGCACAGCTTTGCAGGCTATGATCCGGAAAATTATGACGGAGCGTTCCGTGGCCCCCTCTCTGCGGCAGAAGCCCTGCGCGCCAGCCGCAACGTACCAGCCATAACTCTCGCAGCCAAACTGACCCGCCCAAGTCTCTATGAATTCTTGCGTCGCGCCGGGGTGGAATTTGCCGATGGCGCAGACCACTACGGCCTGTCGCTGGTGCTTGGCGGAGCGGAAGTGAGCATGCGCGAACTGGCGGGCCTGTATGCCATGCTCGCCAACAAGGGCGTATGGCGGCCCCTGCGTTTTCTTACGGACGAAGCGCCGTCAGCACCCGCCCTGCCCCTGCTGACGCCGGAGGCGGCCTTTGTGACCCTCTCCATGCTGGAAGCGCCGGATCCGGACAAGATGGCCCGCTCGCAGGGCGGCGCTGTGCTGCCCGTGCGGCTCAAAACCGGCACGTCCAACGGCTTTCGCGATGCCTGGGCCGTGGGGCAGTTCGGCCCCTATGTGCTGGCCGTGTGGGTGGGCAACTTCAACAATACCGCCAATCCGCTGCTGGTGGGCGGCATGGTGGCCGCGCCGCTGTTTATGGATATGGCCCGCGAGCTGACGGCAGCGGAACCCATGACAGATCCCTTCCGCGATCCGGCCCCTGGCCTCAATGTGGAAAAACTGCGCGTCTGCGTGGCAACTGGCGATCTTGATACGAGCCTCTGCCCGGAAACCACGCTCACATGGTTCATCCCCGGTGTGTCGCCCGTGGCGCCCTCGGGCGTTTTCCGCACCATCCTGATAGACAAGGCCAGCGGTCTGCGGGCCTGCGCCCCGCAGGATGGCCGCACAGAGCCGCGCGTGTGGGAATTCTGGCCCAGCGATCTGGCCCGCATGTTCGCCCGGGCGGGCATGCCCAAGCCGCCGCCACCGCCTTTTGAGGAGCAGTGCCGCCGCGAGCAAAAAATCTCCGGCCAGCCGCCCACCATCATTCAGCCCAAGAGCGGGCTTATCTACCGCCGCACAACAGACGCGCAAAACGGCAACATGGTTTTTATGGCCCATGCCGAGGCTGGTGTGAACGAACTTTTCTGGTTTGCCAACGATAGTTATGTGGGCAGCACCGCACCGGGCGAGCCGTTGCTCTGGCAGGCCGCGACAGGTGATGTGAGCGTGAGAGTGGTGGACGATGCGGGCCGGGCGGCACGGCGCAATATTCGCGTGAGGCCTGCACCCTAGGGATGCTGCTCAATAATTCTTTTGTCCGATCCCTGCGTCAGCCAGCTTTTTTACTCCAGTCATGGACAGAAAGAGTCCACTTCTGTCGTAAAAAACACTGTTTTCCTTGTCCTCGGCACAAAATCATTTATTGAGAAACAGCTCCTAGAAGGGGTAGTAGTTTGACGGTCGGCAGTGTTGCAGGGGAAAGAAGCAACCGCGCGCAAACCGCTACTTCTGGCAATGTGGGCAGTACACGGTGGCGCGGCCAGCCACCTTGATTTTTTCAAGTGCGCGGCCACAGGCCTTGCAGGCCTGACCGTTGCGGCCATAGACGGCAAAGCTGTTCTGGAAAGCACCCACATTGCCGTTGGCATCGCGGTAATCGCGTATGGAGCTGCCGCACTGCGATATGGAAAGCTCCAGCACATCCTTGAGACTGTGCAGCAAACGACTGCGCTGCGCCGCCGAGAGCGAGGCCGCCTTGCGGCGCGGGTCGATGCCTGCGGCAAACAGGCTTTCGTCCGCATAGATATTGCCTACTCCCGCAATGACCTTCTGATCCAGCAACGCTGCCTTGATGGCCGAATTTTTGCCGTCGAGCCGGGCGGAAAAGGCGGTGTCCGTCAATTCCAGCGGTTCAGGGCCAAGCTCCCGCCAGAAGCTCCACTGCTGCATGGTTTGCGGCGTTCCTGCCAGCAGCAGGCCAAAGGCCCGCACATCATCAAAAAAAAGGCGGCGTTCCCGCCCTTGCGCATCCGTGAGGTCAAACACGCAGCGCGTATGCGGGCCGGGCGCGGTATGGGCGGCATAGGTCATGAGGCGGCCCGTCATGCGCAGGTGCAGGGCTAGGCGCAGGCCGGTTGCGTCGCGCAGGTCAGCCCTGGCGGCTTTTGCGGCGTCCAGCTCAAGCAGCAGCAGCTTGCCACGTCTGCCCACGCCAGTAATGACGCAACCCTGCAAATCCTCGGGCTTCAGACTCAGGGGGTGCAGGCTTGAATCGCGCAACAGGGTTGCACCCGTGATGACGCAGCCTTCCACATGGGGACGCAAGGTGCGTGCCACTGTTTCAACTTCTGGCAATTCCGGCATGGTCATTCCTGTGTGCTGCTGTCGGTGCGTACAATGACTTCGGGGGAAGAACCTTCCGCCGAAAGTTCCTCCCCCGTTTCAGTGCGGCGCATGCCGCGCAATCAAATCTTGCCCGCCAGAACAGCAGAAAACCTTGCGCCGCACAGCCTGCGCCGTGCCTTAACTGTTTTCAGCCTTGTCCTCTGGCTTGCTTTCGGCCTTGCTCGCGGCCTTGCTCTCGGCAAGATAAATATCCAGCAGGCCTTCGGGAGGGTCGATGACCACAGCGGGAATTTCCAAATCAAAACCCGCAATAAATTCAGGCCGCGCGGGGAAGAGCACTTCCTTGTCATCGTCGGTCATGATGACCCACATTTCAAGGCCCGCGGGGTACTCAAAATGGTCGAGCCTGCCTACGCGGGCACCGTCAGGCAGCACCACGTCGCAGCCGAGCAGATCTTCCAGATAGACTTCGTCGTCATCAGGCTCCGGCAGGTCTTCGCGCCGCACAAACAGCTTGCAGCCGCGCAGGGCTTCTGCCGCCGTGCGGTCGGCCACGCCCTCAAGCAGGAGCAAAGGCCGCTCCTTGTGGCTGCGCACAGCCGCAATCTTGACACGGCGCGGCGCGTCCTTGCCCTTCTGTAGCCAGAGGGGGGTGTCCAAAAGCAAGGGGGAGTCCGCATGCCAGTCGATGCAGATCTCCCCTTTGATGCCGTGGGGCCGCGCCAGCGTGCCCATATGAATCCAGGTTTCCGTCATACTTCCAGTTCTGCCGGGTTTCCGGCGGGCTGAGGCGTAGCTGCAATGCCAGGCATTGCAGCAGGCGGAACCGGGTTTTTCCCATTCCCCGTTTCCGTCAGGAAACAAAGGACTGGAAAGAACGCGGCGCTACTCCAGAATTTCCAGCACTGTGCGTTTTTTGCACTTGATGGAAGCGGCGCCCAGAATGGTGCGCATGGCCCTGGCCGTGCGCCCCTGTTTGCCGATAACCTTGCCCAGGTCCTCTTTGGCGACCTTGAGCTCAAGAACCGTGGTCTGCTCGCCTTCTACTTCGCTGACTTGCACTTCTTCGGGATGATCCACCAGGGATTTGGCAATGTATTCTATCAGGGCCTTCATGTGTACCTCCAGTGGGGGTCAGCCAGTGGGCCTCGGGCGCGCCAAGCGCGCCCCCGGCTCAAACGGGGCCTGCTTGCAGACCACCGCCGGTTCTGATGAACCGGGACAGATATTGCCTGAGCTTTCCCAAAAAACAGCCAGCAGCAAAGTTCTCCTTCAGGGCATGCCTGAAAGAGATTTGCCGTAGGCTCTGCGCTGCCGCAAAGATAAGCCCAATAAACTAGCCCAGGTGCTCTTTGATAAGAGCGCGCACCGTGTTGGTGGGCTCAGCGCCACGACCCAGCCATTCCTTGATCTTGCCAGCGTCAAGCTTCACTTCAGCCGGATTGACCATGGGATTGTAGTAACCCAGAAATTCCAGCGGACGGCCATCACGACGGGTTTCGTCATTCGCGGCCACCACACGGTAGAAGGGGTGCTTCTTGCTGCCGAGGCGGGTCAATTTCAACTTTACTGCCATGAGTCCAACTCCCTTTGATTGATGTTATGTTAGCGTTGCGCCCGGGAAAGGGCAAGGGCGGGAAGCCCTGGCGCAAAGAGATTCATCGCCGCGCGTGGCGGCGCTCCTTGCCCCGTAAATATTGTTACTTCTTCTTGCGCTTGGGGCGCTCTTTTTTCTTGCGCTTTTTGGGCGCAGCCTTGGTTGCGCCAGCGCGAGCGCCGGGCATACCTTCCATGCCGGGCATTCCAGGCATTCCACCCATCCCCGGCATGCCGGGCATTCCGCCCATGCCGCCAAGATTGGGCATACCGCCAAGTCCCTTGGGCAGGTTCATACCGGGGGGCATACCACGCATGCGCGGCATTGCGGGCATTTTGGCACCCTTGCCGCCCATCATGCCCTTCATCATCTGGCGCATCTGCTCAAACTGGCGCACAAGCTGGTTAACCTGGGCAACAGTAACACCTGCGCCCTTTGCTATGCGCGCCCTGCGGCTGCCGTTGAGGATGTCGGGATTGCGGCGTTCAGCCATGGTCATGGAACTGATGATAGCCTCTGTGCGCGCCATTTCCTTTTCAGGCATGGCCCCGCTGGCCTCGGCCAGCTTGTCGCGCAGGCCGCCCATGCCGGGGATCATTTTAAGGATGCTGTCGAGCGAGCCGAGCTTTTTGATACGGCGCATCTGAGTGCGGAAATCTTCAAGATCAAAGCTGGCCTTCTTCATTTTGAGGGCCAGTTCTTCGGCTTCTTCTGCGTTGATGGCGCTCTGCGCCTTTTCAACCAGGGTGAGCACGTCGCCCATGCCGAGGATGCGGCCAGCGATACGGTCGGGGTGGAAGACTTCCATCTCCGACAGTTTTTCGCCCATGCCCACAAACTTGACGGGCGCGCCCGTAACCGAGCGGATGGAGAGTGCAGCGCCACCGCGCGCATCGCCGTCCATCTTGGTGAGCACCACACCGGTAATGCCGAGGCGCTCGTTAAAGCTTTCGGCCACGGTCACGGCGTCCTGACCGGTCATGGCATCGGCAACAAACAGGATTTCCTGCGGCTGCACGGCCTGCTTGATGGCGGCCAGCTCCTGCATGAGCGGTTCGTCCACATGCAAACGGCCCGCGGTGTCGATCAGCAGCACGGTGGCCTGCTCTTCGCGGGCTTTTTCAAGCGCGGCCTTGGCAATGTCCACGGGGTTCATGTCCACCGTGGAGGGATAGCAAGGCATGTCGAGCTGCTTGGACAGCACGGTCAGCTGTTCAATAGCCGCCGGACGGTAGACGTCGGCTGGCACCAGATAGGGACGCAGCTTCTGCTTGCGCAGGATATTGGCGATCTTGCCCGCAGAGGTGGTTTTACCAGAGCCCTGCAAGCCCACAAGCATGATGACCGCAGGTTCGCGCCCTTGCAGATTCAGCCCGGCGGTTTCGCCGCCAAGCAGCTGCACAAGTTCATCGTTAACAATCTTGATGACTTGCTGGGCAGGGCTCACGCCCTTGAGCACATCTTGCCCCAGGCACTTTTCGCGCACGCTTTCCACAAAGTCTTTAACGACCTTGAAGTTGACGTCCGCCTCAAGCAGGGCAAGGCGCACCTCGCGCAGGCCAGCCTGCACATTTTCTTCGGTGAGCTGCCCGCGCCCGCTGAATGTGCGGAATACGCCTGAAAGTCTGTCGGAAAGGCTCTCGAACATGAAGTCCCCATTGCGCCGCAGCCTCTGCGGCGAAAAAATCGGCGCTCTCGCGCCCTCCCTACGGCAGCCGCTGTTCACACAGTGCAGCCGCGCATTGGTCGAAGTGCTGATTCATAGGCTGTTTGATGCACCACGTCAAGCCTTAGACGCAGAATGCCCGCGCGAAGCCCGGCTTTTCAGAAGGCCGCCTGCTGAGCCGCACCGTACAACACACTGCGGGCCTCTTGCAAATTTTCGCTAAAAGCTGTACGCCGCCAGCACCCCATTGAACTACAGCAGCGCGCCACGCCCTGCCGCAATTCAATGCTACCAGCCGCGCCACGCTGTGGCATACTGCGGCATACCCAAGCGGATTGACACAAAAACCAGTAGCCTAAGGGCGCAGACAGCCCTTACATGCCCCTGATTTCTGGTCGCGCTGACTTTACCTTCACCCAGCGGCGCAAACACGATTGCCAGCTGACGCGCCCCGCCTTGCGGGCCTTGCGCAGTCAGCACATGCACCGCCCGGACGTAAAGCACGCCTTCATGCTTTAGCGCTGAAACCGCCACCGGCAGGAATATCCCGCGTACCCGCTGCCCCTTGCAACACAAGGGCTGGCGAGCGCTGCCATCATTGACATATGGGGCACAAGGGGATAGTCTTTTGGATTATAATTTGCATAATTATCACAGCTAATTACGAGGACGTCATGTTCACCAATCGCGGTAAGGCGCTGACCTTCGACGACATTTTGCTAGTCCCCGGCTTTTCGGACATCACCCCCGACGCCGTTGACATCTCCACCTGGCTCACCCCCGAAATTCCCCTGCGCATCCCCCTGCTCTCCGCCGCCATGGACACCGTGACTGAAGCGGCCATGGCCATTTCCATGGCCCGCATGGGCGGCATCGGCATCATCCATAAGAACATGCCTGTTGCGCGGCAGCGTCTTGAGGTGGAAAAGGTCAAGAAGAGCGAAAGCGGCATGATCCTTGACCCTGTGACCATTTCGCCCAACAACACCGTGCAGGAAGCCCTGGACCTCATGTCCGACTTCCGCGTGTCGGGCTTGCCCGTGGTTGAGAATGGCCGTCTGGTGGGCATTCTTACCAACCGCGACGTGCGCTTTGTGCAGGACGGCGCGGCAGTGCGCGTTTCTGAAGTGATGACCAGCACCAACCTCGTGACGGTGCCCATGGGCACCTCGCTTGAAGAATCCAAGCGTCACCTGCACGAACACCGCATCGAAAAGCTCCTGGTAGTGGATGAGGAAGGCCTCTTGCGCGGCCTCATCACCATGAAGGACATCGACAAAGTCCAGAAGTACCCCAACGCCTGCAAAGACTCCAACGGTCGTTTGCGCGTGGGCGCCGCCATCGGCATCGGGCGCGACTGCGAATCCCGTTCCGAACAGCTGATCGAGGCTGGCGCGGACGTGCTGGTGCTCGACTCTGCCCACGGCCACTCGCTCAACGTGCTCAACGCCATCCGCATGGTCAAGGGCGCGTTCCCCAACTGCCAGCTCGTGGCGGGCAACGTTGCCACCTACGAAGGTGCCAAGGCCATTCTTGAAGCTGGCGCTGATTCCGTCAAAATCGGCATCGGACCCGGCTCCATCTGCACCACCCGCATTGTGGCTGGCGTGGGCGTGCCGCAGGTTACCGCCGTTATGGACGGCAGCCGTGCCGCGCGCGAGATGGACCGCTGCTGCATCGCCGACGGCGGCATCAAGTTTTCTGGCGATATCGTCAAGGCCCTTGTGGTGGGCGCGCACTCGGTGATGATCGGCTCCCTCTTTGCCGGCACCGAGGAAAGCCCCGGCGAAACCATTCTGTATCAGGGCCGTACCTACAAGATTTATCGCGGCATGGGTTCCATTGACGCCATGAAGGATGGCAGCTCTGACCGCTACTTCCAGGAAAAAAGCAAAAAGCTCGTGCCTGAAGGCATTGTTGGCCGCGTGCCTTACCGCGGCCCGGTCATGGAAGCTGTGTACCAGCTCATGGGCGGCCTGCGCTCCGGCATGGGCTATGTGGGCGCGCACAATCTGAACGATCTTTTTGAAAACACCACCTTCTGTGAAATTTCACCTGCGGGCCTGCGCGAAAGCCATGTCCACGATGTTGTTATCACGAAGGAAGCGCCGAACTACCGCATCGAGAACTAGGCAAAACCGCTGCCAGCGGTCTTTTGCCCTCTGCGGTATGAGATTTCGCCTGCTTTTCCGGCAACGTGCCGCTAAAGCACCAACCGGGAAAGCAGGCGCGTCTTGTTTGACGGAGGACAAAAAATCCCGCGGTAACACAAGAGGCAAACGCAGCGGCTCCCAAAGCCGTAGATAGCCCACAGGCCCCGGCATCACGACCATCGGGCAAAAGATCAGAAAAAGATCAGGCGAACGATCAGGAGCAAGATCAACCGGGCGCGCAGTAGCGACGCACAGCAACAGGCCACGGCCAGCACCAGGCGAGGACACATATGCCCAGCAAAGTCATAATTATTGACTACGGCTCACAGGTTACCCAGCTCATCGCGCGCCGCGTGCGCGAAGCCGGGGTTTACTCCGAAATACATTCATGCATCACCACCGCCGCCCAGGTGGCGGCAATGAAGCCTTCCGCCATCATCCTTTCCGGTGGCCCGGCCAGCGTGGGCGAAGCCGATGCTCCGGTTCTTGACCCCGGTTTTCTTGAGCTTGGCGTGCCGGTGCTCGGCATATGCTACGGCATGCAGCTGCTGGCCCAGAACCTTGGCGGCCAGCTTGCCCAGTCGCTCACGCGCGAATACGGCCCCTCCGACCTTACCCTCACCGCGCCATGCGCGCTGTGGGAAGGCATTGAATCCACCAGCCGCGTGTGGATGAGCCACGGCGACAAGGTGCTTGCGCCGCCGCCAGGCTTTACCGTGACGGGCCGCACGCCTACCCTGGATGTGGCCGCCATGGCTGACGAAACCCGCAAAATCTACGCCGTGCAGTTCCACCCCGAAGTGCACCACAGCGTGGATGGCGAGCGCATGCTGCGCAACTTTCTGTTCAAGGTTGCGGGCATCAAGCCCGACTGGACCATGTCTTCATTTGTGGAGCGCGTGGTTGCCGAAATGGCCGAGCAGGTGGGCGACAGCCACGTGGTCTGCGCCCTTTCGGGCGGCATCGATTCCACCGTGGTGGCCGTGCTGCTCAACAAGGCCATCGGCAAGCGCCTGCACTGCATCTTTGTGGATAACGGCCTGCTGCGCCTTGGCGAAGGTGATGAAGTGGTCAGCTATCTGCGCGAACACTTTGACCTCAACCTCGACTTTGTGCAGGCGCAGGAGCGTTTTCTTTCCAAGCTTGCGGGCGTGGATGATCCCGAAAAGAAGCGCAAGATCATCGGCCACACCTTTATTGAAATTTTCGACGAAGAATCCAAAAAACTGCCCCAGGTGGACTTTCTGGCGCAGGGCACCCTGTACCCTGACGTTATCGAGTCCATCTCGCACAAGGGTCCCAGCGCCGTTATCAAAAGCCACCACAACGTGGGCGGCCTGCCCGACACAATGAAGCTCAAGCTCATCGAGCCCCTGCGCGAACTCTTCAAGGACGAAGTACGCAAGGTTGCCGCAGAGCTTGGCATGCCCGACTCCATCGTGTGGCGGCATCCCTTCCCCGGCCCCGGCCTCGCCATCCGCGTGCTTGGCGAAATCACCGAAGAACGCCTCCAGATTCTGCGCATGGCCGACAAGATCGTGCAGCAGGAACTGCGCGAATCCGGCTGGTACCGCAAGGTATGGCAAGGCTTTGCCGTGCTGCTGCCGCTCAAGACCGTTGGAGTTATGGGCGATGGCCGCACCTACGAGCATGTTATTGCCCTGCGCGTGGTTGACAGCGTGGACGCCATGACCGCAGACTGGGCGCGCCTGCCTGCGGAACTGATCGAGCGCATGTCGAGCCGCATCATCAACGAGGTCAAGGGCGTCAACCGCGTGGTGTACGACGTTTCTTCCAAGCCGCCGAGCACAATTGAGTGGGAATAAGGGGGCAGCATGTTCGGGATAGGAAGCACTGAACTTCTGGTCATCCTTGTGGTGGCCCTCATCGTACTTGGCCCCAAAAGCCTTGCCAACGTGTCGCGCACGCTGGGCAAGGCCATGGGCGAGTTCCGCCGCGTTTCCACAGACTTCCAGCGCACGCTGAATGCTGAGGCCGAGGAAGAGGAACAGCGTAAGCGCAAGCAGGAAGCCGCCAGAGCGGCGAAAGAAGCTGCTGCCGCCGCCAAGGAAGCCCGTGCCGCCGAAATGGCCGCCGCTGCCGCTGCGGCAACCGAGGCCCAGCCTGCCGCAACGGCACAGGCTGACAATATTCCTGCCTCAGAGGCGGTTATTGACGCCACGGCTACCCGGCCTACTGGCGATGCGGGACAGGACACAGCCACTGCATCGACAGCAACGGCTCAGCCAGAGGCCCCCAAGCCCACGGTTGCGGACGTTCCTGTTGTTGATGCTCCGATTGCCGATGCTTCGGTTGTCGAGGCGGCCCACACCGCAGAGACCAAGCCCGAGGCCCAGCCTGTCGCCCAGCCTGTTGCGGGCACGGCAGCATCCGCCGAAGGGGCAGCTCCGGTTGCACCGCCTGCTGGCAGCCCTCTGGCTGAAGCCCTTGCCAAAACAAAGGCAGAGGCAGAAGCAGCAGAAGCCAAGCTGGCCGCTGCCCCCTTGGGCGCGCCCCAAGCCGCCGCTACCCTTGACAATGGCGGCAAGGCATGAGTGCGGATAAACCCTTGAGCCCCGAGGTGGCCGCATCCCCGTCTGCCCCTGAGACCGCAGGGGAACATTCCGACCTCAACAAGACAAATGAAACCGCAGCGGAGCCGCCCATCCAGGGGGCGGCCCCTGCGGATACACCTGTAGACGAGGCAGAAGCGTCTGCCGCTCCTACACCCGAAGCCCCTGCTCCATCAGGCGCAGTAACTGCACCCGAACATGTGGCGGAACCTTTGGGAGAACCCACCGCAGCAACTGCGCCCGAAACTGCGCCGGAAGCAACGCCGGAAACACAGGCTGACGGGCAGCCTCCTCTCCCCCCGGTTCCCCCGGCTGGAGCGGTGCAAAGCCCTGCGGCAGAACCTGAAAATCTGCCCATCCAGAGCGAAAACACGCCTCCTGCCACGCCGGAAGACAAGGTGGAGGAAGAAGAGGCCGACGACAGGCCCATGGGCCTCATGGATCACCTCTCGGAGCTGCGTGGTCGTCTTGTGCGCTGCTGCCTCGCCGTCATGGTGGGCTTTATAGCCTGTTGGGCCGTGGTCGATCCCATTTTTGACGCCCTTGTGGCCCCCCTGCTGAGCGTCCTGCCTGATGGCTCGCACGCCATCTACACTACCCTGCCCGAAGGCTTTTTCACCCGCATGCACATTGCCTTTGTGGCTGGCGTGTTTGTGAGCAGCCCTGCGATTTTTTATCAGGTATGGGCCTTCATCGCTCCCGGCCTGTATGAAGAGGAAAAACGGAGCATCATACCCGTTGCCGTCATGTCGGCCTTCTTCTTCGTCAGCGGCGGAGCCTTCTGCTACTTTGTGGTCTTTCCCAACGCCTTTGCCTTTTTCATGAGCTACGCCACAGACTCCATTGTGGCCATGCCCAAGATCAGCGACTATCTGAGTTTTGTACTCAAGCTCATACTTGCCTTTGGCCTGGTGTTTGAAATGCCGCTGTTTGCCTTCTTTCTGGCGCGTATGGGCATTATCACGGCGGAGCTCATGCGCCGCGTGCGGCGCTACGCCATCTTGGGCATCTTTATTGTGGCGGCCATTCTTTCGCCGCCCGATGTGGTTTCGCAGTTGCTCATGGCCGCGCCCATGCTTGTTCTTTATGAAGTGAGCATCTTTGTGGCGGCTGGCTTTGGCAAAAAAACTGCGAAGGAAGAAGACGAGTCTGAAGAAAAGCCCGAAGGCGAAGACGGCGAAGCGGCCGATGCCAAGGCAAAACCGGGCAAGGATGAAAATACCTCGGAGAAGCCATGAGCGACACCGCCCCCAGAACCTCCACGCAAGAACGCAAAAGCGCTGAAACCGACATCCGGCTTGAACTGAACGTTGACGGTCAGGGCATTACGGACGTGAAAACAGGTTTTGGCCTGCTCGACCATATGTTGACGCTGACAGCTTTTTGGGCTGGTATGGATTTGCGGCTGGTGTGCGAAGGCGACATGGAAGTGGACGCCCACCACACCACAGAAGACGTAGGGCTGCTGCTCGGCAAGGCACTGCTTGAAGCCCTTGGCGACAGGGCGGGCATTGCCCGCGTGGGCTATGGGCGTGTTCCCATGGACGAGGCCCTGGCAGAAGCCACTGTTGATATCTCGGGCCGCCCCTGGCTTGAGTGGCGAGGCGGCGAATTGCTGCCCCCGGTTCTGGCCGGGGAAGAAAAAGACCTCTGGCGGGAATTTTACAAGGCATTTGCAAGCAGCGCGCGCTGCAATCTGCATGTGGAGTTCCGCTATGGCCAGAACGGCCATCATCTGCTGGAATCGGCGGCCAAGGGGCTGGGGCTTGCCCTGGCCCAGGCAGTGCGCCGAAACGGCACAACCATCAGAAGCACAAAGGGAGGTCTTGATTGATGCAATCCCGACTTCGTATGCTGTTGCTGCCCGCGCTCTGCCTCATGCTGATCGCCTGCGCCTGCAGCCGCCGTCCCACAAGCACGGCGGACGTTCCCCGCGTTATTTCGTCTTCATATGTCATATCGGTTGCGCCCTTTACCCAGCCGATCAACGCAAGCCAGCTCATCACCGGGCGTATCCCTGAAGATCAGGGCCGCATTGCCGATGAACAGCTGCCCTCGCTTGACCGTCGGCTCCGCAATGTGCTCACCGCCGATTCCAAACGTCAGTTCAAGTATATTGACGCCGTTGATCTGTCCAAGGATCTTACGCGCTTCCACAGTTCCGAGCAGCCGCAGGCCCTGCCGCTCTGGATTGCCTATGGCAAAAAGCAGGGCGCGCAATTGCTGCTGGTGCCACAGATTCTTGACTGGCACGAGCGCCAGGGTTCCACTGCCGGTGTTACCGAGCCAGCCCATGTGCGCGTTGAGTTTTTTCTCATCAACATTGCCAACGGCTCCATCATGTCGCGCTCTGTCTTTGAAGAAAGACAGGAAGGCCTTGTGGACAATCTGATGAACGTCGGCGCGTTCTTCAAGCGGCGCGGACAGTGGGTCACAGCCGAAGAACTGACCGAAGACGGTATGCGCAAAGCAGTAAAGGATATGGGTTTATGATTCTGTTTCCCGCCGTGGACATTCAGGACGGCAAGGCCGTGCGCCTCAAGCAGGGCCGCGCTCATGAAAGCACCGTCTTTGCCGAAGACCCCACAGACGCCGCCAAAGCCTGGGAAGCGCGAGGCGCTCAATGGCTACACGTGGTTGATCTGGACGGAGCCTTTGACGGCGCGGCCAAAAGCCGCGAGATCGTGCGCCGCATATGCACCGAGCTGTCGATTCCCGTGCAGCTTGGCGGCGGTATCCGCGACATGGCAACAGCCCAGGCCTATTTTGATGCGGGTGTTTCACGCCTGATTATCGGCACCCTGGCTCTGGAACAGCCCGAGCTTTTTGCCGAGATGTGCCGCGCCTTTCCTGGCCGCATTGGCGTTTCGCTGGATGCGGAAGGCGGCAAACTCAAGACACGTGGATGGGTTGCCGACACAGGCCTGACCGTTGACGGGGTTCTGCCCCGCCTGCTGGCCGATGGAGCTGCATTCATCATCTATACCGATATCGAACGCGACGGCATGCAGTGCGGCGTCAACGTGGCTGCGCTTGAGCATCTTTCGCGCCTTTCCACGGCGCCTGTCATCGCGGCGGGCGGCGTTGCAACGCTGGCGGATGTGCAGAAGCTCTACCCCCTCACCCGCACTACCAGCCTTGCTGGCGCTGTGAGCGGCAGGGCGCTGTACGAGGGCACCCTCAACCTTGAGGAAGCCAACGCCTGGATCGCCGCCCAATGAGCGGCACATAATTGCAGATTCAAGGCGGACCGCATGGCCCGCCTTTTTTTATGCTGAACTTTTGCTCGCTTACGCCTTCAAGGCGCAATCATAGGGCGGCTTGAAGGATCCTGCATCAGTGAGTATCGGGAATAGTCAGCGCATACTGCAACCTTGACTCCCCCATCTCGCGGCCTTATGATCTATCCATGTTATGCTTCAACTCTGCTTTTATGCCTCTTTTACGCCCATGCGTTTCAGGCTTTCCTGAAGAACGCTACTGGCGTTCGCTGCTCTAGCATCTCTCGCTACTTCCTCTGGTCATAGCCATTGTTGTCCTTCAATGCTGAAGGATTGTCTTTCTATTTTCCGCGAGAGATTTTTATGCTTAGATCAAAACCGTACCATTGGTGCTGCCTTCTTGCCTCCGTATTTCTGGAGGTGGGCGGAACACTTGTCATGAAGCTGGCGCAAGGCTGGGCTTTTCCTCACGCACAGATTTTGGGGCTGGTTGTCATGTGGCTGGCCATCGCCATGTCCTACTTTTTTTTGTCCAAGGCCGTTACGGGCATCCCCGTCGGCGTGACCTTTGCCTTCTGGGAAGGGTTGGGCCTGACCTGCATCACCCTGGGCAGCGTGCTTTTTCTGAACGAAGCCCTGACCTTGCGCCGCGCGTTGGGCCTGGCCTGCGTGCTGTCTGGCGCTTTGCTGGTCAATTACGGGACCGGGCACGGAACTCCCAAACCCACCCGCGAGGAATCCCCCACGGCCAGCGGCAAGGCTGAAGCCCGCAAGCCACGCGCAGAAGGGCCTGCCCTGAATAGCGGCCTTGCCGCAGGAGGGAACAGATGATGGATATTTCAAGCCTGTTCCAAAACGCCGCCCTGCCGCTGGTTTTGCTGGCCGCCGCGCTGGACGTGACCGCCAACATGCTGCTGGTGCGCTCAGACAGCTTCCGTCGCCGCGCCGTGGGCCTGCTGGCCCTTGCGCTGGTGGGGCTGGCTTTCTATTGCCTTTCACTGGCAGTTCATCATATGGATTTGGCCGTGGCTTACGCCATGTGGGGCGGTTTTGGCGTGCTTGGCACATCCGTAGGCGGATGGCTGTTGCTGCGCCAAAAGCTCTACCCCTGCGCATTTGCAGGCATTGCCCTGCTTGTCTGCGGCATGGTGCTGCTGCACACAAGCTGATGTAGGGCCGGATAGCTGCTTTCAGGAGAACGTATGAGCAAAGGTTTTTGGGACTACCTGTCGCACTGGCAGAAGGTCTTTCCCCGCCGCCGAGCCGTCAACTGGCGTGAAGGCTGGCTGCAAAACGGCTATTGCCGCGATTGCCGCTATTGCTGCGGCCCGCAGGATTCCAACGAGCTTTTTCCCATGGGCCTGCTGCCCGAGCAGTTGCGCCCCGGTCTTGCCAACGATTTTTATCTGCTCAACAAGGATACGGCCTTTATGGACGGGCGGGGTTGCCGCTCGTGCACAAATCAGGGTTGCCGCCTGCCCCGGCCAGAACGGCCTGTGGCCTGCGGGCTTTTTCCTTTTGTGCTGAACGCGGGAGAGATGTACCTTTATCAGATTTGCCCGGCGTCGCTCTTTACGCCGCAGGCGCGCATGGCGGAACTGGGACGCGAAGCGGCGGACTGGCTGGCAAAATTCAGCCAGCACGAACAGGAGCATATCGCCCTGAATCTTCCCGCAGAGGTGCTCACAGACCGTTACATCAAGCTGCACATCCGTGTGTACAACCCCACGGCCTGGATCTGAGGCGAGAGGGAGTGCTGCCAGCGAGTACTGGTTGCGGCTAGCAGACTACCATTCCGGCACAAAGGCGCGGCACCCGTAGTATTGGGGTATGCGCAGCACATCCTTGAGCGGCAGGGCAAGGTAGTGGGCCAGCAAGCTGCCCAGAATACCCGCATGCGAAACCATGAGCAGGGTTGCACCGGGGTAAAACCTCCTCCAGCGCGCCACAGCCGCCAGAGCGCGGCGCTGGGCCTGCATGAAGCTTTCGCCATGCGGGGGGCAAAAGTGCGCCATATCCTGCCCGCGCGCTGCATGCGCTCCGGGCCATGCGAGCTCAATTTCCGCCTTGGTCATTCCCTGCCAGAGGCCAAGATCAATCTCGCGCAGACCGGGTTCCACATGCAGGGGGGGCCGCCCCTGCGGCAATGCCTCCATCAGGATGCCGGCAGTCTCGCGGCAGCGGTCAAGATCCGAGCAGATGACCGCGCCAAGCGCGCCCTGCACTTCTGGCATGAACTGCCGCGCCAAGAGGCGTATCTGCTCCCGGCCCGCAGAGCTTAAGGGAATATTCCGCGCGCCGACCATGCGTCGCTCTGGATTGGGCGGCAACATGCCGTGCCGCACCAGCCAGATGCCGCTCATGCAACCTCACGCCGGGCGGTGCCGCGCGCAGCATTGCAATTACGCACAAGGGCGCGTTCCGCCACCAGGGCGGGTTCTTTGCCTATTTCGCGGGCAATGCGCTCTTCCAGCGCCTTGACGCGACCAAGCCGCCCCTGGATGGCCTCGCAGGCCGGAGCATCCTGGGCGTAAGCCTCCAGTTTGAGGCCAAAACGCCGCTGCACGGGCACAAAGTTGCCGCCGTAGCAATACTTGTCCGCCAGATAGACCAATTCGCGCTCTGTGACCGGCTCGTCCTCCGGCAGGGACAGATCACGGTGATCCTGCACCAGCCGCGCCATTTCCGGCAATTCCAGCCGCCGCAAAAATTCCCCAGCAGCAGCCTCATGCCTGGGCTGGCCTTTGCAGATATCATGCAGCAACCCGCCAGCCAGCGCCAGGCGGGGATCCACCCCGGCGTCATACCCTGCGGCCTCACGCGCATGGGCCAGAGCCTCGGCCAGGCAGCAGGCCACGGCCCCCACTGCCCGCGCGTGACGCAAGCCTTTTTCCGGCACATTGCACGTGTGCAGCAGGCATTCCGCCTCCACAGGCGAGAGGGTATGCCGCTCACGGGCCAGCACGCGCAGGCGCGCATAGTCGTCGGGGGTGTCCATATCTTCCAGAATCAGGGCGTCAGCCACAGGTACATGCCGCAAGGGCGCGCCTTCCAGCGCCCCGCGCAGCCCGTTGTGCCCCTGATGCGCCAGAATATGCGGGGCCAAAGTCATGGGAATCAAGGGAGGATGCCCCTCCTGGTCGTCAAATGTCGGCACAAGCACCGGCATGAGCGCGGCCTTGCCACTCACAGCCAGCGCTGCCGCCTGGTTGGCCTCTTCCTGCCCGATGGCGTCGAGCAAAGCCCTGATGGTCAGGGGCCGCACCAGCGGAACATCCACAGGCTGCACAAAAAACTGTCCCTCAAAACCGCCCTTCAACAGGGCCTCCACACCAGTCTGCACAGATGAAAACATGCCCCGCTGCGGGTCGGGATTCCGCACTGCGGTCAGCCCCTGCGCCAGTGCCTCGGCTTCCACAATTTCGGCATGAAAGCCGCTGACGATCACCACATTTTCCACACCAAGGGAACGGTACAGACTGACCAGCCCCCTCAGGGCCGAGCAGCGCCCGCCTTCGGGCAACGAGGGCAGGGAAAGCAGGGCCTTGGCTGCGCCCATGCGCGAGGCCATGCCTGCGGCAAGAATCAGAACGGCTGGTTTCATGTGCTTTCTTCTTCGCGTTTCTGCGCTGAAAACAATCAATGTATGGAGCAGATGCAATAAGCCCATTGCCGGGACATGCCATCAGGCGTTAAACACCCCGCCCCTTGGCGGGACGCACGATGCGCGGAGGTTGCCCGTTTTTGCGTTCAATGCGGCCACGCACAGGGCCAAGCCTGCGCAAAGGGCTGCCGCAGGCGCAAGGGGCTGGCAGCAGACAGGCCACATCACCGGTTCGATATCGCACCAAGGGCATGGCCTGACGTTGGAGCGTGGTAATGACGACCTCGCCCTCCTCGCCTTTGGCCAATACTTTACGCCCTGAAATATCTACTATTTCTATCAGAACGTCCAGTTCGCGCACATGAAATCCCTGATGCGCGGGGCATTCCACCGCGCAACCATAGGCGGTTTCAGTAAGGCCGTAGTGATCCAGAATCTCGCATTGCCACGCCCGGCGCAGAGCCTGCCCAAGCGCATCGTCCAGCGGCTCAGCGCTGGTGAGTATACCCACAAGCCCCTGCGGCCCCCGGTGGGGAAAGTGCTTCAGCAAAAGGGCGAGTTGCGCTGGCGCGGCCACAAGGCAATGGGGCTTTGCCTGCTCCAGCCACAGGGCAAGGGCTTTGCCCGGCTCCGCGCAAGAGTCTGTATCTGCCGCTGGAACCGCGTGAACTTCCGGCGGCGGGGCCAGCACATCCACACACGCCGCGCTCAAAGCCTGCCGCAGCAGGTCGGCCACGCCGTCAGGCCGCTCCGCACCGGGCAACAGCACTGCCAGCCGCTGCCCCGCGCCCACAAGCTGGCTCATGCCCACGGCAAAAAAATCGCGCGTGCGGGCCAGATCCGCATCAGTAAAGGCAAGCCGCTTGGGTTGCCCGGTGGTGCCTGACGTGTGCAGCGTGACCATACGCTGCACATCCCCCTGAGAAACGCACAAAAAATCACCCCAGTGGCGCAGGTCTTCCGCAGTGGTGAAGGGCAGGCGCTCCAGATCATCCACACTGGTTATATCCAGATCGCACT
Organism: uncultured Desulfovibrio sp.; assembly: GCF_902477725.1. NCBI lineage: Bacteria > Pseudomonadati > Thermodesulfobacteriota > Desulfovibrionia > Desulfovibrionales > Desulfovibrionaceae > Desulfovibrio > uncultured Desulfovibrio sp. The sequence continues at coordinate 49,095 of NZ_CABSIF010000013.1, read as the reverse complement.
CCCGCAAATGCCTGGCATAAAACGCCCCACGCAAGGCCTGCCGCAAGGTGCTGCGCAGCAAGGCCGTTTGCGCAATCGCCAGCCTGCCGGGCAGCTCCCCGGAACTGCGCGCCCCACACTGACGGGCCAGCCAGAGATCAAGCGGGCAGGAGCCGAAACCTGTTATGGAAGGATGATTTACGTCATCTGTCACTAGGCGTCACCATACAGGCGCGTGCCGTCGCTGGCAGTGAGGTTGTGCAGGCAGAACGGAATCATGCGCCCGTCAGGCCGCACTACATGGATGCAGCAGCCGCGCACGCGGTCAAGGTCGAGGCTCAGGGCATCCTGAAAGGCCATGGCCGAAAGCGTGAAGCGCTGCTCTGCCCCGGCCTGAGCCAGAAACCGACTGAAGCCGTCCGCACTGGCATTGTTGCCTGCGTTGCCAGAGTCAGGGCCAGATGCGCCCCCACAGGCGCAGGCAGATTCCCCGCCGCTGTCGCCCTTCCAGTGCAGGGCCACAAACTGCTTGGCCTTACGCGCCCCGTCCTCAGCGGGCGGAGGCACTTCCGCGCCAGCGGCCCTCGGTGCTGGAGAGCAACACGACTGCCCCGCATCGGCCAGCCATTCCAGCGAAGGTGCGCCGTTTTTCTGCACCCGCCGGTACACTGCACTGAAGGAACACAGCTCGTTCTCACATCCGGGTGGGTGCAGGTGACTGGGGCTGACCATTTCCGGCGCCTGCCGGGCAAGCGCGCCCATCACTTCGGGCAGGGTCAGGCGCGGGGCTTCCTCCAAACTCCAGGGGTAGCGCCCAAAAAAGGCGGCTGGTTGCATGTGCAGACCCCGCACCGCGGGGCCAAGTTCCAGCGCCATGCGCAGCAGATCGCCCAGTTCACCATCGTTGACGCCGCGCACAAGGGTTGCCACCAGCACCACGCCAAGCCCGGCCTCTGCGCAGTTGCGCACGGCGCGGCGCTTGAAATCGAGGCATTCCCTACCCCGCAGGCTTGTAAAGCTGCTTTCGCGCACGCCGTCCCATTGCAGGTAGACGGAATCAAGCCCCGCCTCGCGCAGTTCATGGGCATAACCCTGCTCGCGCGACAAGCGCAGCCCGTTGGTATTGATCTGCACCAGCCCAAAGCCGCGTTGCCGCGCAAGCGTGATGATCTGTGGCAGGTCATGGCGCATTGTCGGTTCCCCGCCGGATATCTGCACATTGCAGGGGCCGGACGCGCCCTTGAGGGTATCCATCTGCGCGGCAATCACGCTCAGCGGCACGTCTCCCGCCTCTTCAAAACTTTGATTCGACATGGAACCAGCAGATGCATAGCACACAGGGCAGGCCATGTCGCAACGCATGGTCACCTCAAACAGGCCTGTGCAGGTATGCTGTGCGTGGGCAGGGCAAAGGCCGCAGTCAAAGGGGCAGCCATCGCGGATGGGCGTGTGCGGATTGGCCGGGTAGGAAGGGCTTTTGGGCCGCGACCATGCTGCAAAGGGCGGCGTGGCAACTGCACCGGGCTTGGCTTCCCGCCATACGGGGACACTGAACGTGCCGTGATCCGGGCAGGTTTTGCGCAGTACGACAGTGAGTGCATCCTTGACCGATCGCTCGTAAGTGGCCTCTACCCGGCGTAGGCACACGGGGCAAAGACTCTGAGTGCGGCGTAAGGTCATGCCTTTTCCGTCAGATCCAGCTCGTAACTCTGAACCAGTTCCATGATTTTTCCCCAGCATTCCGCCAGCAAGTCGCCGCAGGCCACAGGGTTTGGCTGCTCGCCCGCAGCGCCGGAAGTCGCGCCAAGCCCAGCCGCAATCTGCCCGCAACGCTGACCACCGTAAGCTTCCGTGCGGTCATAAAACCATGTGGCGTAATCATTGAGCAGAGGCGTGAGCATGGGATGCGGAATTTCATCTTCCGCTCCTTTACCCGCAACCAGAGCCAGGGCGCAGGCACCTCCCGTCAAAAGGCCGCAAGGGCCGTCCGATTGACCGATGCCATGGCACAGCCCCTGCGCGGCGCGCACCACGCCGGGATTCTGCCTGTCCTGAGCCTGCAACATGAGCAGGAGCAGTAACTGGCTGCAACAATAGCCCTGATGCACCAGGGGTAGCAATTCCATCATCATGGGATTCATAGCGTCTCCTTTCGGGCAATCCAAAGACCGTATCCATAGGCTCGCCAAGCTTTGTCGGGAGATGCGCCCCCGCACGCGCAACCATTGCTGCCGTGATTCGCCGCGGGCCGGGTTGCGTCATCACCGTACCAGATCATGCGGGCGGCCAGCTCCACCAGAGCGCGGCTGTTGTCCTCATAGTGCAGCAAGTGCAGGCCCGCCGCTTCCACAAGCCCGCGCCACACTGATTCAGGCCGCGCACCCGCAAGGCACGATGAACCCGGCGCAGTGTATTCCACCGGAAGGGCTTGAGCCGTCTCTGATTTCAGCGGGCTGGATTGGGGCGAGCTTGACTGCAATCCGCTTGCGTGACCGGAACAGGAACAACCGGAGCGGGAAGGACCTGTACCAGAGCAGCCAGAGCTAACAGGGCGTTCATAGCCTGGCCGCAGCATGAGGTCGCTGATCACCATCGCCCCGCCGGGGCGCAGGGCGCGGCAGGCGGCGCGCAAGGCCGCAAGGGGATTGCGCAACAAGGAAAGAACGCACTCGCACACTATGCCGTCGCAGGAATCCGCAGCCAGCGGCGGGCGCTCAAGGTCGGCCCGCACAATGCGACAATCATCACTATGTGGCGCGTTGACTGAGGGGCTTCCACCGCTGGGAAAGCCCGCTTCGGCGCATTTGTCCAGCCCCACGGCGCGGTAGCCCATCTGCGTAAGCAGGCGTAATGTCGCCCCTGCCCCGCTGCCAAGGTCAAGAACCAGCCCGCCGGGCGCAAGCAGGCCCCCAGAAGCGCACCACGCAAGGGCGCGGCGCGTCAGTTCCACGCCACCGGGACGCCATGCGTCACCAGCTGCGCGGCGAAAGTCCGGCCTTTCCCACAGTGCGTTCATTTATCTTCCAGCAGTGCTTCCACCTCAAGCATCTTGCCTTCGGCCAGAGACTTGGGCACCTGCGTCAGCCCGCACTTGGGGCAGCGCGGCAAAAACACGTCAAAGGCGCTGTTGAGATAAAAAACCGGAACCTTCACCTGCTCAAGGGCAACGTGGCAACGCCCGCACACCCACTGGCCGCCGTCCGGCCCGTAGTTTGGCCCCATGCTCATGACTGTTCACCTCTCTGCCCGCCATTTTGCGCACCCAACATGTTGGGGCGCTGCCCATCGGTGCAGCACTGGTGGCTGTTGATGACATCCGCAGCTTCCTGACCGCCGGAACCCGGCACCACCATACGGTGGCACCACGCATCGTGCAGGACAAAGGCCTCGCCCTGCGCTTCGTATTCCACCCAGAAAGTCACCTTTCTGGGCCGCCACGAACCAAGACGATGCCCGTCGTCCAGATTTTCAAACCAATGCCCGCTGGTCTCAGCCCCCACAACGGCCCCTTCCACGTCTGAAAGCAGAATATGCCGCTCTTCCAGCCGCGCCAGCACTTCCGCCGTCACCAGCACCCTGCCCTTTCCCTCCTGCTCAGGCGTGTCTGCAAGCAGGGTCTGCTGTCCAACGGCGCTGCCGTATTTCTCCAGCAGTTTGCGGCGCAAGGCAGCCCTGTTGGCGCGGCGCGCCGAAAGACCGGGGCCTTGAGCCGCGCCGGACTGCGCCCTGGCCGACGCTGGCAGCAGCAGATCAAGCAGATGCCAGCATTCCTTGCCGCTGGCCGCCATGCGGTCACGGCACATGATACACGAGGCAAGGCCGGGGTGCTCAAGCTGGGCGGCCCGGTGATCGCTCATGGCGCGGGCGGTTTCCGGCTGGGCGCACCACACAAGGCCACCGTAACCGCAACAGGCTGTGGAAGCGCCGGAAAGGCGCGGTTCTTCAATTTTTGCCCCACATTTGCCTGCCAGACTGCGCACAGCGGCAAGCCATGCCGCATCGTGCCGGGCGGTGCAGGGATCCTGAATGGAAAACACCGAGGGCAGGGAATTACCTGCCGAAGGAGCCTCAAACGGCAAGCCGTCCAGCACTTCCCACACGGAAACGGTCTGCGCTTCCGGCAGGGCTTCCCTCAAGGCCGTAAGGCAGGAAGAACAGGCCGCCATGATGCGCGGCTTGCCCAGACCCTCCCAGGCCTTGCGCAGTTTGTCCGTATGTTCCCTGAACAGGGCCGTTCTTCCGGCCCAGCGCGCCGGGATGCCGCAGCAGGAAAGCATGATGCCCACGCCGGATTTCAGACCATTGCCAAGCTTTTCGCGCAGCAGATCATAAAGCGCCGCCGTTTGTTCCACGCGCGCCGCAGCCAGCTGGCAGCCGGGAAAAAACAGCCACTGCTCGCTTGCATCCAGATTCGCGCCAGCGCTCTGGGATTCTGCGACTGGCAACAAGGGCGGCAGCACAAGGGCGCATTCCGGCCCGGAGGCGCTTTCCATATCCTCAAGTGCAAATTCGTGGGCCGTGGGCGGCATAAAGCCACGTTCCACCATGTCTTCCCGTGCGGAGAGGCACAGTTCAGCCATGGAAAAATTCTCCGGGCACAGTTCCTCGCACTGACCGCACAGGGCGCAGCCGTTGATGAGGGTATTGGCCGTGTGCAACCCCTTGACGATGGACGCGTTGTTATTGACCTGACGCGCGTAGAGGCGCGGATAGCCCTTGTATTTCTGCAAGTACACGCATTCGCGCACGCAGATCATGCACTGGCATTGCAGGCAACGCTCCGCCTCGCGCGCGGATTCCTCCGCCGAATAGAGAGGCTCGCCGCAAGCTGCCTGTGCGGCAGGTTCCACACGCGGCACTGGGCTTATGCCCGTCACATCGGTGTGCAGCGGCCCCTGAAATTTGTCCCGCGCGGCTGTGAGTGAAACGCCGCTGGTCACACGCTCCATGGTCTGCGCCGCATGCCGCCCCTGCCCCGCCTGACGCGAAGGTGAGGCGAAAGTGTGGCCTGTGGGGGTGCTGCTGCGCCAGCCAGCGCAGCAGATATTGTCCCGCCAGAGCAGGGTTTCCGCATCCACCTGCGCTTCGTCTGGTACAAGGTCGGGTGCAAGCTGCTGCAGGGCATCGGCGTCCACCAGCACGGCGTCGTACTCCGCAGCCAGCTTTTCCAGCAGCGCGGCATCAAGCGTTGCCTGCGTAAAACTGACCTTCTGGCGGCCAAGAGCTTCCATGTCTTCTGCCAAAAAATTCTTGGCAATGCCCGCCGTATTGTCTGCCGCCAGTGCAGGATACGCTTTGAGCAAAAATTCGCCCGGCGCTCCCGAGTGAAAGACTGTAACAGGATAGGCCTTGCGCGACAGATCCCAGGCTGCCGCAAGCCCGGCAAGCCCGGCCCCCATCACAGCCATACGGTATTTTTTTGGCGGCAAGGGCAGCATACGGCTCTGCGCGCCCACAGCAAGCATGCACGAGAGTTCAAGCCCATGCATGGCGAGGCTGCCGCCCAGATCCTGCCGCAGACAGGCGTTTTCACAGGGGTGATCGCAAATGCGGGCAATAATGCCGGGCAGGGGCAAATGCCGCTCAAGCACCTTGCGGGCCTCCCCCTGCTTGCCCTCAGCCATACGGGCCATGAAGGCGCGCACATCCAGATCAAAGGGACAGGCCACCCGGCAACGGGGCGGGCTTTCCTGTGTACAGTGCGACTCTATTTCGTGCAGACGTTGTTGATCCATCATGGCGATTGTTCTCGCTGGCTTGGTGCAGACAGGCGCTGCGGCAAGGGCAGGCGGCGTGGATTGCCGCCGAAAATACAAACAGGGCTTTCAGAGATACCCCCGAAAACCCCGCTGCAAAAACATTGCACACCGTGGCGCTCATGGCCCGGCGCGCGGAAGACCAAACGAATAAACATGGGGCTGGGATATGGGGAGAATCCCTTTCAATCAGGATTCTCCCCAGTGTCTCCAGATGTTTACCGCAATCTTACGCTACTTGGGCATGGCCGCCAACACCTTTTCGGGGCGGGCGGGCAAGTGGCGCACACGCGCGCCGCAAGCATTGTAGATGGCGTTGATGATGGCAGGATGCGGCGCGGTAAGGGGCATTTCGCCCACGCCGGAAGCGCCGAAGGGGCCAGCTTTGCGGGGGGTCTGCACATAGACGATTTCCATGTCGTCAGGAATCATCTTGATGGTGGGCACGCCCGCGCCAGCAAGGGTGCTGTGCTTCTTCAGGTCTTCGTAGTCTTCGGTCAGGGCAAGGCCAACGCCCTGCGCCAAGCCGCCGTAGATCTGACCGTCAACCACCAGCTTGTTGCACAGGGCGCCGATGTCGGCCACGCACACAAGCTTTTCAACCGTGGTCTTGCCGGTTGCGACCTCAACGGCCACTTCGGCAAGGAACAGACCGTACATGTAGCAGGCAAAGGGTTCGCCCTGGCCCTTGGCGTCGCAGTCCTTGGCCGGAGCAGACCACTTGCCGTCATAGTGCACGGGGCGGCCTTCGGCCTTCATTTCCTCATAGGTAAAGAAGCCGCCGCTGGGCTTGCGCATGCCTTCAATAAGCATTTCGCAGGCCACGCGGGTGGCGTTGCCCGTGACCACCTGAGAACGCGAACCGCCAGCAGGACCGGAATTGGGGGTCTTGCTGGTATCGTTCATGACCAGATGGATGTTTTCGGGCTTGATGTTCAGGGGGCGCAGGGCTTCATGGGCGGTGCCCAGGGTGCCGGAATCAGCGCCCTGACCATGGTCTTCCCACGAGTTGCCCACAGTTACGCTGCCGTCGGGGTTCAGTTCGGCCCAGGCTTCGGAGGTGTCCGGCCCGTCAAGGCCAGCGCCGTACACGCCAAGGGCAATACCCACGCCGCGCTTGACTTCGGCGGTGGACTTGGCTTTGACGTTCTTTTTGGCGGCCTCGTAGTAGGGACGCATTTTCTGGAACATTTCGGGCAGGCTCATGACTTCAGGCACCTGACCGGAGGGGTTGGTATCGCCCTCGCGGTAGCAGTTCAGCTCGCGGATGTCGAAGGGATCCATGCCCAGCTTTTCAGCCAGTTCGTCCATGAGCACTTCGGAGGGGAATTCGGATTCCGTCGAGCCGTAACCACGGAAAGCCGCACCCCAGCAGTGGTTGGTGGCAACGGTGCGGCCCTTGCCGCGAATGTTGGCGATGCCGTAACCAGCGCCGATATACTGCGCGCCGCGCAGGGTGAGCAGATCGCCAAATTCGGAATAAGGACCGTGGTCAACGCTCCAGTCCGTTTCCATGGCAAGAATCTTGCCCTGCTTGTTGGCGGCAAAGCGCACGGTCGTCCAGAAGGGCGAACGCTTGCCGGTGTAGTTCTGTTGCTGCTCGTAGTTGTAACGCAGGTGGCAGGGACGGCCCGTAGCCATAACAGCCACGCCCACAAGGGCTTCCATGGTGGGGCTGAACTTGTAGCCAAAGGTGCCGCCCGTGGTGTTCTGCACCAGCACGAGATCCTTGGGGAATTCCAGGCCGAGGCCGGGGGCGATCATCAGCGCGTGCAGATGGATGGCAACGGACTTGGAGTGGATGACCACCTGGCCCTTGTCGTTCACATAGCCGTAGCCCACATCGGGTTCGATGGGCAGGTGGGGCTGGCGCTGAGTGTAGTAATCGCCTTCCGCAACAACGTTTGCCGGATCATTGAAGAAAGGAGCGGTATCCGCGCCTTTTTCCTCAATCTGGTCATAGTAGATGTTGGGGGTGCCGGGGTGGATTTCGATGGCGTCCGGGGCCATGGCCTCCGGAGCGCTCATGTATTCGGGCAGCAGCTCCAGGTCAAACTTGACCTTTTCAGCCGCGGCGCGGGCGTTGCATTCGGAGTCAGCGCAGACGATGGCAAGCGCATCGCCGTACTGGAAGATTTTGGTATCGTTAAGGATGGGACGTTCCCAGCCGTCACCCTTGTTGGTGGGGAAGGTGATCAGGCCGGTGATGCGGTTCCTGCCCTTCACATCCTTGTGGGTCAGCACCTTGTACACGCCGGGCATTTTTTCGGCTTCAGAGGTGTCGATGCCCTTGATGTTGGCATGGGATACCTTGGCCTGGGCAATGGCGAGGTGCAGGGTGTTGGCGGGCAGGCGATGCGCTGCGTCCGCGCCGAATTCGGCGGTGCCGGTCACCTTGGCGACGGCAGAAGGACGGGGCATGGTGGAACCCCAGATGCGGCCATCGGCAGGCATCTTGAAGGTAACGTCGTCCAGCGTTTTATCGCCGCGCATGAGGGCGGCAGCGTCCATGACCGCGTCCACCAGAGGCTTATAGCCCGTACAGCGGCAGACGTTGTGATTTTTCTGGAACCAGTCGCGCACGTCTTCACGGCTGGGATTGGGATTGGAATCAAGCAGGGCCTTGGCCGAAACGATGAAGCCAGGAGTGCAGAAACCGCACTGGGCCGCGCCGTGGTAAATCCAGGAATGCTGGAGCGGATGCAGGTTGCTGGGGGTGCCCACGCCCTCAAGCGTGGTCACGGCGGCGTTTTCCGCCACGCGGCTCATTTTGACCACGCAGGCGCGTACAACTTTGCCGTCAAGAATCACCGTGCAGGCACCGCACTGCCCCTTGCCGCAGCCAACTTTGACACTGGTGAGCTGCAACTGATCGCGCAGCACGTCCACAAGCATATCGTCGGGGTTAGCCAGCAAGCGCCGGGGAATGCCGTTAATCACAAGGGTTTTTGTTTCCATGCGCGACTCCTTTTAATAATGAACAAAGGTATATGCCTGCGCGGTAAATCCGCGCCCGGGGTCAAATTGCCCGCCTCCTATTTCCCGAACGGACAGATCGGATAGCGGCATTCTTCACACTGGGAGCAAAAGCCCCCGTGCCCCAATGCCGCCACATCGGCAGCCGTCACCTCAATGCCGGCCAGCAGGCGCGGCACAACGAGATCAAAAATGCTGGCCTTGTGGTACATGACGCATCCGGGCAGCCCCAACACGGGCACCCGGCCTGCCGCCCCCTGGGCATAGGCCAGAAGGAACATGGCGCCCGGATACACCGGCGCGCCATAGCTGACCACCTCCGCTCCGGAAGCGCGGATGGCAGTTGGCGTACGGTCGTCAGGGTCAACAGACATACCGCCTGTTACCACAATAAAATCAGCACCTTGTTCGAGAAAATCCCTGATTGCTCCGGCAGTCATGGGCACTTCGTCGCTGGTAAGGGTCTGCCCCACCACCGTGCTGCCCAGAGCGGCAAACTTTTTGCGCAGCACAGGGCCAAAGGCATCCTGAATGCGCCCGTAAAACACTTCGCTGCCCGTTGTGACCACGCCAACTCTGGCGCGGCGCAGAGGCAGAACTTCAACGACCGGACCATCGACGAATGATTCAAGCTGCCGCAGTTTTTCATCCTCAATCATCAACGGCACCACGCGGGCTCCCGCTACCGAGCGCCCCTTGGTTACGTGCTGCATGGTGTGGATGGTTGCGACAGAAATTTCGCCAAGGCTGTTTATGCGGTTGAGAACAGGCACATCCACCCGCAGCAGTCCATCACAGGCGGCCTTGAGGTCGATGCGCCCTTCCTTGGGTTCCGTGCATGTCAGGTTGCCGCCGGAAACGGCAGAAATCACGCGCGCGGCGGCATCATTTTCGTGAACCATGCCGGGCAGTGATTCAAAAACATAAAGATGCTCTTTGCCGACCTGCAGCAGCACCTCAACGTCTTCTTCCCGCACGACATGGCCTTTGCGAAAAACAGGCCCTTTGCTTTCACCAGGAATAATCCTGGTGATGTCGTGACACAAAATACTGCCCACGGCGTCATGCACATGGATGGTTTTCATTGCCAGTTTGGACATGACCTCTCCCGAAGCTGACTTCTAGATTGTGCATAAAATACCACCCTTACAACAAATTGCAAAATAAAATTCCTTATTTATTAATTGTGCTTTTGCTAACCATCTGGCTTACCATGGTATCAACAGATAAATTCCTGTTTTTTGCAAAAAGCGTGACTATTGTCCCCCCAACGATTACTCAACCAAGGGCACAAGCGCGTGCGGCATTGACAGCCGCGCGTTTCTTTGCGAGAGGGAAAGGAAAAAGCCGCTGTATTTACCAAAAAATACGGCTGCCATTAAAAGGAAATGCCATGCAAACGCGTTCAGCTCATTGGCCGATGGCTCTGCCCGGCAAAAGCCGCCTGGGCCTTTCCGGTCTGGCGGTCCTTACGGCCCTGCTGCTCGGCGGGTGCGGCTTCGGCGGGGCTCCGGCCCAGCCCGAAACGCCCCCCGGCCCTGTCACTGGCTTCATGATCGTCTCCGCAGTGGGAGAAACCGCTACTGTTGACGACCCTGATTTTGGCAAGGGGGTGCGCGTGAGCCTGGACGAGCTTTTCACCTCGGCCAAGGGCGAGGACTGCAAACGCGGAACCGTACTTTCAGGCCAGCGTGAAGCGGAAGTTATTGTCATCTGCAAAGACGACAAAGGCCGCTGGATCATGGCCCCGCGAGTGTGGGGACAGGGTCTTTCGCAGTAGCAAGACTGAGACTCCGGCTTAATGACAGCAGGCCCTTTGGCAAAAAACGATCAAGGGTGCATTGCCTCTGGCTAAACCGGGCAAATGTGATTATTTATGGAAGCGCACGGCGAATACCACGCACGTGCGCTTTCCTAGTTGCAGTTGCAGCCTCGCAAGCCCTGTTGAACCGCCTTGCTCCGAGCAGCCACAGCGCCTCCATCTACTGGAGATACAAGGCATTACGAGGACATTGACTACGAAACCCTAGGGTCATACAGCCTGTTTGCGGAACCACCTCTGGGGGCCATGCAAGCCCGAATCCATTGCATCAAAACTGCCATGTCGCACAGAACTATTTTCACTTTTCTGCTGATCTTTTTCGCCCTGTCCAGCGCGGTCAAGGCCGAAAATGCACCCCAGCCCTACGCTGCCAACCTGTTTCAGGGCAATTTTTCGCAGAGCAAGGACGCCGCCAAGGACGCCAAGGATGCCTCCATCATCGCACCGGGCGACCGGGTGGTGCTGCGCCTGTGGGGCGGCGACCTCAAGGTGGACAGCACCCTGACTGTGGCCGCCGACGGGCATCTGGACGTACCCGAGGTGGGGGCCATACCCGTGGCTGGCCTTGGCTACGACAAGCTGGCCGAAGCCTTGCGCAGCAAACTCGCCGCCAATGGGCACGCTGATGCGCAAATTTACGCTGCGCCTCTGGATGCTCGGCCTGTGGCAGTTTTTGTCACAGGCGGCGTTGCCAGACCTGGCCGGTACACCGGCACCCCCGGCGACCCGTTGCTGAGCTTTCTGGACAAGGCCGGAGGCCTTGACCCCATGCGCGGCAGTTATCGTGACATCCGCCTGATGCGCGATGGCAAGGCTGTTGCCAGCCTCGACCTCTACCCCTTTGCCCGCAAGGGCGTGTTGCCCGCAGTGCGCGTGCAGGAAGGCGACACGCTTGTGGTGGGCGACAAAGGCCCCACCATCACGGCCATCGGCGCGGTGCGCACCTCTGCAAAATTTGAATTCCCCAAGGGCAAATCCACGGGCACGGCTCTGATTGAACTGGCCGAACCGCAGAACAGCGCCTCGCACATCGCCCTTTCCGGCACCCGCAACGGCGCGCCTTACAGCACCTATCTGCCGCTCAAGGAACTGCGCAACCTGATGCTTGAAGACGGCGATCAGGTACAGTTTATTGCAGATGCGCCCGGCAATACCATGATGGTTGAGGTGCAGGGCGCAGTGCGCGGGGCTTCGCGCTTTCCCGTGCGGCGCGGCGCCCGCCTGCAGGAAGTGAAGAACTTTATTGCCGTTGAGCCTGGCCGCGCCAACCTTCAGGCCATGTACATCAAACGCAAGAGCGTTGCCGCCAGGCAGAAAAAGGCCATTGCCGATTCCCTGCGCAGACTGGAGGAAACAGCCCTCACGGCTTCCTCTGCCAGCGCGGACGAAGCCGCCATCCGAGCCAAGGAGGCGGAGATGGTCTCCAAGTTCGTGGAACGGGCCAAGACCGTGGAACCGGAAGGCGTGGTTGTGCTTGACGGCGGGCCGGACAAAGCCGACCTCTCGCTGGAAGACGGCGATATTATTGTGATCCCCGCTAAGAGCGACGTTGTGCTGGTGAGCGGCGAGGTCATGATGCCGCAGGCCATGCTGTGGGGCAAAAAGAAGGATGTGGACGATTACATCAAGGGTGCTGGCGGCTATACCAACCGTGCCGACCACGACAAGGTTCTGGTGCTGCACCAGAACGGTTCCGTGTCGCAGAACGGCGATGATATTCTGCCCGGCGATCAGGTAATGGTGCTGCCCAAGGTGGAATCCAAAAACATGCAGGCAGTCAAGGACATCACCCAGGTTATCATGCAGGTGGTTGTTTCCGCCCGGTTGCTGCTGGGCATGCCGTCGTTGTAAGCTTTTGCGCTATTCAGCAGAAAGGGGGCTTTTGCCCCCTTTTTTATTTCATGCATAAAATCTTGCAAACGTGCGGTTGCGTCACAAGTACAATTTGCGGTATACTGAAATAAGGATTCATACTTCTTTCAGAGGAGCATATGGAACGCGCATTGGAAGCATCACCGCTGTTTTCGGGCATGACCGGGCACGAAGCCAGACTGTGTCTTGCATGCAGCGGCGCTTTTGAAGAGCAGCATGGCAAGGGCGCGCTGATTTTTGCAGAATCCGACCCGCCGGAGAGGCTGTATGTATTGCTTGAAGGTGCGGTGAACGTGTGCCGTGAATCCACCGAAGGCAGACGCGCCGTGATGGCACGCGTGGACGCCCCAGGTGACCTATTTGGCGAGGTACACGTTTTTCTGGGCCGCCCAAACTATGGTTGCAGCGTCTTGGCCGAAACGCCTGTGAGGATACTTGGCATTCCCGCCCGTTTTTTCTACGCCACTTGCGAAAAAGCCTGCTCAGTTCATTCACGCATGATCCGCAACATGCTCGGAATTTTTGCGCACAAGGCTTTTTTTCTTACACGCCGCATTTCACTGCTGTCATCCGGCAGCTTGCGGCGCAAGCTTGCAGCCCTGCTGCTGGAACACCGCCGCCCTGACGGCGCTGTTTCACTGGCAATGAACCGCGAACAAATGGCTGATTTTCTGGGTGTAACCCGCCCGTCACTTTCACGCGAGCTCGCCGCCATGCGCGACGAGGGCCTTCTGCAAATGGAGGGTAGAAGCATTCGCGTTCCTGACATCGCCTCACTGAATTTTTTATGCGAGTATTTCCCAGCCTGATTGAATTTATTATTTTTCATAATTAATTTCAGGCTATTGAACATTGCCTCTTTTCTCTCCCCCGCCCAAAATATTTTCATTTTCTTGAGCATCCGTAACATTTGTTACAGAACCATTGTCCCAGCCTTGATAGAACGGAATCGTCAACACAAGGAGGGCCTCATGGACCGCATTCTCAAAAACCTTGAATTCGCCGTAGCGCTGCCCCTGGCCGCGCAGGTAGAGTGCCAGCCTGGCCAGATCGCCAGCAAGACCCTTATCCAAAACGCCTCTGTCAGCATTACCCTGTTTGCCTTTGACGCCAACGAAGAAATCAGCGCCCACACCTCCACGGGTGATGCCATGGTTCTCGTGCTTGAAGGCGCGGCACAAGTAACCATCAGCGGCCAGTTGCATACGGTTCAGGCGGGTGAAGTGATTGTCATGCCCGCCGGTCAGCCGCACGCAGTACGCGCACAAGAGCGCTTCAAAATGCTGCTTACCGTTGTTTTTCCTACCCCCAAGACCCCCGCGTAGGCGGATCACCCCCCAGCCTCCGCTTTGCGGAGTATCAGGAGACATCCCATGAGTAACGCCATGTTCTGCTTTCAGTGCCAGGAAACCGTGGGCAACAAAGGCTGCACCCAAGTAGGCGTGTGCGGCAAAAAGCCCGAAACCGCCGCCCTTCAGGACGTGCTGGTATATGTGACCAAGGGCCTTGCGCAGGTTGCTACCAAACTGCGCGCCCAGGGCAAGACCGTGACCCACGAAATCGATCGCATGGTTGTGGGCAACCTTTTCTGCACCATTACCAACGCCAACTTTGACGACGACATGATCGCCGAGCGTGTGCGCAAGACCTGTGCCGCCAAAAAAACCCTGATGGCCGAGCTTGGCTCGCGCGACGGGCTGGCCGATGCTGCCCTGTGGGAATCGGACGACAAGGCCGCCATGCTTGCCAAGGCTGCCACTGTGGGCGTTCTTGCCACCAGTGACGACGATGTGCGCTCCCTGCGCTGGCTCGTGACCTTTGGGCTCAAGGGTATGGCCGCCTATGCCAAGCATGCCGATGTGCTGGGCAAGCATGATCCCGCCGTGGACAACTTCATTCAGGAAGCTCTGGCAAAGACTCTGGACGACAGCCTTTCCGTGGCCGATCTCGTGGCCCTGACCCTTGAAACCGGCAACAAGGGCGTGAGCGTTATGGCTCTGCTGGATGCCGCCAACACCGGCACCTACGGCAATCCCGAAATCACCAAGGTCAACATTGGCGTGGGCACCAACCCTGGCATCCTGATTTCCGGTCACGATCTGCGCGACCTGCAAATGCTGCTTGAGCAGACCGAAGGCACGGGCGTGGACGTGTACACCCACTCCGAAATGCTGCCCGCCCACTACTACCCCGCTTTCAAGAAGTTCAGCCACTTCAAGGGCAACTATGGCAATGCGTGGTGGAAGCAGAAGGAAGAATTTGACACCTTCAACGGCCCCATCCTGCTGACCACCAACTGCCTTGTGCCGCCCAAGGACAGCTACAAAGACCGCGTGTATACCACAGGCATTGTGGGCTTCCCCGGCTGCAAGCACATCCCCGGTGAAATCGGCGAGCACAAGGACTTTTCGGCCATTATCGCCCACGCCAAGACCTGCCCCGCACCCACGGAAATTGAGACCGGCGAGATTGTGGGCGGCTTTGCGCACAATCAGGTGCTGGCCCTGGCCGACAAGGTCGTTGACGCAGTGAAGTCTGGCGCCATCAAAAAGTTTGTGGTCATGGCTGGCTGCGATGGCCGCGCCAAGAGCCGCTCCTACTACACCGAGTTTGCTGAAGGCCTGCCCAAGGATACCGTCATCCTTACCGCTGGTTGCGCCAAATACCGCTACAACAAGCTTGACCTCGGTGATATCGGCGGCATCCCCCGCGTGCTGGACGCCGGTCAGTGCAACGACTCCTACTCCTTGGCCGTAGTCGCGCTGAAACTCAAGGAAGTGTTTGGTCTGGCCGACATCAACGATCTGCCCATTGTGTACAATATCGCCTGGTACGAACAGAAGGCTGTTATCGTGCTGCTGGCCCTGCTGGCCCTCGGCGTGAAGAATATCCACCTTGGACCCACGCTGCCCGCCTTCCTTTCGCCCAACGTGGCCAAGGTGCTGGTGGAACAGTTCAGCATCTGCGGCATCAGCACCCCGCAGGACGACCTTAAGGCTTTCTTCGGTTAATCCCCGTTTCAAAGGGGCGGCTGATTGCCCTGCCGCACCTCTCATTGATAAGGCGGCGCACCTTTAGTGGGGCGCCGCCTTTTGGCGTTTATACGGCTGGGCTATATGTGCAATAACTATTAATTGTGCCGCAGCAAATGCAGCAACCGGATTGACCACAGCATGGTGACGCACTACCTGGATGCCCCTGGTTGAGACATATGACGCTCGTCAACAAAAAGATCATGGAAATGCCGAGTTGGATTAGCTAAAGGGGGTGTGCAGTTCATACTACGCACAATTGCCTGATGTCCCGAGCTGTTTACCACCTCCATGCTGCAAGTAGCTGTGGTCAATAGAATGCCAGATCGTGAAACGGCAGCACATCGCCAAGCATTGCAAGTACAGCGGGAAGGGACAAGGATAAAACAAGCAGCGTCCCTGCAGCCCGCATGGCTAATACCACTGGATTGCACACGCTGGCCGCAGGGCAACAAAAAAGGGGAACCCGAAGGCTCCCCTTTTAATCGTAAGGCTAGGTACTCTTAGAAGGAGTACACGAAACGGACGTTCACGTTCCAGGGATCACGTTCCTGGTCGCTACGGCCGTTCATCTTGCTGGTGCCCCACACGCCCTTGGACTGGTCAAGCCAGGTGGCGATGTAGGCGGCGTCAAGAGACACGACAAAGTTGTCATACATCTTGTAATCGTTGGACAGACCGAATTCCAACGCGGTGTCGTTGGTGGTCATGTACAAGGGGTTCATGCCAGCGGACTGGGCGTTGGCACCCTGATCGGTGATCTTGGTGTAAGCACTGTTGTGACCAGTCAGGTAACGGGTCATGGTGGTGCTGTTGGTGCCGCCGATGAGGTTCAAGCGGAAGGTGTGCTTCAGGTTTTCGATGAAGCTCATATCCTTCAAGCGGGCGCCGATACCCCAGGTGCCGGACATGTCGTAGCCAAGGATGGCTTCGCGGGCGATCATGGGTCCGCCGTTGAAGGCGAAGTCAGAGAAGCCGTTGTTGTTGTTGTTCACGCTGATGGAAGGCATGCGTTCGGAACCGTTGGCCGGATTGCCGTCGTCGCCGGAAGCGTACCAGCCGTACAAGCCGGGGATGGCCCAGTCAAGCTTGTATTCGAACAGCAAAGAACCCAGCCAGCCAGCGCGGTTGGCGCGGCTGTCATCATAGGAGACGGAACCGTAGTTGAAATCCCACGCGATGCGGAAGGGATCAAACGCGGTCACTTCGCCGGTCAGGCCAGCCCACACG
The DNA here is from genome assembly GCF_902477725.1 of uncultured Desulfovibrio sp. Taxonomy (NCBI): domain Bacteria; kingdom Pseudomonadati; phylum Thermodesulfobacteriota; class Desulfovibrionia; order Desulfovibrionales; family Desulfovibrionaceae; genus Desulfovibrio; species uncultured Desulfovibrio sp. The sequence goes on along the minus strand of NZ_CABSIF010000013.1, from coordinate 32,428 downwards.
GCGTTGCCGTAGCTGCCCATGGCCTTGGTGCTGGTGGTGCCGTCCTTATGCAGGGCGCCGCCAACGGGCATCATGCCAGCAACAGGGTACTTGCCGCTGGTGGGGATCGAGTTGTTGAAGTACTTGTTGTAACCTTCGCTACGGAAGGTGTTGGGACCGATGGCGCTGTACATGGCCCAAGGGGTCACTTTCACGCCGTCAAAGGTCAGGGGCACCAGCAGGGCAAACACGTCCATGTTGTCCATGTAGTTGGTGCGGTTGCCGCTGTGGTCAGCGGTATTGACGTAGTTGTCGTTGTAAGGACGGGCCCACAGGGCGGTCACGCCAACGGTTTCGTTGAACTGGTAAGAGGCGGTGATGCCGGCCACGTCATCGTTGAAGACGTTGCTGCCGGTGGTGAAGCTGGGCAGAGCCATGCCCTGAATGCCCATGCGGAACTTCAGGTCGGTCTGGGGGACCATCCAGTCGATGTAGGCGTTCTTCACTTCGACAACGTTGTTGCCGTCAGCGCCAAGGGAGCCACCCTGGTCGGAACGGCCCCAGGTCTGGTCGCCAAGTTCAAAGAACACGGTGCCGGACAGGGCTTCAGAAGCCACTGCGTCCAACTGCAGGCGAACGCGCTGACGAGCTTCAAATTCGTCTTCGTTCTTGTACTGCTTGGAGGCACCGTTGAAGCCTGCCTTGCCGTTACCGCCGGTGAAACCGCCGTTCTGGCCGTAGTCGAAGCTCATGATCCACTGGCCCTTGGCCTTGAAGTCGATGGCGCTGGCGCCCGTGGCAACGCCGAACACAAGGCCGGCCGCCAACAGAAGAGTAGCGATCTTTTTCATGGTTATCCTTCCTTTCTTTTGCCCCGCTTGGGACTATGGTTTCTTACAAACGCCTATGGAGCGGTTTCCCGCTTCGGTGTGAATATATGGAAGGCCTAAACACTTTGCAAGCCCTATCGTGCAAAAATTTTTACCAAAAAAGAGCAAATTTAGCCTAATATTGTATATTTATTTATATTTAAGCAGGTTAAACAAGATCTAGATATAAAAAAAATTTCTGGCACACACCTGTCACAGTGTCATTTTTTTGCAGAACGCGGCTAAATTTCCGCGCTGCTGGCTTACAATCTGTCAGAAGGTCGTCGGTTAAAAAATTTTTCACCCCCCTTTTCTCTGCCGCCGCAGATGCAAATCTGGACTTTCATGGCGGCCACAGTCTCCATGATGCAGAACGGCCATGCGCATCTTCCAAAAGCGCATGGCCGTAAACAGCGGTAAACAGATCAAGCGTATTGGTGAACCACGCTGTTAGCTGGCGGCATCCACGGGGAACCACAAGGGTTTCAAAAAGTGCAGGCGGCAGGTTTCACCTTCCTGCGGACCGCGGGCATAGCGCCCCTTCTGCACACGCACGCTCTGCTCGCCCACGCGTACCTGATAGTCAAGCTGCTCACCCAGAAATGTACGCCGTTCCACAATGCCGGGTACGCCGCCTTCGTCCACAAAATCAATTTCGTTGGGGCGGCTTGCAACAACGCCGCGCCCTGCCTGCACAATGGCGGCATCAGGAACGCACCCCGCCGGAAAGTCGGCACTCACGCCATCAAGCTGCATATGTGTTGCCGTTACCGCCATCTCCGTAAAGTTTGACAAGCCTATGAAGCTGAACACAAAACGGTTGGCGGGGCGGGTGTAGACCTCCAGGGGCGATGCCACCTGCTGCACCACGCCGTTCTTCATCACCAGGATGCGGTCAGAAAGCGCCATGGCCTCAGACTGATCGTGAGTCACATACAGGATGGAGAAACCGTAAATCTTTTGCAGTTCCTTGATCTCAAAGCGCATTTCTTCCCGCAGGTGCGGATCGAGGCTTGAAAGCGGCTCGTCCAGCAACATGACTGAAGGATTGATGGCCAGCGCCCGGGCAAGAGCCACGCGCTGCTTGCCCCCGCCGGAAAGATCCGCAGGGCTTTTTTGTGCAACTTCCAGCAGGTTGGTATGCCGCAAGGCATCCGTGGTGCGCTTGTGCAGTTCCGCTGAACCGATCTTCTTGATGTGCAGCGGAAAAGCCACGTTTTCATACACGCTCATGTGCGGCCACACGGCAAAGGCCTGAAACACCATGCCGAAATCGCGTTTTTCAGGCGGCAGATAGTATTTTTTGGCGCCGGACGAAAGCAGCTTGCCGTTCACGCTGATTTCGCCCTCGTCCAGATCCTCAAAGCCCGCCACCATGCGCAGGGTCGTGGTTTTGCCGCAGCCAGACGGCCCAAGCATGGAAAAGCATTCGCCATCGCCGATTTCAAGGTTCAGGGATGAAACAGCCTTAACCTTGCCAAAATACTTGCTAACATTGTTGAGTGTAATGGACATAATCAGGCCTGCCTGGACTTGGCGAAGTGGTTGATAATGCTCTGCCCCGTCACGATAAGAATGAGGGCAATGCCGGCCAGAGCCGCCGATGTCACGGTTTCGCCGTCTTCATTGAGGGTGTAGATGGCCACGCCGATGGTGCGGCTGGTTGTGCCGTAAAGCATGACCGAAACCGTCAGTTCACGTAGCGCAGGCAAAAAGATAAGAAAGAAAGCCGCAACCATGCCGGGCCGCACCAAGGGCAGCACCACATCGCGCAGGGCCTGCCACATGCTTGCGCCGCAGGCGCGGGCCGCCTCCACCAGCGAATCGTGCACCTGTTCCAGCGCCGCCGAGTTGGCCTTGAGCGAAAAAGCCATGTACCGCGCAATGTAGGCGATAAGGATAATCCAGATGGTGTTGTACAGATTCACGCCAAAGCGTCCGCTCCAGGCCAGTATCACGCCAAGGGCGATGACCGAGCCGGGCACGGAAAAAGGCAGCATGCCCAGAAATTCCAGAAAGCCCTTGCCCCGCACCTGCATCTTTACAATGACGTAAGAAATCATGACGCCCGCAAACATGGTGATGGTGGCGGCAGCCAGCCCAAGGCCGATGCTGTTCTTGATGGCCTGCTGGGTCTGATCCCACTCAAAAAGCACATACTTGTAGTTGTCGAGCGACAGATTCTCCCAGGTGATGGGCACGCCGTAGGTTTTAAGCCCGCCCACAAGAAAGATGGTCACAGTAGGCAGCACAATGGTGATGGCGATGTACAGCAGGCAGAATACAAACAGAGGGGTACGCAGACCGCGCAGCTTGAGTTCCATGGGCCGGAAGCTCTTGCCCCCGATGATCTGGTATTTACCGGAACCCAGCACCTTGCGTTGCAGCCAGATAATCAGGCCCGCCGTAACAACCAGCACCGAGGCCAGCACAGTGCCGGTGCGGATGGAGGCAAAACTGCCCGCGCTCTCATGGATGCGCTCGTAAATCAGCGTGGGGATGTTGTAGATGCCCACCTCAATGCCAAGCACAGCCACGGTGCCAAAGTGCGCCATGGAATACAGCATGATGAGCAGCGCGCCCGAGAGGATGCTGGGCAGCACCAGGGGCAGGGTTATCTTGCGGGTAATGGTGAACAGGCCCGCGCCAGATATCCTGGCCGATTCCTCCAGCGTGGGGTCCATGCGCTCTAGCGCGCCGCATACCTGAATGAACACAAAGGGGAAAAGATACATGGTTTCAATGGAAATGATGCCCGCATAAGAAAAGATGTTAAACAGGGCATCTTCCGCACCGGTGACATCGCGCCAGAGTCTGTTGATATAGCCAGCGCGGGGCGAGAGCAGCATCTTCCAGGCCAACGCGCCGATGAACGAGGGCAGCATGAAGGGCACAAGGAACATGCTCTTCATAAAGCCCTTGTAAGGAATATCCGTACGCGTCACCAGCCATGCAAAGAACGTCCCCACGGTGGTGGCGCAGAGGGTTACGCCGCTGGCGATAAACAGCGAGTTCATCAGGGCCTGATAGGTTTCGCCCTCGCTGAGGGTTTTTACCAGATCCGCCGCGTTGAACTGCCCGTTTACAAAAAAGGCGTTGAAAAAGATGAGCGCCACCGGCACCACGACCACGATAACCAGAATAGCAATGGAGAGCAGCAAAATCACCTCTGCCACGCCCCACGAACGCTGTTGTCTGACTGCTTGCATACCTGACCGCCAAATTTGGAGTAATCCTGCGCCCGTTATCCTGCCAGCCGAAGGGCCTGACACTCTGCGCGGCGCGCTGCTGCAAAATCCAGCCTAGCTGAACCAGTGCGCCCCACGAAGGTTGATGACGCATTCGTCCCCTTCGTGCAGCAAGAGGTCGCGGGCCAGAGCCTCGTGGGTATCCACCGCCGTGCGCACCTGCTGGCCGCACACGTCAAGCTGATAATCGGTAAACGCGCCCAAAAAGCTGGCGCGGCGCACCGTTGCCCGCAACCCCTGTCCCTGACGGCCCAGTTGTACATCTGACGGACGGAATCCCACCCGCACCTCGCCAGCAAGACCAGCCTGCGGCGCAAGAGGAAAAACATGCCCGTCAATAGTCGCGACCCCGCCGTCTACGGTTGCCAGCAAAAAATTGCTCATGCCCAGGAAGGAGAAAACAAATTCGTCTGCCGGGGTAGCAAAGAGCTCTTCCGGCGTGCCTATCTGGCGGATAGCCCCCTGCTCGTCCAGCAGGGCCATGCGGTCAGAGATGGCAAGCGCGATTTCCTGATCATGGGTCACATACAGGATGGTTACACCAAGATTTTTTTGCAGTGCCTTGATTTCAAAGCGCATTTCTTCACGCAGGTTGGCATCAAGGTTGTTCAGTGGCTCGTCCAGCAGCAAGAGGCTGGGCTGGGCCACCAGGGCGCGGGCCAGGGCCACCCGCTGCTGCTGTCCGCCCGAAAGCTGGGAGGGAAGGCGATCTTCCATGCCGGTGAGGTTCACATCATCAATGCTCTTTTGCACCAGAGCCGCAGCCTCCGCGGCATCACGACGGGCGATCTTGAGGGGATAGCCCACGTTCTGGCGCACCGTCATGTGCGGCCACACGGCATAGTCCTGAAACACCACGCCAAGGCTACGCTGCTCGGGCGGCAGGGCCGTGCCGCTCTCGGCATCAGCCACCACTTCGCCGCCAATACTCATGCGCCCGGCATCCAGCGTTTCAAAGCCTGCCATGATACGCAGCAGCACAGTTTTGCCGCAGCCGGAAGGCCCGATGAGGGTGAAGCACTCGCCGTCCCGCACCGCAAGAGATAAATCCTTAAGAACCGTGTGGTCGCCAAAGGATTTTGATATGTTTTCAAGAAGTATTTCTGCCATGAAAATTCCCGCTTGCGCTGTGCGCGCTGTCGGGCAGCGCCTGCCAGTTTCTCCCCGGCAAACACGCCCGTGGCTGATTCAGACCTCCCGCGCGGCGTAACCGCGCGGGAGCAGGACGCGAAATTGTAACGTTTCCGCCACTATTTCGACATCATAATGTCTGTAAATTTCTTAACAGTGGCTTCCTTTTCGCTCAAAATATGCTGGTAATCAATTTTTATGCCGCGTTCAAAGGCCTTTTCACTGGTGGGCAGGCCAAATTCCGCCGGAGGCACAATACCCTTGCGCACGGGCAGGGTTCCCTGCTCGGCCAGAATCTTCTGCCCTTCTTCTGAAAGCAGAAAGTCCACAAACTTCTTGGCCGCTTCCAGATTGGGGGTACCCTTGAATATGGCTGCGGGGCTGGGGATTACCAGCATCTCAGGCGGATAGACCAGAGCAAGGTCTGCGCCCTTCTTGATTTTTTCGTTCACAATGTAGTCCACGCCGATGCAGGCCAGAAGGTCGCCGGAAGCAGTGTCGTCAATGACCTGACCGGAGCCCTTGCCCATACGCGCGCCGTTTTTATGAACATTCTCTATGTATTCCCAGCCAAATTTGTCCACCAGCAGCTGAATGCTCATGTAGGACGTGCCGGAAAGCGCCGGGTTGGCAATGCCAAAGGCCTTTTTGAACTCGGGCTTCATCATGTCGCTCCACTGAGTGGGAGCTTCCTTCACGTGGCGCTTGTTGTAGGCGATGCCAAGCGTACCCAGACGAATTGCCGTAAACGAGCCGTCAAAATCGGGAAAAGGATTGATGACGTTCTTCAGCTCGGGGGAATCGTATTTTTCCAAGATGCCCTCGGACTTCATGTTAAAGAAGTCCGGCACTTCGCTTGTCCAGATAATGTCGGCCATGATCTTGCCCGACTGACGCTCTGTGGCGATTTTCGCCATAAGCTTGCCCGCGCCAGCAGACTGATAGTCCATAGCAATATCAGGATATTTTTTAACAAAAGCCTCTTTGAGCGAACCGATAATAGATTCCTTCATGGAGGTGTAGACCACCAGTTTTTCGACTGCAAAAGCCGAAAATGCCGAGCCCGCCCAAAAGACGGCAGCAAAAAAGAGGATGCTGATTCGTTTCATCTGTCATTCGCTCCTTTTGAATGTTCTCTGAAAACCGGGCACGTTCCGGCTGACTGTTCCATGCTGCCGGAATTTTTCTCAAAGGTAGCCAATGCAGGCGATGAAGACAATGCGTTTTTATCCTGATGGCTCTTCTGTCAGTCCAGTATCGGGCAAGCCCCCCGCAAGACGGTTCCGAAACATTTCCATGCGTGTTAGCGTTCTCTATCCGCCGTCGCAGCAAGCGCCCGGCATGGGCCTGCCAGCGCAGGCCCCCACACAAACCAGGAGATTGTCATGACCACGGTTTTCGGAACACTGGACCATGTGCTTCTGATGGCCCCCGGCCCCAGCCCGGTTGCGGCCAACGTGCTTGAGGCCATGAGCCTGCCCACTCTCGGGCATCTTGACCCTGACTGCATCAAGGTTATGGACGCCCTGCAAGAGCAGCTTCGCGCTGTATGCAAAACAAGCAATGCCGTGACGTTTCCCATCTCGGGCACGGGCTCCGCAGGTATGGAAGCCTGCTTTGTCAACCTGGTGGAACACGGCGACAACGTGCTTATTGTCAACAACGGCCTGTTCTGCTCGCGTATGGTTGAAGTGGCCTCGCGCCTTGGCGCGCTGGTAGACACTGTGGAATGCCCATGGGGCGCGCCCATCTCTGTGGACGCGGTAAAGAAACAGCTGGCGCAGAAAAATTACAAGATTCTTGCCGTGGTGCATGCCGAAACATCCACCGGCGTGAACAATCCTGTGGCCGAACTCGGCGCGCTGGTCAAAAACAGCGATACGCTCTTTCTGGTGGACAGCGTAGCCGGCTTGGGCGGCGTGGATGTGCGCGTGGACGAATGGGGCATCGACGCTTTTTACAGCGGTTCTCAAAAATGCCTTTCCACCCCTCCCGGTCTCGCGCCTGCCTCGTTTTCCGAGGCAGCCATGGAGGCCATGGCGCGCCGCAAAACCAAGATACCCAACTGGTATCTGGATGTGCCGCTTATCCGCAAATACTGGGAAGGCACACCCCGTACCTATCACCATACGGCGCCCATCAATATGTACTATGGTCTGCATCAGGCCCTGGACAACCTGTTGGCCGAAGGCCTTGAGGCCTCTTTTGCGCGGCATCAGGCCATGCACGAAAGGCTCAAACTGGGCATGGGCAAGCTTGGTTTCAAGCCCTATGTGACCGAGGGGGCCGCGCCCCAGGTCAACCTCTTTGTGCCGCCCGAAGGCGTGGACGCCAATGCCCTGCGCGCCAGCCTGCGCAAGGATCACAAGATTGAAGTGGCTGGCGGCCTTGGCGCCCTTGCTGGCAAGGTGCTGCGCGTTGGCGTCATGGGCGAAGGCGCGCGCGAAGAACCCATTGACCGTCTTGTGGCGGCGGTAGCCGCCTGCCTGTAGTACGTTAACTTCCCTGCCCCCCGGCCCATGCCTGTGCCCCTTATTGCGCCCAGGTTGCCAGCCGGGGGGCAAAACGCGCGCAGCGTCCTCCGTCTCCCGAAGCCGCAGGCTCCGCCTTGGCGACAACCCCGCCCTTCCGGACAGCGTTTGACTTTTTCCCGAGCAGCACCCTATATTGAGTACGTTGGCTTCCTTTAACGCAGGATGCAAAGGTCGCTCTGGGTTCCGGTTTGTTCATAACCGCAGCCATACCACCATGGAGACATTCACAACCTTTGGCTGCGCTCCCACGCCAGGAAGACCGGGGAAACCGTCACATGAAGACACTTCGCCTCCGCCTTTCCCTGCTGATGCTTCTGCTCTGCTGCCTTTTTACGGCTCTGACACCAACGCAGACAGCCGCTGATGCCACAACCGCGCACAAACCATCGGCAGCCGCATCAGCCTCTTCACCGTCCTCTCCATTCAACGATCAGGCAGGCTTGCCGGTGTACCCGCCGGAAGAAGAGCACTCCTTTGCAGCCCGCATTGACCGGAGCATAAACTGCTCAATTCAGAAGCGCCCCTTTAAGGTTGTTGGCGGCCTCATTGCCTCTTCCCTGGGCATCATCATTTTTCTGCTCTACTGCCTGGGCTGCAAGTGCAGCCGCATCTGCCGCATGGAAGCCCAGATGAACAAGGATGAACTGACCGGGCTGCCCAACATGGAAAAATTCAAGGTGCTGTGCGACAGCCTCATAACCACCCAGGTCACCTCTGACTACATGCTGCTTTCCGGTGATATCTGCCAGTTCAAGACAATCAACGACCAGTTCGGTTTTGGCATGGGCGACAGCCTGTTGCAGGCCTATGCGGCAATTTTGCAGCGTAATATCCTGCCAGAAGAGTGCTGCGCCAGAATATCCTCTGATCTCTTTGTTCTGCTCTTGCGGTTTGATACATGGGAGCAACTTTCGGGCAGAGTCCGCGAAATGGACAAGGAACTGGACGAGTGGCGGCGAAGTCAGGCGCTGCCCTACACGGTGCGTACCGTCTACGGGGCCTACCGCGTACCCAAGGAGCAGGAAAGGGACATGCAGCTGATGCTGGATCTGGCCAACTATGCGCGGCTGGAAGCCAAGCGCTCGTCCGGCATTCCCATGGTGCTCTACAATGAGCATATGCGGCAGGAGGCCCTGCTGAGCCATGAACTGAACGGCAAGCTGGAAGACGCCCTGACCAACGGTGAAATGCAGGTGTGGTATCAGGCCAAGGTAGACATGCGCACGGGGGTCATTACCGGCAGCGAGGCGCTGGTGCGGTGGAATCATCCCTCACGGGGAATGCTGCTGCCGGGCAGTTTTATCCCCATGTTTGAACGCAACGGCCTTGTGGCGTCCATTGATTTTTTTGTATTTGAGCAGGTCTGCCGCAACCTGCGCAGCTGGAAAACGCGCAACCTTCCGCTGCATACGGTTTCCTGCAATTTTTCGCGGCTGCATTTTGACCGCCCCCAATTTACCCAGCGGCTTGCGGATATTGCCGACCGCTATTCCGTGCCGCGCCACCTGCTGGAAGTGGAAATCACCGAAAGCGCCATCATGAACAACCCTGAAGCTGTCTGGCTACAGATAATTCAACTGAAGGAAATGGGCTTCAAAACGGCCATCGACGATTTTGGCGCGGGCTATTCGTCTCTCGGTATTGTGCAGATGCTTGACGCGGACTGCCTCAAGATAGACCGCAGCTTCATCCAGCGCGACCTGCCGGGGCAGCGGGCGCAGATCGTACTTGGCAATATCATTCGCCTGGCTTCGGATCTTGGCATGAATGTCATCAGTGAAGGTGTGGAGACAGCAGAGCAGTCTGCCATTATCATGAAGCTGGGCTGCTACACGGCACAGGGCTTTTTTTACGCCAAACCTGAGCCTTCGCACGAATTTGAAGCAAGGCTCGCCATGCAGGGCCTGTAAGCCGGGCCAGTGTTTCAGGCTCGCATCATACCGCCCGATGCAGCAATGCCGCCCCTGCTGCCCTGATGCTAGGCCTGATGCTAGGCCTGATGCTAGGCCTGATGCTAGGGCCTGATGTCATGGCATGATGTCAGCCTTCTGCCCGGCTTTTCATGCTTGCGCTGATCAGATCCATAAATCTGCGCGTCTGTACATCCGCGTCATACGAGCGCAGCACAGTCTGCCGCGCATTACGCCGCATATGCCCCAGCTGCGGAGCCCGCGCCAGCACATCGGCCAGTTTTTGCGCCATGTTTTCATGATCCCAGAAGTCGCACAAAAAGCCGTTTACGCCGTCCTGCACCACTTCGCGCACAGGCGGCGTGTCCGATGCCACGACCAGTGAGCCGCAGGCCATGGCCTCAAGCAAACCGGTGGAAAACACATGCGGCGCCGCCAGATACACATGCGCGGTGGAATGTTGCAGCATGGCCCGGTATTCCTTGAGCGAACGCGCGCCAAGCAGGTGCACACGCGCCCGGAAGCTCTGATCAATGCCCAGAATATCCACCGCACGGCGCATGGCCTTGCCTGTCTCGGTGCATTCAGCTGGCGTATCTGAGCCGCCACTCTGCTTGCGCCCGGTCTGGGCAATATCAAGCCAGGCCAGCACCACCAGGCAGTTGGGGCGTAATTCGAGCAGGCGCGGCAGACACTTGCGGAACTGGTCAAACCCGCGCGCCGGGTCGTGCATGGGGCCGCAGAAGGTCACCAGCTCATTGCTTGCGCATCCCCAGGAATCAGCCACGCAATCGCCTGCGGCATCGCCATCCTTTTTTTCCTCGTTGGGCATAAAAAAGCGCGTATTGATGCCGCTGGGCACAACCTTTATGTCGCGTTGCAGCGCGGGGGGATACTGGGCGCGCTGCCAGAGGGAGGAGGTGACGGCAAGCTGGCATTCGCCCAGCGCGTTGTACTCCCACAGATTGCACACCCGCAGGGGGGCAAAATCCGCCGGGGGGCGGGGGTTGCCACGCGTAAAAAAGCAGTGGCTCTCGCCATTGTTGTAAAACCAATCGCCCTGAGCCACATAAAAAGCCTTGGGGAAGATGTCGCGCACGTAAAAACTGCCGCCCATGCTTGCCGCAGCGCAGATGATATCTGGGACAAAACCGTTTCTCCGCAACGACAGCAGGGCGTTGCCCGCCCGCGCGCCACGCCGCAGGCGCGTCACGATTTCCTTTTCCGCCGGGTCATCGCTTTCATAGGGCGCGGGGGGCGCCAAACGCAGCCGTCGCACACCGGGAATGGCAAGTTTTTGTCCGGTTTCTGCAAGAAACAGCACGGTATTGTTCTGGGATGCGCCAAAGGCCTGGGCAAGGGAACGGAAGCGGCCAGGAAAAACAGAATTCAAAAAAAGAATGCGCATTGTTAACCCCTGTACCAATTAGGCGCTGCTTGGCTGCGGATCGCCAAGCAAATGCTCCAGAAAAACCATACCCTGCTCTGTTTCCAGAAATGCCCGCAAAGAGCCCACAACCGAGGCGTCATACTTGGGCGGAGTTTCAGACAGGATATTCAGGGCATCTTCCGTACTGTGCGCCTCACGGTAGGAGCGTGGCCGCATAAGTGCGCAGAAGGTATTGGCAACCGCCAGAATACGGGCGTTCAGGCAGATGCTCCCATCGTTGAGGGCCAAGGGGTAGCCGCTGCCGTCCAGGCGTTCGTACATCTGGGTGATGGCCTCCAGCACAGGCAGGCCAAAATCAATGTCTGCCAGGGCCTCGCGGGCAAATTCCACATGCTGTTGCAGCAATGCCCGTTCCTGCGCCGAGAGCGCGCCTGTCTTGGTGAGCAGATCCTTGGGCAACTGGATCATACCCACATGCGAGAGGTTGGCTGCCGTTCGCAGGGTGGCAAGGGTCTCCGCATCGTTGCGGCCAAGTCCACAGGCCAGAGAAACCGCCAACTGCGCCGTAAAGGCGGACTGCCCGCGCAGATAGGTATCCACGGCCTCGATGGCTTTGACGAAAGCGTTGACAGTCTGGGCGACCATCTGTTGCGAACGCTGTTGCGCCACAGCAATATCCGTCATGTCGCTGTATACGGAGACCATGCCCGAGAGCCGCCCGTTTTCATCCCGAAATGGAGTGCAGGAGGTCAAATAATAGCGCAGCTTGCCATCCACCAGCAGGGCTTCGGCAAAGCTGAAGGGTTCGCCCGCCCTGTGCACGGCCAGCGTATGGGTTACAAGGCTGCGCGCAAGCTCCATATCCAGCTCGGAATATTTCAGCCCGCGCAGCTCCGTGGATTTTTCCCTGCCGCATAAACGAGCAAAGCTCTGGTTGGCGTAGTGGATGACGCCGTTCAGGTCATTGAGCACGATACCTGCCGACAGGGCGGAATTTACGCCGTCCATGATCTGCTTTTGCTGGTTGACCACCAGATAGAGCTTGCGCATCTGCTCTGCCACGGCGCGCTCGTTACGGCTCACAAGGCTCCACCACAGGGCGGCCAGCAAACCGCCTGCAAGCGCCGCCATGATCAGTGAAGCCACAACGACGTTCTGCTTTATGCCGGAAAATCTTTCATCAATGCGGCTCACGGGCAAGGTTTGCTCCACAAGCCAAGGCAGGTTGGGCACGGGCAGGGCAAGCCCGTATATCTCGCGCTCGCCTTCCGGCAGGCCGGGATCAACACGTGTGCCAAGCGGCAGTTTTTCATCATGCAGCGACCAGCCGGGCAAATCTGACACGCCCGATACTTCGGTAGGTGCAATGCGTTGCAGCTTTTCACCAAAGGATTGAAGAATAAATGTATTGTACTGGCTGCCATTGCCCGCTTCGCCCGTGGCTGCGGCAGTTACAGGCAAGACGCTGTAGGTGGCCAGCAGCAGGGAAACCACCCTGCCCCCGGTTGAATCCACATACAGGGGCGCAAAAATGGGAAAGGCCATATCCATGACAAGTCTGCCATTTTCGCGCCGCACAGGCATAAGAACGGGCTGTTTGCTGTTCAGGGCCTGCTGCAAATAGGGCCTCTGCTCCTCATCGGGCGGCTGTACGCCCTCAGGGGCGAGGTACATCTGCATGTCTGTATTAACCAGGCTCGCGCCGCTGAAGCTGTTTTTCTCCATGAAGTCTCTGAGATAGTTGACCATCAACGGAAGGCGCGGGGCAATTTTTTTCAGAGGGTCACTGTTGCTGGCAGTGCCCGCCGGGGGCACCGTATCCGCTTCGTCCCCATTCTGGTTTTGCCGGGCCATCTGCAACATATCCGTGGCGGACACGCCCGCACTTGCAACCTCTGCGGCGAACAGCCGCAGCATATCCTGCGTGACAAAAATATTTACCTGACCGGCAAGGGTGCCAGACCACACGGTGAGCAGGGCCACCTTGCCCGAGGCCTGCGAGTTCATGTCCTGGCCCATCTCGCGCAGCAGGTGGGCGCGGGAATCATGCAGATACCAGCGTGCAAAAATAAAAATCAGGCAGAGCGCCAGCACAAACAGTGCCGACATGGTCAGCGCCGCCTTGCGGTTGCGCTGGGCTACGCCTGGGAGAGTTAGTTCTTGGGGTGCCATATATTTTCCTTCATCTAGCGGCGCGTCTCAATAAATCTGTGCAGGAGCATTAACCCTTGAAATGCTGGTTTACGGCAGGCCAAAGCCTGGTCTGCCCGCATTTTTTGCTCTAACGTTCGCGCAGGGCGTTCTGTTTGGCCTTGAGAATGGGCTTGAGCAGATAATCCAGCACTGTTTTTTTGCCGATCATAATGTCTGCCGTCACCACCATGCCCGGCATGATGGGAAGAGATTCGTTGTGGTAGACGATGGCGTTTTTCTGGGTGCGGATCTTTACAAGATAAAAATGCTCGCCCTTTTTGTCTTCAATAGTATCGGCGCTGATAGATTCAAGCTTGCCTTCAATCCCGCCGTAAATGGAGAAATCATAGGCTGAAACCTTGACCATGACATGCTGCCCAGGGTGCAGAAAGGCCACATCCTGCGGCTTGACCTTGGCCTCCACCACCAGGGTGTCGTCAAGCGGCACAAGGTCCATGATGGGTTCTCCGGGTTTGACCACGCCGCCCACGGTGGAAATGTATATCTGCTTGACCGTGCTGCGCACAGGAGCGCGCAGTTCTGTGCGGGTTACGCGGTCGCGCCCTGCCGAAAGATTTTCGCGCAGTGAATTGAGTTCCTGCCTGCGCTTGTTGATCTCGTCAGTAACCGCCGCAATCTGCTCGGCCCTGCGGGATGCTATGCGCTGCTTGGACTCGTCCGCCGCGGCCTTGGCCTTGGGGATTGTGGCGGCAAGAGAATCTATCTGGCCCTGCAGTTCCACAACCTTTTGCTGCATGCCGAGGTATTCCAGCTTGGAAAAGTTGTTGCGCTGCACAAGGGCGTAGGCCGTATTCTTTTGCTCGATGGAAAGCTCGAGGCTGCGGTCAAGCTGCACCTTGCGGGCCGTCAGCTCTTCCACATCATGCAGGCGCTGCACATACTGGGACTGCAAAACATCAATTTCCGCATTGAGCTGATCGCGGCGGCTGTGCCAGGCATTTTCCTGATCCTGAACGATCTGGTGGATGCGCCCCAGCATGCCCGCCTCGACCCTGCGCCCAATGACTTTTTCTGCCCACATGTCAAAATTTTCTGGAAAAACAGGCTTGTCGCCCTTGATCTCAGCTTCAAGGCGGATGATGGCGAGGCTGTTTTCCATGGCCTTGTTTACGGCGTCACGGTAGGCGCTTTCGGCCATTTCATTGTCCAGTTGCGCCAGCACCGCCCCCTTGTCCACAATCTGCCCTTCATGCACAAGCACTGCGCGCAGGATGCCGCCCTCGAGGTTCTGGATGGTCTGGGTGCGTTGCGAACCAACAACCGAACCTTCCGCATGGGTCACTTCATCCACGCTGGCAACAGCCGCCCAGATGATCAGACATAGAAAAAACGCTGCCACGCTGATGGACAGAGCGCGCACGCCGAACTTGGGCCGCCTGGCGAGGGCTGCGTCCACTTCGTTGGCAAAAAGGATATCATCGGGCGTCAGGCCGCGCAGGGGCGCGTCCATGGCTGCGAACAGGCCGGGATTGCCCTGCTGCTGAGCGCCCGACATGCCGCCAGCTCCCTGCTGACCGCTCTTGCCCAAAATTCTGTCTACAGTTTCATGCAACGACTGCCGCAGGCTTTTATCCGGGCACTGTTCATGCTCCCCGCCCATCAGCAACTGACGCAAAAAAAGCTCAAGATTGCTCGGTTCTTTCTTTTTGGCAGCGGCAACATCCAGCCCCATGGGTTGCATGTCTCCGGCATTCTGACCCAGATCGGCCATCAGCGCTTCCAGATCGGGCAATCTTCCAGTACCGGCATCTGGCCCAGACCCACTGGGGGTGGCTGCGCCAGAATCAGCGGCAGGTTCCAGCACGTTCTCGCTGCCGGGCATGGCTGGCAGCGGCGCGTCAACATTGGGCCGTGAAAAATGCGAGCCAAAGGGCATACCCGGCATGCCGCCCGGATGGGGAAAGGCCGAAGGTTCCACGCCAGGGGACAAGAGCACCTCGGGCTTTGACGTGCCGCATTGCGCCCCTGCTTTCTGTTCTGGCCGATTTTCAGCCCCGGTCATATCCATAGTTTTCTGTGGCAACTGCATGCCCTTCTCCAAAAACCGCTGGGCGGTCATTTCAAAACAAAAAGCCAAGGCTCTTCAGCAAAGTTAAAAACTTCAGACCGTTGCGGCATCAGCAGTTTTTTCCTGCGGGGCGGCCTGCTGCACATTGGCCACGTTCTTTTTCGAGCGGTCGCGCAGGCTCTGCAACACGGCATCGCGGGGGCCGTCCAGCTTGACCTGCCCGTCTTCCATAACAATGAGCCGATCCACTATGCGCAGCATGGAGAGCCGGTGGGTCACAAGCACAAGGGTGCGCCCGCCAATGACCGATTGCAGCCTTTTTTGCAGCAGCAGTTCTGAATCCGTGTCCATATTGCTGGTGGGTTCGTCCAGAATGAGTACCTCAGGGTCGCGCACCAGAGCGCGCGCCAGAGCCACAGCCTGACGCTGCCCGCCAGAAAGCGCCTTGCCCTGCTCGCCCACCTGAGCGGCAAAGCCAGCGGGATTGTTGCGCAAAAAGTCTGTGACACCAGCCAGGGAGGCGGCGCGCAGGATGAGGTGATCGTTGATGGTGGGATCCCCCAAGGCGATGTTGTCGCGAATGCTGCCGTAAAACAGCACCACATCCTGCGGCAGCACGCCCACGCGGCCACGCAGTTCCATGCTGGGAATCTGCCTGATGTCCACATCGCCAAACTTCACCGCCCCTTCCTTGGGCTGATAGAGGCCGATAAGGAGCTTTGACAGTGTGCTTTTGCCCGATCCCATGGGCCCGATAATGCCCACGCGTTCACCCGGCTCAATGCGCAGTGAAACATGCTCCAGAGCCAGACGTTCCTGCCGGGGATAGGCAAAAGAAACACCCTCCAGAGTGAATGAAGGGCGCAGCATGCCAAAATCCATGCAGGTTTTTTCCGCCTGATTTTCAGAAGGCAACATCATCAGCATGTCCAGCGCCTTGAGGGCCACATGCGAATTCTGCATACGGGTAAGTAGCGAGGCCATCTGGAGCAGCGGAGCCATGGTGCGCCCCACCAGAATATTGCAACCGATAAGCGCTCCCATGGTCATGAGGCCGTCGGATATGCGGTACACGCCCCACACCACCATAGCCACAGTAACCAGCTGGGTGATGAGCATGGAAGATGTGACTGCAAGGTTGTTATACTTGCGGGATTCGCTGTTGGAGCGGGCCGAAAGGCCCACCACCGATTCCCACAGTTTCTGCATGCGGCTTTCAGCCATGCAGGACTTGAGCGTTTCCAGCCCGCTTACTATTTCCACCAACAGGGCGTTTTTCTGCATGTTCTGCTTGTAGCTGGCCTCGGCGCTCATGCGCGAACGGTGCTGGAGCAGCAGGCCGATGCCGATCATGATGGGCATGGCCCCAATGGACAGCAGCACCATAGGGCCGCCAATGAAGGCCGTAAGCAGCAGAAAAATAACCAGAAAAGGCAGGTCGATGCAGGCAAGCAGACTTGAGGAACTGAAAAATTCGCGCAGCTGCTCAAATTCGCGCAGGTTGTTGACCAGCGCGCCCGTGGATTCGGGCTTGGCGTCCAGCCGCATGGAAAGCACCTTTTCCACCAGCGAACTGGAAAGCACGATATCCGCATTGCGGCCAGCCACATCCACAAAATGCGTGCGCAGGGCCGAAAGCAGAAAATTGAACAGATAGATGATGCAGATGCCGCTGGCCAGCACCCACAATGTTTCTATGGCATTGTTGGGAACCACGCGGTCATAGACATTCATGACAAACAGCGGGCTGCCCACGGCAATGAGATTGATGACCACGCTGGCCAGGGCCACGTGTCTGTAGATGGGTGCGTAATACCGCAGTACATCCCAGAACCAGCGCTTGCCGCGAGCAATGCTGAGGCGTTCGGAACGGTCATCCGGCGCTGCTTCCACTGCAGCAAAGAGCGCATAGCCGGAGTATTCGTCCGTCAAGGCCTCTACTGGCACCAATTGCGTGCTTTCACTGGTTTCGGGAAAAATTACCTCGGCCATGTCGCCGTCAAGGGCGGTGAGCACGCACGAACGGTCATGGGAGAGCAACAGAATGCACGGCAACACAAGGCCTGGAATATCTGCGATATCAGGACGATAAGCGATACGCCCGGCCAGCCCCGCCTTGCGGGCCGCCCGCAGACAGGCCTGAGGCGTTACCTTGCTGCCCGAAAGCCCGGCCATGAGCACATGTGGCGACACTGCCCGCCCGCGCAGGCGCATCAAAACCGAAAGGCTGCGCAACAAGCCGGGCATAAAATCCACGTCTGAAGGCCGCAACGGCCCCATGGTCGGCGCTGTGCGCGGTACCTGGGCTGAATTGCGCCCTGCTGCGCCGGAGGCTTGCTCCGGTGCCGTGTCTGCTGTTTTTTGCGGAGCCCGACTGTCGCCGGATTCCTGTTCAGTTGGTGTGGGCCGTGCCTTTTCCTCTGAATCCGCGGAAATTGTATCCATGCATATTCCATTGATGCTGATGGGGATAAATCGGCATCATCCTTTCGTTATCATCGCGCAGAGCGGCAAAGCCCCTCCCTTGAGGGAATTCACTCTACAGACCAGAGTCGCAAGGCGCGCCGCATGGGTCAGCCATTGATCCCGGCCTGGTAAAGAAGGATTTGCGCCCTTAAAAAAAGCGCCGCATGCCCCGGCTTAACCGGGGCATGCGGAAAGGATTGTCAGTTGAACCAGCCAGGAGCGAACTCCTCGCGAGGATCTTCCGGTTCTTTGGGCGCGCTCTGTCCAAGCGGTCCGGTGTTGATGGACATTTCTGGCAGCATATTGCCCGTGAGCGCCGACAGCCTGTACGCGCCCACAAGAATATTGCCCCGGGCGGTTTCCGCCTGGGTTGCAGAATTGTACAGCTCACTTTCTGTATCCAGCACGTCCAGAATACTGCGCTTGCCAATCTGGAACTGTTCGATATAGGCGGTGCGCGTGTACTTGTTGTACTCTATGGCTTTGGAATAGTGGTTGTACTGTTCCTGGGCAGCAAGATAGTTGACCCAGGTGCTGTCCACATCCAGCTTGAGATCATCAATAAAGTTGTACATCACCTGACGCGACTGGCGCATGCGGGCTGAGGCGGCGCGGCGTTCAGCCACGTCTGCCCCGCTGTTGAAGATATTCCAGCGCACTACGCCCATGACGTCAAAACTGTACACCCAGCGGTCACTTGTGCCGCCAAGATTGGTATAGTTGGGGCCAGCCTCAAGATTGAGGGCGGGAGAAAAGGCCGAATCCGCAAGTTCGCGCTCGGCGCGCGAGGCACGGATATCCTGCAAATAGGCGGCGAGTTTGGGGTTGCTTTTTTTGGCCTTTTCCAGAACCGCCTGCGATGCGGTGTAAAGCTGGGGCGGCATGGTCACGGTCTGCAAGCGGCTGGCCGCTGGCAAGCCTGTAAGCCGGGTATAGGTTTCCTCGGCCACAAGCAGGGAGGCCTTGGCTTCAGAAAGGCTTGAAAGCGCCCGCTGCAAGCGCGACTGCGCCTGGGTTACGTCTGCGGCAGTGTCCGCGCCAAGGCTGGCGCGATCCTGGGCCTGCCCCACAAGAGATTTGTGGTGGGCCACATTTTCTTCGGAAAGTTCGTAGATTTTTCTGCGGCGCAGCAAATCAATATGGGCGATAATCGCATCAAGAGAAAGCGATGTCGCCGTATCGAATACACGGTATTTTTGGGATTCGAGGGTGGACTTGGCAGTGCGGACGCGCGAACGGGTGGCAAAACCATCCCATATGGGCTGCACAAGCTGGGCGCTATAGCCCACCTTGCCCCACATCTGCGAATCAAGGTTCTGGCTGCGGGTGCTTGAATCACTCAAGACGCTGCCGCCAGCCTGCCCTGTAACGTCAACGCGAGGGCCAAAGCCAGCCTGAGCGCGCCTGACCTCATGATCCAGCACCTCGCGGTTTTCGATCATGCCCCGCAGATTGTGATGATTACGCAGCACTCCATAGATGGAGTCCTCGACCGAAAGAGGCTTCCCCGCTGGCGGGGGTGGGGGATAACCGGTTTCAGCCGCAGTGGCCGCCGATGCCAAAAGCAGGGAAAAAAGTGCTCCCCAGATAATCTGTTTCACTGTTGACTCCTCAGCTTGAAAAATGCACCGTCCGCATTCTCCCGCTTGTGGGCATATCGACCAGTATGGACCACATTACACAGATGGCAGAGTCCCTTCCCCACCCATATAACGACATGCCTTGTATTAGCTGTAACCACTTAGTCCCAGTCCTGCAAGATATTTAGATACCGTTCAAATGACCGGAAACTGCAAAAGGCAACTACCCGGGCTATATTTATGCACAAAAACTTTGCATAATAGATATTTAATTGCTTTTCAAATCCAACAAGCCACACAGCAGCCATGCTGTTCCTCGACGGTGACGGTTCAACGTCAGACGCATGCCGCTTCGCAAAACAAGCGCCAGACCCAAAAGGTCTGGCGCTTGTGGTCGACGCAGCTCGACCTGTATCTAGGCAATAATTCAGGGTAGATACGTGAAAGACATCATCCAATCCGGCGAGTGCCTCTGGCACCCATCCCGTCTGTCTGCCGCGTTGTAAAAACGGGCAAGCCCTGGAGTCGATGCCGCTTAGAACGTATAGTTAAGCTCTGCAAAGTAGGCCTTGGGATGCGCACAGGCGGGGCACATCTCGGGAGCGTGGTCGCCCTCCACAAGACAGCCGCAGTTCAGGCAACGCCATATGGTGGGCTTGGTACGCATGAACATGCGCCCTTCCTTGATATCCTTGGCAAGCGTAAGAAAACGCTTTTCATGGTAGGCCTCGGCAACGGCAATCTGGCGCATGACGGCAGCGACCTCGGAAAAGCCTTCTTTGTCAGCCGTAGCGGCAAATTCAGGATACATGACGGTGTGCTCGTGGTTTTCGCCACTGGCGGCTGCGATAAGGTTGGCTTCGCTATCAGCTATGACCCCGGCAGGGTACGCCGCCGTGATTTCAACATCTCCGCCTTCAAGAAATTTGAACAGGCGCTTGGCGTGTTCTTTTTCCTGCAAGGCAGTTTCTACAAAAATTTCCTGCACCAGCACAAAACCGTCATTCTTGGCCCGCCCGGCAAAATAGTCATAGCGGTTACGCGCCTGAGATTCACCAGCAAAGGCTGTAAGAATATTTTTTTCCGTCTGGCTGCCTTTCAGCGATTTCATAGCGTCTTCTCCTTGGAATGATTGGTGGCTGCGCGCCTATTGGCGCAACTGCAAAAAAGGGCACGAGCAAAAGTGCCCCTCTTGTTGAACCACTTTAATTAGGAATCATTCCTATGTCAAGCAGAAGTCGACTCGGCCTCGGCAAGCTGTGCTTCGAGAGCCGCAATCTGGGACTCGAGCGACTGGATTTTACTTTCCACCGCAGTGCTGCTGCCGCTGCCAGCATGGCTGGCCAGGCTGGAAAGCTGGCTCTTTAAGGCCGCAATCTGCTTCTTGATATTCTCGACAGCATTGGAAGAACTGTCATTACCACCACCGCCACCACCGCCTGCGCCACCGGCCTTGGTCGAACCTCCGCCACCAGCTTCGCCGGTTTCACCATCGGCAGTTTCGGCAGACGTATCACCCTTGTTTTCCGCAGATTGCGAAGTCGTAGCCGTGGACGAGCCCTTGTCGTACATGTGGATTTTTTCAGAAAAAAGCTTCTTGGCTTCATCAGAAATATCAACGGTGTCGCCAGAATCGGACGAATCGCTGCGCGTGCGGATGGTATTCGACCCCAGACCAACCTTGTAAACGGCCTCAGCGCTGCTGGAACCCAACAGATTGCCAATCCCTGTGGTACTCATATGACGCCCCCCGCAGTAATCTTAGCTGCGAAATGCCGCATCATTTTTAATAGTGGCTCCCCCATAGAAACCCTGGGTGCGGCTGCCCAACGGGTTTGCACCCGGCAAAACCTGCCGGATGCACCTTTCCGCAGGTAGTAGAGCAACAACCATGCCGCGGCAGTCTTTACAGCCTTGGCCTCCTATGGCAGCGTTGCCGCATGCCTGCCCGCAAAGTCTCTGCCGCCCCCTTGCACGATCTGCCCGACACGGTAGAATTTACCCTGGCCGATGGCACGCGCCTGACGGCTTCGGTGCGCCTTTCACCTCGTGCACGCAGGGCAAAACTGTCACTCACGCCTCGGGGCGACCTTGTGCTGACTATCCCGCTGACCATGGGGCCAGCACAGCTTCACTCAAGCCTGCCGCTCTTTTTGCCCTGGCTGGAGCGCGCCCGCACAACCCTGCTGCGCAGGGTGCCCGCCCCCCAGTTACCTTCCAGCATCACCCTGCCGCTCACGGGCGAAACTTTTGCCGTCACGCCCAGTGGCGACATGGCAGCAGGCCGCAAAGCCGCCACGGCGCAAACCGCCAAGACCGCTACAGTGCAGGTTGCCAACGGCGCACGGCGCTTGTTACTGGTGGAAAATGCGGATCAGGTGCGCCTGTACGGCGCCGTAGATGACATATCTTTATGCGCGCAGGCCCTGCGTCAGTGGTGCCGCAAAAAAGCAGCCCGCCTGCTGCCGCTGTATCTGCAACAGCTTGCGACCACGGAAGGATTTGCCCTTGCGGGTGTGAGCGTGCGGGATCAGAGCGGACGCTGGGGCAGTTGCTCCCGTCTGCGCCGGGGATACACCCCTCAGCCCGCAACGCAGCGGTCAAAACTGCCACAGGGGATTTTTGGTCGCCCCAGATCACTGGAACAGCTTACCACGCGCATCCGCAACTTTTTTTCCACCCCGCCCCTGCCCGCCACACATGACGCCGCTCCCTCCTTTGCCCAAGGCGACACAGCCCTTGCGCCTGCATGTCCGGAGGGACGCATCAGCCTCAACTGGCGCGCCCTGCTTCTGCCTGCCCCGCTGCTGGAGCACTTGTGCTGGCATGAGCTGTGCCACTTGCGCCATATGGATCATTCCCCGGCTTACAGGGAGGAGCTCGCCCGCTTTTCGCCCCAATGGCCCGCGCATGAAAAGGCGCTTAATGCCGCATGGCGGGGCTTGCCCTGGTGGGCGCTTCCCGGCGACGACGCCTCCCCCAGTCGCTGATATCCTCACGTCTCGCCCTTGCCCCGCGCGCAAGCATGCGCAATCCTGCCTACAGACTGACCATCTTACCCGCTCTTCTCGCAAGATATTGCACCCAGCCGCCACTGCGCAATCGTTGCAGCATATAAAGAATATTCAGAGATTACTGCAAGATCATGCTAGATCATTGCACAAATCCTCACTGAAAATGCACAATTTTCAGTGAACCTCGGCCAAACACAAATGGACAAAGTTTATACTTTGAGCGAAAAAAGACAAACAGATAGATAGGCATGCAGTCCGCACAACACACCTTCATTATGCGCAGGCATCCCCGGCTGCGCACACCCTCTACTTGCCGCTGTAATGCTAAGGAGCGCGCCAATGCCCATAGATAAGCATGAATGGCCTGTACTGATTGTTTCTGGTGAATTTGATGCGGCAACAGATGAAGGTTGCAGGCTGCGTGACCTGAAAAAGCAGCTTGTGGAAAGCAAGGGATGCTCTGTTCTCATATCCTTGCGATATGAAGACGCAATAAATATTTTTGCATCCCGCGCAGACCTTGGAACTGTTATCATAGACTGGGACATCCAGTGCGAAGACCCCGGCGAGCAGGCAACGGCAGCGGAGTTGCTTGAGGGCATCCGCCAGCGCAACAAAACCATCCCGGTCGTGCTGCTTACTGACCATTCCGAACTGGAGAATCTGCCCACGGATGTTCTTTCCAAGGTGGACGACTGCATCTGGAAGATAACAGATACCGTGGATTTTCTGGCCGGGCGCATCGAAGTGCTGGTCAGCGATTACCTGCAAACGGTGTATCCGGCCTTTTTCGGTGGCATGGCCCGCTACGCCAATGAATACAAATACGCATGGCACACGCCTGGGCATATGGGCGGCGAGGGATTTCTCAAAAGCCCCGCAGGCGTGGCCATGCACAAGTTTTTTGGCGAAAACGTCTTCCGCGCCGACCTTTCCATTTCTGTGCCCGAGCTTGGCTCCCTGCTTGACCACAACGGCCCGGTTGGCGATGCGGAAGAAAATTCCGCCAGAGTCTTTGGGGCGGACATAACTTTTTATGTGCTCAACGGCACCTCCAACGTCAACCAGATCATCTGGCGCAGTCAGGTGCTGCGCGACGACATAGCCTTTGTTGACCGCAACTGTCACAAATCGCTCAACTACGCCATGGTCATTACCGAGGCCTACCCCGTGTATATGACGCCGCGGCGCAACCGGCGCGGCATCATCGGGCCGTGCAGGCTTTCCGAATTTTCAGAAAAAAGCATCCACAAAAAAATCGCAGCCAACAAACTGATTCCTGACGAGCTGAAAAGCAGCCGGGTCAAGATGTCCGCCCTCACCAATTCCACCTATGACGGGCTGTGCTACAACGTAACCAACATCAAGAAGCAGCTCCGCAAGAGCGTGGACAACCTGCACTTTGACGAAGCATGGTACGCCTACGCCCGATTCAGCCCCATGTATGAGAACCACTATGGCATGACGGATGCCGACAATGTGGCCGATCATCCGCCCATTTTCTGCTCGCAATCCACCCACAAGCTGCTCACGGCCTTTTCACAGGCCTCCATGCTGCACGTAAAGCACGGCACGCATGTGCGGATCAACCGCGATGAACTCAACGAATCCTACATGATGCACGGCTCCACTTCGCCGCAATACAACATGATCGCGTCGCTTGATGTGGCTACCAAGATGATGGACGATGACGGCGAGGTGCTGCTGCATGACACCATTGCCGAGGCCGTTCGCATCCGCCGCAAGATCACCCTCATGGAGCGGGAAATGACCGCCAGGGGCGACTGGTTTTTCAGCATGTGGCAGCCCAGAAGGGTTCCTTACCAGAAAGGCATGCATGACTTTCTGGAAGTGCCCGCCGAATATCTGGCAGAGAACCAGCGCCCCTGGGTGTTGGACAGCGCCAACAACTGGCACGGCTTTGACGATATTGAGCCGGATTACGTCATGCTTGACCCCATCAAGCTGACCTTCATCACGCCCGGCCTTGCGGAAGACGGCACAATGGCGGATACGGGCATTCCGGCTGCCATTGTCACCAACTACCTGATCCGGCACCGCGTTGTGTGCGAAAAAACCGACTATTATTCCTTTTTGCTGCTCAACTCCATCGGCACCACCAAGGCCAAGGAAGGGGCGCTCATCTCGGGCCTGCTCAAATTCAAGCAACTCTATGACGCCAATGCCCCGCTGAGCGTTGCCTTGCCTGATCTATACGCCGCCTTTCCTGAGACATACAAGGGCGTTGGCCTCAGAGACCACAGCAACGCCATTCACCGCCACTTCCGCGAACACAAGCTGCTGGACAAGATGCAGGCAGCCTTTCAGGGCATACCTGATCAGGTCATGCGACCTGCGGAAGCCTACCATGAAGTGGTGCGCCACAATGTGGAATATGTGGAACTGGCCGACCTGCGCGGGCGCGTTCCGGCTGTCATGATTGTGCCCTATCCGCCAGGCATTCCCGTCATGATGGGCGGCGAGGTGATGAACGAGGTTGCGGAACCCATATTTGCCTATCTTGAGGCGCGCCAGAACTTTGAAAATGCCTTTCCCGGTTATGAAAGCGACATCCACGGCGTAGAGCGCATAGAACGCGACGGCAAAAAATACTTCAGCGTATTGTGCATAAAAAAATAGCCATGCCCGATGATTTTTACCCCGAAACGCCGGGGAGCGCTTTTTAACCGCAGCAAAAGGACGGCAGCCATGACCACGCCCGGCACGAAAAAACTTGGCCTTTTCGCCTGCATCACGGTGGTGGCGGGCAATATGATGGGGTCTGGCATTGCTCTTTTGCCCGCAAACCTTGCGGGCATCGGCAGCATTTCAGTCATCGGCTGGCTTGTGGCCATTCTGGGAGCCATGGGTCTGGCCTATGTATTTGCCCGGCTGGGCATGGAAGACCCGCAGGAGGGCGGCCCCATTGCCTATGCCAGCGAAATAGGGCCGGAGCTGGGCTATCAGACGGGCCTGCTCTATTATCACGCCAACTGGATAGGCAATCTGGCCGTAGCCATAACTGGCGTGGATTATCTTTCGGTATTCTTTCCCGCGCTGGAGCATCCCCTGTGGGCTGGCTTCGCATCGCTGGCCCTCATCTGGATATTCACAGGCGTGAATATTCTCGGCGCGGCCTGGATAGGCAGGCTTGTTTCCATCGGGGTCGTCCTGCTGCTGATCCCCGTATTCATCACGGGCACCGTGGGCTGGCTGTATTTTGACCCTGCGGTGTTTTCCGCCAACTGGCTTGCCGGAGGCAAACCAGCGGGCAGCTCAGTCATGAGCGCCGTCGTGCTTTGCATCTGGAGCTTCATAGGGATTGAAAGCGCCTCGGTGAACACAGCCGTGGTGGACAACCCCAAGCGCAACATTCCGCTTTCCACCCTCATTGGCACGGCTCTGGCCGGGTTTGTGTACATACTTTCCTGCACGGCCATATCGGGCATGTTTCCCGCAAAGCAGATGGCAGAATCCGGGGCGCCCTTTTCGCTGGCCATGGGCCATATCTGCGCAGGGCTGCCTCTGGCCCATCTGGTGCCGGACATGGTTTCGGCAGTGACCGCCTTTGCCTGCCTGGCCTCACTGGGATCATGGATAATGCTTGTTTCCAACGCTGGCTGCCGTGCCGCGCAGGACGGCACCCTGCCGCCCATCTTTGGCAGAAAAAACGCCAAGGGCCAGCCCGTGGCGGGGCTGATTCTTTCAGCCTGCATGATGAGCGCCATGCTGCTTCTAATGATGATTGTCAGCCGCTCCGGCGACACGCAGGATCTGTTCAACAGCATTACCAGCGTGGCAGTGCTGCTGACGCTCCCGGCCTATTACTACTCTGCTCTGGCGCTGCTCAAACGGTATGGCCTGCGCAACCGGGCCGCATGGCTCAAGGTTGCGGCATCACTCGGCGCTTGCATGTTCTGCCTCATCGCCTTTTCCGGCGCGGAAAAAAACGCCCTGTCCGGCGCTGTCATTGTCATGCTGGGCGCGTTCATTTTCTATGTGGGTAAACCACGCCCCGCCCGTCAGGGATAAGGCACAAAAAACGGCCTTCTCCGGTTCAGGGGAAGGCCGTTTTTGTTCATATCCGACAATATGGCTAGGCGAAGGGATGAATTCCGAAACGGTTCCGTCATGCCTCAGGGCTTGAGCATGTGCATGGAATCGGCCCTTCCCGCCACAACCAGAGAATCACCCTTGTGCAGAATTGTTGTGGCGGGCGGCACAAAAACAAAGGCGTTTTTTCCCGCCGGACGAATCCCCATGACCATGACATTGAACTGCTGCATCAGGTTCAATTCAATAAGGGTTTTCCCGTCCCACGCATCCACGCGCAGCTCCTGAATGGCAATGCCGCCGTACTTGGGGATAAGGTCGAGCATGCCGGGGTGGGTCAACTGGTGGGCCGCCATGACGGCAGCCTCTGTTTCCGGCACCATGGCGCGGGTAACGTGCAGGCGTTGCAGAATTTTTTTGTGTTCTTCGTTGGAGGCTTTGACCCATATCTTGGGGCCGTTCAGCTCCTGCACGTTGAGGGTTATGCTCAGCGACTGTTCCACGCTTTCCCCAACGCTGATCACCACCCAGTCCAGATCCTGCACGTGCAGCGACCGCAGTACGGCAATATTGGTGGCATCGGCCTTGTATACGGTATCCAGCGCTTCTTCCGCCCTTTGCACCCTGACCTCGGACATATCAATGCCAAGCACTGTATGCCCCAGCGATACCAGGGTGGAGGCCATGCGCAGGCCAAACTTGCCAAGGCCGATAACGCCGATTTCCAGTTTCTTTTCCGCCATAATTACCTCTCTGACCGCCAGGCCACGACCGGGCAAGTTCGCCTACCCGATGGGAAGCTGGGCCTCTGCCACGCTGTAGGCCTTTTTTGACCGCAGGCTCTGCACCGCCATGAGCAGGCTCAAAATGCCCACCCGGCCCGCAAACATGCTGAAAATTATGATTCCCTTGCCCGCAGAGCTCAAATCCTGCGTCAGATTGACGGAAAGTCCCACGGTGCCGAGTGCCGAAACTTCTTCAAACAGCAGGCGCAAAAAGGGCGCGGCCTGAGTGCCTGCTCCGGCAATAACGTCGCCTTCCGTTATGGCAAGCAGAAAGACAGAAATTCCCACGAGCATGGAGTAGGCAAAAAACAGGGTCAGCGCCCGGCTGACGTTCTCTGCCGACACGCCGCGCCCTTCCAGCACAATCTGGCTGTCGCCCCGGAACTGTGCGGCAATGTAGCCCGCAAGCACGCGAAAGGTCACAACCTTGATGCCGCCTGCGCACGAACCGGGGCCACCGCCGATGAACATCAGGGCTATCAACACCAGCAGGGTGGCATCGCCCAGCACGGCGAGGTCAATGGAACTGAAGCCTGCGGTACGCGCCACCACCGAGTGAAAAAACATGGTGATGGCAAGGTCGGCGCATCCATCTACAGTCCTTGGTACGCTTCCCCGCCAGAACTCAATGGCGAACATGACCACCCAGCCAAGAACAATAATAAAAAGACTTGTTTTGACCACTAGGCGGCTAAAACGGCTGAGGCGGCGCACAGGCGCGCCCATGCGCCCTCCCGTGCAGATGCCCAGAAATTCTCGCAGTACGCCAAAACCTATGCCGCCCAGCACCACACTGGCCGCAATAACGGCATTGACGGCCACGTCGTCCCGAAAAAGAGCCAGATTGGTTGTGCTCAGGGCAAAGCCAGCATTGCAGAAGGCCGAAACAGCATGAAACACGGCACTGAACGGGTAGAAAAAAACAGGGTCGTGCAGCCAGAGCAGAAATGCGGCCACAGCCTCAATGCCAAAAACCAGCCCGAGCACCTGCCGCAAAAATGCGGCAAGGCTGAAATCACCCCACAGCAAGGCCTGACTCACAGCTTCGCGGCTGTTGAAGGGCACGTTATTGCGCCACAGCAGAAAGATGATGCTTGTGTAGGTCATGACCCCCAGCCCGCCGGTCTGGATAAGGCATAGCAGCACCCCCTTGCCGAAAGGGCTGAGCACCTCGCTTATGTCCAGCGGCGAAAGACCGGTAACGCAGACAGCCGAGGTTGCAAGAAAACAGGCGTCTATGGGGCTGATGCTCTGGCCCTTGGCCCAACTCGCAGGCAGGCCGAGCAGTACTGACCCTGCAACGATAACCGCAAGGAATGACAACACCGGCCAGGTGAAGGGACTCAAAAAACGTTTTCTTGCCATAGCTCGTCTATGCCAGCCGCAACTGGTAAATGCAAGGCATGGCAGGGCGGGCTTTACAGCAGATGGCATACGGAGTATTCATGTAACCAGTGCTAGGGGAGCCGCGGATCGCAAGATCTGGCGGCTGAGAGTGGGATAAACCCAGACCCTATGAACCTGACGCAGTTCGCACTGCCGTAGGGAAGCCGCGGCCACGACGCTGTTCCGCTGCTTGTGGCTTTTTTTTGCGCCCTGCGTCGCAACCCGCGAGGCACAACCATGTCTGCATCTTTTCGTTCGCAGAATTCCGCTCTGAGCGGCCTGCTGGACAAACACCTCACCACTCTGGCCGAGGAAGAACAACTCGCCCCCGAATCCATTGTTGAAGCCATCGAGGCGGGCACAATGGTGCTGCTGGGCAACCCCGTGCATCCCAACCTCAAGCCCATTCTTGTGGGCCAGCCCTCGCGCATCAAGGTGAACGCCAACATCGGCACTTCGCCCCTGTGCAACTGCCCCGCTACGGAAGAACGCAAAATCAAGGCCGCCCTTGATGCCGGAGCCGACACCGTGATGGATCTTTCCATCGCGGGCGACCTTGACGCCCTGCGCCTTGGCATGCTCAAGGCCTGCCCCCTGCCGCTTGGCACCGTGCCGCTCTATGCCGTGGGCCAGCAGATTCTGGACGCGGAGCTGGATATCGCCACCATGCAGCCCGATGCCCTGTTTGCCGAAATCGCCAAGCAGGCGGAGCAGGGTGTGGACTTCATCACCGTGCACTGCGGCCTTTCCAAGCGCGGCGCTGAAATGGCCGTCAAGAACAACCGCGTGCTGGGCATTGTTTCGCGCGGCGGCTCCATGCTCGCCCGCTGGATGCTTGAGAACAACCGCGAAAATCCGCTGCTGGAATACTACGACCGCCTGCTGGACATCTGCCGCCCCTACAACGTCACCCTTTCGCTGGGCGACGGCCTGCGCCCCGGCGCGGGCGTGGACGCTGGCGATGCCGCCCAGTGGGAAGAAGTCATCAATCTGGGCCAGCTTGCAAAATACGCCCTTGAACGCGGCGTGCAATGCATGATCGAAGGCCCCGGCCACGTGCCGCTCAATCAGGTGCGTACCCAGATTCAGGGCATCAAACGCCTGACCAACAATGCCCCCCTGT
Organism: uncultured Desulfovibrio sp.; assembly: GCF_902477725.1. Lineage (NCBI taxonomy): Bacteria > Pseudomonadati > Thermodesulfobacteriota > Desulfovibrionia > Desulfovibrionales > Desulfovibrionaceae > Desulfovibrio > uncultured Desulfovibrio sp. The sequence continues at coordinate 2,738 of NZ_CABSIF010000013.1, read as the reverse complement.
ATGTGCTCGGCCCCCTGTGCTGCGACAGCGCCCCCGGCTATGACCACATTGCCGGAGCCATCGGCGGCGCCATGGGTGTTGAGGCTGGCGTGGACTTTCTGTGCTACCTCACCCCTGCCGAACACCTCACCCTGCCTGACGAGGCGGACGTGCGCGCTGGTGTCATGGCCTCACGCGTGGCCGCCCATGTGGGCGAAGTGGCCCTTGGCCGCCCCGCCGCCGTTGCCCGCGAGGCTGCCATGAACGCAGCCCGCAAGGCTCTGGACTGGGAAGCCATGTCCAAGGCCGCTCTTGACCCGCAGATGCTCGAAAAACGCCGCGAAGACCACAAGACAGAAGAAGTCTGCGCCATGTGCGGCAAATTCTGCTCCGTCAAGATGCTGCGCGGGCTTTAAGCAATTAAGACCTGAAATGCTCGCTTACGACGGGCAAAAGCCTGTCTGCCCGCATTTTGCGGCAAGTATTTTTCAAAAAATCCTTGCCGAGCAGTTTCTCTGAATTACTGAAGGAGGCCCCCGCAAGGGAGCCTCCTTTTTTTGCCTCAGTGTGTTGCACGTGGTGACATGCCATAAACCTTGATGGCGGCTCCGCACTCACCAGGAACACCTCCTCCCCTCAAAGTTCTCGACGCGCTGTGCAGCGTATATTCCGCATACCGGCTCCGGCTTCTCCCGCTTATCAAATTTGCGTGAAAAAATGTTTGTGCGCTCAAAGAGCTTTACTATCTGCCTGAAAGCTTTTATAAACATCTTATGTGAAAAAAATAACAAAATTTCAATCAACCCGCCCCCGCGGCGGATACGTGCCATAGCACTCTGGAGGATCATATGTGGGATCAAGCTGCCGATTACAAAAATGTGCGGGAAATTCGCGTTAAGACAACAACCTATCTGGGGGTTGGGGCCATTGATAAAATAGACGACATCCTCGCCCAACTTAAGAGCGAGGGCATCACGTCCATACTCTGCGTTTGCGGCGGGCGCTCATACAAAATCACCGGCGCTTGGGACAAAGTTGAAGCCGCAGCTCAAAAGCACGGCGTCACACTGGCGCTCTACAACCGCGTTACCCCCAACCCCACCACTGACAGCGTGGACGAGGCCGCAGCCTTGGGCCGTTCAGTCAATGCGGGCGCAGTGCTGGCCATTGGCGGCGGCAGCCCCATCGACTGCGGCAAGAGCGCCGCCATCCTGCTGGCAAATCCCGGCAAGACTGGCGATGATCTGTACTGCTACCGCTTTACGCCGCAAGCGGCCCTGCCTATCATTGCCATCAACCTCACCCACGGCACCGGCAGCGAAGTGAACCGCTTTGCCGTGGCAACTGTGACCAAGCTTAACTACAAGCCCGCCATTGCATACGATTGCATTTACCCCCGCTTTGCCATTGACGACCCCGCGCTCATGACCGGGCTTTCGCCCGACCAGACGCGTTATGTGTCCATTGACGCCGTCAACCACGTGGTGGAAGCCGCCACCACCACTGTCACCAACCCCTTTGCCATTTCGCTGGCGGCAGAGACCATCCGGCTGGTGCACCAGTGGCTGCCCGTAGCACTTGCCGACCCCGGCGACCTCAAGGCCCGTTACCAGCTGTGCTACGCCGCCATGCAGGCGGGCGTGGCTTTTGATAACGGCCTGCTGCACTTCACGCACGCGCTGGAACACCCCCTGAGCGCCGTCAGCCCCGACCTCTCGCATGGGCTTGGCCTTGCCGTTCTGCTGCCCGCCGTCATTCTGGAATGCTACCCCGCCCGGCCCGATGTGCTGGCGCACATTCTTGCGCCCCTGGCTCCCGGCCTCAAGGGCCTGCCGGAAGAAGCCCCGCAGGCCGCCAAGGCTGTGGAACAGTGGCTTGCCAGCGTGGGTGTGCCGCAAAAGCTTGAAGACCTCGGCGTGACCGCTGCTGATATGGACAAATTCTGCGACCTGGTGGAACAGACGCCCTCGCTGGGTCTGCTGATTTCCGTTGCGCCAGTGGAAGGCACGAGGGAACGCGTGGCGCGCATCTACAACAATTCTCTCAAGCACATGGCTTAAGACAGATCGCCATTGCCAACGCACGGTGCGTTGCAATTGGAAGAGGTCAGCGCGTGAGTGCTGGCCTCTTTTTTGGATGCCTGCGAGGCGCACGTTTTTGCTGCGTGGCGTGGAGTTGTGAGTGGTTGCTGCCCTTCGGGCGCAGGGTTACGCCCGCCAGCGAAGTTTGGGACGCCTGTGCGGCGCGCAGCAAGGTGGGGCCGGTTATGGGGCTGCGCCCCCTTCGCGGCCCCCCTTGCATCCCCTCCGAAGCACCCCATAAAAGGGCTTTCCAAATTCCTTAGCATGACGAGGGCAACGCGGCCATAGCTGCGGGAGCTTCCCTCACTCGCGCCGCTCGCTCAGGTGATCTCCCTCCGCGCCGCGTTAATGCCAGAGGACGCTTTCGATTTGAATGTAAGTCCGTTTCAGCCCAATACCCCCAGTATAATTGCTAGTTTCTGGATTGTATTTGCATTCTTCTCCGTAGCTCTGAATATTCTGACATCCCCACGCGCTGACAAATTCTGGCAACAAACAACTATCTGCACCACATCGACAAGTTACTAATGACAATTTCCGTTCAGCCATGACCAGACGGGAAGTTTGCGAGTCAAAAAATATATTCACCATCAGGAGATGGTCGTGGAGTCACCTTCCTTAAACTCGCCGGAGCGGATGCGGAGGCGATGGCTGGTGTTGGGCGAATTTGCAAAATAC
>NZ_CABSIF010000012.1 GCF_902477725.1 uncultured Desulfovibrio sp. | reverse complement strand
TCGCCCAACACCAGCACATCGCCTCCGCCTACGCTCCGGCGAGTCTAAGGAAGGCGACGCCACAACCATCTCCTGGTCACGACCTGCAAAAGGTAAGGCGGCAGGCTACGTCACAATAATCACACACCACGTCCTGCGAAAGGCGGGGGGAAAGGTAACGCTATAGCTGTCCCTCACCATGACCCTTTAAAGGCCAGGATGTTAGCGACTCGTGGAAAGCAACATCTCGCCCGAATGCGCTGAACGTGACTCCGCTAATGCTGGTTCCCTAGTGTTTGCATGTACTTTGGCGCTTGAGAGTTAGAGTCTTTGCTTCATGCGGCATTACGCAAAAAGGCCGGGTTGCCCCGGCCAGTATTGCGCTTGCAATAATTGCTGCTTACTTTACCACAATCAGATTATATTCGCGCGTACCCAAGCCGATTTTTTCAGCATGCTCCAGACAGGCACGCCACTCGGATTCAGGGCCAGAATTTTTAAAGTGGTCGTGGTGATCCACAAATCCCTTTTTCGCAATATTTTCCGCAAGCTGGCTGCCGGGCAGGGGCTTTGCCTTCATGCAGGCATCCACGCAGGCCTGATCAAGCGCCAGCGGGTCAAACGATGCAAACATGCCGATGTTGGGCAGAATAGGCGCGTCATTTTCGCCATGGCAATCGCAGTTGGGTGAAACATCCACAATCAGCGAAATATGGAAATGCGGGCGACCGTCCAGCACTGCCTTGGTGTATTCCGCCATTTTGTAGTTGAGCATTTCAATGGCGGCATCATGCGCGAAAGAAATGGCGTCAAAATTACACGCACCCAGGCAGCGTCCACAGCCCACGCAGTTATTGTGATCGACCGTGGTTTTCTTGGTTTCAGCAGAGTAGTGCAGGGCGTCATTGGCGCATTGCTTGATGCAGGCCTTACAGCCAACGCACAGTGCTTCGTTGATGTTGGCCTGGCCGTTGCTGTGCTGCTCAGTTTTACCAGCGCGCGATCCGCAACCCATGCCGATGTTCTTGATGGCTCCGCCAAAGCCGGTCATTTCATGCCCCTTGAAGTGGGTGAGGCTGATGAAAATATCGGCGTCCATAACTGCGCGGCCAATCTTGGCTTCCTTGACATATTCGCCGCCCACAACAGGTACCAGTGCTTCGTCCGTGCCCTTGAGTCCGTCGCCAATGATGATAGGGCAATTCACCGTAAGGGGCGTAAAACCGTTCTGCCAGGCGCATTCCAGATGTTCCAGGGCATTTTTGCGGCTACCGGGATACATGGTGTTGCAGTCGGTCAAGAACGGTTTACCGCCAAAATCCTTGACCGTGTCAACAACAGCGCGCGCATAGTTGGGGCGCAGGTAACTTATGTTGCCAAGTTCTCCAAAGTGCAGTTTGATGGCAACAAAGCGACCCTTCATATCAATATGGCCGATGCCTGCTTTTTTGATCATTTTTTTCAGCTTGGTGGGCAAGCCATCGCCAAAAGCCTTGGTGCGAAAATCTGTAAAGTACACCTTTGCTTTTTCCATAAGTATTCACCTTTGCGTTTAGCTGTATGAACCGGAAGGATTGTATTGCATAATTGAGCGTGAGCCAAAAAGTGCAGCAACTTGTGCGCGGTTACAAAATTTTTATTTCTCGCTTTCATGGGCACGGGCTGCCATGAGGAGAATACCGCCTGCGGCAGGGGGCTGCCAAGAGCGGGCAGGCCTTAATCCCGATATTTTCATACTCCTGCCAAGGGGCTGGTCGCTAGCACGATTCTCCTGTTTATTTGCCTTATTCTCCAAAATTATAATATGGGCAGATGGTTATGCTGCCGAGTATGCCCCGCATGCTGCGAACAAATAAATCTGCTTGACTTATTATACGACCGGTCTAATAATCGATTCGCAACACGGGAAACAGGCAATTTTTTTCAAGGGAATGCAAGGCCCTATTCGTGGGAATCATCAATGCCCCACCAAACCCGTTCTGGCTGCACCCACAAATCTGCAGAGTGGCTTTTAAGCCCGCACTATATTACCACCCAAATGAGGATTGAATTATGGAAAGAAAAAAAATTATCGTTGCCGAATATGCCAAGAATATTCTTGAAGCTCTGCCCAAGGGCATATTGCTTACTTCCAAGGCGGATGGCCGGGTAAACAGCATGACCATTGGCTGGGGAACACTCGGCATTGATTGGTCCAGCCCGGTATTTGTGGCCTATGTGCGCGAGCACCGTTTTACACGCGAATTGCTGGATAAAAACCCAGAATTCACCGTTAACGTGCCTTTTGGCGAATACTCCAAAAAAATTATTGGTATTTGCGGCTCAAAATGCGGGCGAAATCTGGATAAAATTTCTGAAGCTGGCCTGACCCTTGTGGATCCAGAACTTATTTCTGTCCCCGCCATCAAGGAACTGCCTCTCACCCTTGAGTGCAAGATCGTGTACAAGCAGAAGCAGGATCTCCCCAGCCTGATCACCGAATACCAGTCAAAGTTTTATCCTCAGGATGTTGACGGTTCAGCAGTTGGAGCAAACCGCGATGCGCACATCGCCTATTATGGCCAAATTGTAAGCGCATATATTCTGCAATAATTTAAACTGGCAGCACACTAGCCAAGGGGGTCCCCATGAAAGAAATTTTCCACAGGGTCAGCGTGCGGAAGTTTGAAGACCGCGCCGTTGAAAGTGACAAGGTCGAGCAGGTGTTGCGCGCCGCCATGGCCGCACCCTCTGCGGGCAATCAGCAACCGTGGGATTTTTATGTGGTGACATCCAGAGAAAAGTTGCATGCGCTCGCCAAGGTCAGCCCATATGCTGGGTGCGCGGCAGACGCCCCTCTGGCCATTGTGGCCGCCTATCGGCAGGAGGGCTGCCGTTTTCCCCAATATGCGCAGATTGATCTTGCCATAGCCATGCAAAACCTCTGGCTGGCGGTGGATTCACTGGGCTTGGGCGGCGTATGGCTTGGTGTGGCCCCTGACGAAGACCGGATGGAAAAGGTGGAAAAAATTCTGCCTGTGACAGCGGGGCAGAGGGCCTTTGCCATTTTCCCACTGGGCTATCCTGCGGAGAAAAAAACGCAGCAGGACAGGTTTAATGCGGAGCGCATCCACTACGTGAAATAACTTTTGGCTGGACTTCCGACCGTGTGCTAACGCCTGGCCAAGGCCAACGGAAAACGCCCGGTTCCCCAGAGTAATGGGGAACCGGGCGTTGCCGCTTTTTATACGAGATAACTTACCGCAGCCGTTCAAGAACCGCCTGGGCAATGGGTTCGCTGGAGGCCGGGTTTTGCCCGGTTATGAGCTTGCCGTCCACTTCCACATGCGGCACCCACATGGGGCCGACCACAAAGTTAGCGCCTTCGCCGCGCAGTGTTGTCTCCAGCATAAAGGGAACGGCCTTTTCCAGCTGCATGGCAATTTCTTCATCATCGGTAAAGGCCGTTATGGTTTTGCCCGCCACAAGGGGGGAGCCGTCAGGCTTTTTGGCACCGACCAGCCCAGCCGGGCCGTGGCACACTGCCGCAATAATCTTGTCTGCTTTGGCAAAATCGTTGAGCAGGCGTTTCAGCTCGGCATCGGTGGCAAAATCCATCATGGTGCCGTGCCCGCCAGGCAGAAAGATGGCGTCAAAGCCTTCAGCCTGAATCTCCTTGAGGGGTGCAGAATTTTTCAGCAGTTCAAGGATGTCGGGCCATTTGGCAACGGACGCATCATCAAGGCTGTGGGGATCAACTGGCACCGCCCCGCCCTTTGGGCTGGCAACGGTTATGGAGAGGCCAGCCTTTGACAAAGCAAGATAGGGAACTGCGATTTCTTCAAGCCACACGCCTGTTTTTCTGCCGTTGGTCAGGGCATCGGCGCTGGTCGTAACCATAAGTATTTTTTTCTGCGCGTTCATAATAATGCTCGCTGTTATATGTGTGGTGTGGGTTGGGATGCCGCAGATTTTGGCTGACAGCGACCCAGGCATGCGCGGGCTTGCCCCGCTCTGCCTCAGGATTGCCGATTTCTTGTTGCGGCATAACAATTACCCTGCTGTTAAAACCCTTGTGAACAGCACGTTCACAAATTGTTTCAGTGGCTCGGGCGAGCGCATGACCTTTGCCCGCAAAATGGCTCCTTCCCAGCCAGAGAGGAGAAAGCCTGCAAGCGGCTGGGGATCAAGCCCCGGGTTCAGCTCGCCAGCCTGTTGCGCTTCGTGCAGGCACTTGGCAAACAGTCCGAGCCAGTCGTGGAAGACTTCTTCCAGGCGGCATCTGAATCGTTCGCTCTGAGCGGCCAACTCCTGCCCCAGATTCCCGATGAGGCAACCCTTGCTGAAGTTGTCCTGCACTGTACGTTCAATGCTTTCTTCCAGATACCTGCGGATGCGCTGGAGCGGGGCCAGCGCTTCGTCATCAAGGTAGCCGTGCAATTTTTTTGTATAGTTTTCAGCAAAGAGGTTGATGACCTCGATGCCGAAGTTTTCCTTGGTGCCAAAATGGTGGTAGAACGAGCCTTTCGGCACGCCCGCCGCCTTGAGTATGGCGTCTATGCCTGTGGCGTTGAAGCCGGAAACAGCGACTATTTCAACACCTACTGCAATGATTTTTTCTCGTGCGCTTTCTTTCATATCTAAAAATTAGACCGGTCTGATAGTGATGTCAATATCTGCTGCGTTCAGTTTTTTATCAACTTGGTGTGGGCAATGTGAAGAGGAGTGTGCACTTGGATTGCAAGTGGCGACTAGAGGCTGGGGCTCGCTCTCAAATGCGAAAAGCTATCTCAAAATGAGTGGATTTGGCACAAGTGGGGCAGAAAAAAAGAGGGGAAGGCAGATAGCGGCGTGATTTCTGGAGGGTGCCGGGGCTGCCGACCCGATGTCGGCAGCCCCGGCCCGCTTGCGCGGGTGTTTCATGTCGGGAAACACTATTGGGTAGGATTCACCGAGCCAGCAAAGGGATACGGCCCGGCAAACGTAGCCTGCACTGCAATCTGGCAAATGTGGGAATTCCACACGCCGTTGTCAAAGTGGTGGAGCAGATAGCCCGGCGTTTCCATGCGGAAGGTGTCGCCGCCCTCGGCGGAGAGATCAAGGTCTATCTGCATGGAAACCGCAGGCGCTGTCATGGCGATCCGTCCATGCCACTCGGTGACGATGGGGCGGTGCATGTGGCCGAAACTCAGCCGCATCTGCGGATTGCGCTCTACAATTGCTGCGAAGCGCTCCACATTTTCAAAAGGTTCGTCCATGGCCCCCATGCCCGTAACAAACGGGGGGTGGTGCATGAAAAACATGGTTGGCGTATCCGGGCGCTTTGCCAGTTCACGTTCCAGCCAGTCGCCGGTTTCGGCGGGGAAGTGACCGGAATGGGAGCCGGGGCTCATGCTGTCCATCATGATCAGCCGCAGGTTTTCCTCTTCCACCGTATAGCAGAGGTAGGGCGCAATATCTTCCTTGGCCGGGCACCAGTGGGACATTACCTCTCGCAGGCGGTCGCGCCTGTCGTGGTTGCCGGGCACGGCGTACACGGGCACCCCAATGGGTGAGAGTTCGTCGTGCAGGATGTGATATGCGTTAAGGTCTCCGCTGTCGGCAAGATCGCCTGTGATGACAATAATATCGGGCTGTTGCGTCAGGTTTTTCACGTGAGCCACGGCTTCGTCCAGGCAACGCCGGGTATCTACCACCCTGAAAGACAGGCTGTGGTCGCCCCGCAGGTGCGTGTCTGAAAGTTGCAATATACGCATGATGCTAACCCTGTGCGGTTCCCGCAGCCTGCGCAGCCAATCTGTTATGTCGCGCCTGGATGGTAAAGGCCGAGAACGCGCTGGTTGCTGCCGCTACGAGTACGAAGATGCAGATGTAGAAGGGATCGCCGTCGTTCCACTGGATCAGGGCGGTGCACACGCCGGGCACTATGCCCGCAACCAGAAAGCCCGGGAACTGGTACACGATGGAAATACCCGTGTAGCGCACTTCAGCAGGGAAGAGGTCAGAGAACAACGCGGCTTCGGGCCCAAAAACACCAGCGTAAAAGATGCTCAGCGGGATGGCGATGGCAAGGCCAACCAGAAACATGTTGCCGCCGCTGTTCTGCATAAGCCAGAACGAGGGGAAGACGGAAATGCCGCAGGCAAGGCTGGCAAGGCCGTAAATGCGGCCCCGGCCAAAGCGGTCGGCCAGGTGGCCGGCGATCAGAATAAAGGGGCACATGAGCAGGGCTGCAAACATGACCGCCGTAAGGGCCTCGGTGCGCGTGGTGTGGATCTGCTGCACAAGGTAGGTGATGGAAAATACGGCCAGCACGTTGAAGAACACGCCGTCAATCCACCGCGCGCCAACACCCAGGGCAATGTTGCCGGGGTAGTTTTTGCACACGGTCACGATGGGCAGGGCCTTTTTGCTGGTATCGCCCTTGGCTTCGGCTTTGCGGAATTCGGGGGTTTCCAAAATATGCGTGCGCACGTAGAGGGCAATGGCGATGAGCACCACGCTCACAAGGAAGGCAAAGCGCCAGCCCCACTCCAGGAACTGCTCGTTGTCCAGCAGCCAGGAGAGCAGGGCGACCATGCCGGAAGAAAGGCACAGGCCAGTGGCAAGGCCCATCTGGGGGATACTGGCGTAAAAGGCCTTTTGGCGATCGCTGGCGTACTCATAGGTCATGAGCACCGCGCCGCCCCACTCGCCGCCAAGGCCAAGGCCCTGACACAGGCGCAGCGTTTGCAGAAGGATGGGTGCGGCAATGCCAATGGAGGCATAGGTGGGCACAAGGCCGATGCCCATTGTGGCAATGCCCATGATGAGCATGGTGAGAATGAGCATGCGCTTGCGGCCCAGCTTGTCGCCGTAATGGCCGAATATAAAGCCGCCAAGGGGGCGTGCCAGATAGCCGATGGCAAAGGTGCTGTAGGCCATGATGGTGCCGATGAAGGGGTCGGCGGTGGGGAAGTAGAGCTTGTTGAACACAATGCCCGCTACCACGCCGTAGAGGAAAAAGTCGTACCATTCAATGGTGGCGCCAAGCAGGCTGGCAATTACGACCTTGCGCATTTCTTTTTTGGAAGGAACGTATTTTTGCTGTGAACTGTCGTCCATACAGACACCCTCCGTGTGGGCTGTCAGCACCGCAATTTTTTTGCGGGTGCAATTAAAATTTTAATTGAATTTTAATCGTGCGGTGAAATAAAATTTTAATATAAAATTTTTTAATTGCCTCCACTTCAAAAATAATGTTGAATATGGCTAAATTTAGGGTTTGATATCACGCTGAAAAAAATTGTGTCAATTGAATATTTATTAAATAAAAAATAATTCTTTTGATACATAAAAATCTGAATAAAGCCTTAGGCCTGGTTGCCATGCGTCTGCCGTGTGGAATCGCCCATGACTGAACAGGAGGCTGCCATGACGGCAGAAGCAAGCAGCAAGAGTCGCGTCAGGCATACCGCCGCAAAAAAAGTTACGCTTGCCCATGTGGCAAAGGCAGCCGGAGTTTCTCAGGCAACGGTTTCGATGGTGCTCAACGGGCGCGAAGGTGTGTCGTTTGCTGACGAAACCATTGCCGCAGTTTTTGCGGCGGCGGAGAGTCTGGGCTATCGGAATGCAAGGAGAGCCGTTGGGTGTGCAAACGTTCCCTCAGTGCTTGTGGTGGCCCCCAACGTCACCAATCCATATTATTCCACAGTTATTCAGGCCATGCAGCAGGCCGCCGCGCTCAAGGGCTATGCCACCAGCATCTATACCACCTACCGCAGCCTTGAGAGCGAGCTGTCGGCCCTGCGCCTTGCGCGCAATATGGGCATGGCAGGTATTATTTTTGCCCTGCTGGCCCATCCGGAAGAAGTGCTTGAAAAGGCTGACCGCAAGTTGCCCATGGTTGTTATTGGCGACAGGCGGCAGAATCTTAATGTGGATACGGTGGAATTGAACAATTACGATGCAGGCAGCCTCATTGCCCGGCATATGCACGATCTGGGGCATCAGCATCTGGCCTACATTTCCACTACGCTGGATCAGGCCAACCCCATCCGCATGCAGCGATTGCAGGGCCTGCGCGACACCTTTGCCCAACTGTGCCCCCAAGGCACGGTGCTGGTAAAAAGCCGGGATATCAGCCCCGAGACAGAGCTGGAGAATTTGCAGATCGAACACATTGTGGGCCTTGAGCTGACGCGCAAATGCCTTGATGACAAAAAAATCACCGCCTTTGTGGCGGTGAACGACATGGTGGCTTACGGCGTGATAGATGCCGTGCGCGGAGCAGGCTTTACCATTCCCGGCGACTACAGTGTTTGCGGCTTTGACAATATATTTCCCTCAGGCTTTGCGGGCGTGGCACTGACCACGGTTGAGCATTATATGCGCGATAAGGGACGCAACGCACTGGAAATTTTGCACAATAAAATCAGCGGAGCGGCCTCTGATCGAAATATCACCCGCGTGGAATACAGTCATAAGCTCATCACGCGTACTTCTACTGCTGCGCCGCGCGCTGGTAGTGCAGTGGCGTAGCGGCCAGCAGGCCACGAGTCCTGAGGATGTTCTGGCGGCGTAGATCGGAGAGCAGGGGCATTTCAATCTGAGGAAGTGTCGCCCTGGCCAGAGGTGGCATGCCGCCAGCCCAGGGTATGATATACAATTCGCTGTTATCCTAAATTATTATCACGAATTATTGATGAAAATTTTTATTTGACTTATTATAACTAAAAAACTAGTTATATAGTTATGAGAACGACGTATCTGAATACCCTCCCTGACCATTGGCAGCCCGTAGCCGCAGTATTCGCAGCCATGGGGGATACCACACGCCAGCGCATCCTGCTTTTGTTTGAGCCTGGCGAGGAGCTTTCCATCAAGGATATTGCCGCAGAATTTGATTTTGGCCGTTCCACCATTGTGCATCACCTTACCGTGCTGGAAAAAGCCGGAATCCTCGCAGTGCGGCGCGAGGGCAGGCAGGCACTGTATTCTGTATGCCACCATATTGTGCTGGATTCTCTGGAAAAACTTCGCCTTTTTATTGAAGAAGATCTGCAAGAAGGGGCCGCAGCGCAGCCCCAAGCAGAAAAGGGAACAAACGCATGAACCAGCCGCCCGAATCACTCCCGGCAGCCAGTGGGAAAAAAATACTGCTGAGCATGGGCACCACCTACGCCATGGGCACATTCAACGACAATTTTTTCAAACAGGCCGCGCTGCTGCTTGCCGCCAGTGCGGGGCTTGAGTCCATTCAGGGCATTGCCTCCGCCATGTTCGCCCTGCCATTTGTGGTTTTTTCTGCCTGGGCGGGCTGGCTGGCCGACCGCATGCCCAAAAATAGAATGGTCATCTGGTCCAAATTCATGGAACTGGCTGCCATGCTCTATGGTGTGTGGGCGCTCGTGAACATGAGCTGGACGGGCATGGTGGCGGTGGTCTCTTTGATGGGCCTGCAATCCACAATCTTCAGCCCGGCCCTTAACGGAGCCATACCGGAAAACTTCCCTCCGCTGGAAGTGCCACGGGTTAATGCACTGCTCAAGCTGGCAACCACGGCAACTATTCTGCTGGGTATCGCCGCTGGGGGCATGGTGCTGGATCTGCCGGAATTTTCAGCCTTTGCCGCATTCATCCCACAGGGAGGGTACGGTTTTGGCCGATTGGCAGTGGGTGCGGTGGCTGTATTTATCGCTGTTATCGGGCTGGCGTCCGCCTTCGGTATTGGCAAGAGCGTTGTTTCTGCGGGGGCAAACGCTCCTTTTCCCCTGTTGGGGCCAATGCATTCCGTACTCCATGCGCTGGAGTGCCGCAGACGCGACCCGCATCTTTTTCTGACGCTAGCGGGAGAGGCATTTTTTTATTGCCTGTCGTCCTTTGCCCTGTTGTGCATCAACAATCTCGGCATCATCCAGCTGGGCTTTTCGCTTACTGTTACGAGCCTGCTTTCCGTAGCCATGATGATTGGCATATGCATAGGCTCTGTTCTGGCCGGGCGGTACGAGGCCACAAGCTGGCGGCGTATTATGGTTCCGGCTGGCGCAGGGCTTGGCCTTGGCCTCGTGCTTTCCGGCCTTGCCCCGTTGCTGCCGGAGGCGTTGCAATTCCCCTGGCTTTTTCTGCTGCTGACGTTTTCCGGCGTTTGCGGCGGCCTGTACCTCATACCGCTTGTGAGCTTTATTCAGGTAAAGCCAGCGTCCACGGAAAAAGGCAAAACCCTGGGGATTTCCAACTTTTCGTGCTTCAGCGGCATCCTTCTTTCCGGGCTGCTGTTCGCATGGCTGGGCAAGGTGCCGCCGGCCTGGCTTCTGGCTGGCAGTGGCCTTGTAACGCTGGTTTTCATCGGCTGGGCCGCCGTGTGCATTACTCGCATGTTTTCTTGCGGCAAGCGCTTCAGCCTCATGGGCCTGTGCCTGCGCCTGCTGCTGGGCCTGCGCTACCGCGTGACCGCGACCGGGCTTGAAGCCATATCCGGCCCCGGCCCTATCCTGTTCATGCCCAACCATCCCGCGCTGATTGACCCTATTATTGTATATTCACTGCTGGCAGATCATGCGCCGCGCCCCCTGGCAGACGAGCGCCAGATGGAAGGCCCGTTTGGGCGGCTGGCAGCAAAGGCCCTGCGCGCAGTGCTTATTCCTGACGCCATGAAGGATGGGGCCAAGGCCCGGCAGGGCGTTGAAGCTGGCATGCAGGCCGTGCTGAATGCCTTGCAGGCCGGGGACAACGTATTGCTGTATCCCGCAGGGAGGATTTATCGCTCAGCCAGGGAGAGCCTTGGCGGCAACTCCGGGGCAGCGCTTGTTCTGCAAAAAATGCCCGGCCTGCGGGTGGTGCTGGTGCGCACAACGGGATTGTGGGGCAGTGCTTTCGGCTATGGGGCCACAGGCAAGGCGCCGCATTTTGGCAAGGTGCTGCTGCGTGGCGCGCTGGCGGTAGTTGCCAATCTGGTGTTCTTCACACCGCGCCGCCCCGTGGCGGTGGAGTTTGTGGAAGCCGCTGATCTGCCCCGCACGGGCGACAAGCGTGTGCTCAACCTCTGGCTGGAGCAGTTTTATAATCAGGCGGAGCGCCCGGCGCAGGGGATTCCCCGCTTTTTATGGCAGGGCAGCGAGGCGCGGATTCTGGATGCCGTGCCGCAAAACCATGTGCCGGAGGAGACGGATATTCCAGCGGGAGTGCGCGCCGCCGTGTATGCGGCCCTGCGTGAGGCGGCTGGCCTGCCGGAAGATCAGCCGCTCTCGGACGATATGACCTTGGGCGGCGATCTGGGGTTGGACAGCCTGGCACTCATGGATCTGGCCCTCAGTCTGGAAGGGGCGCACGGCACCAATATCGCAAATCTGGAACTTCTGGTTACTGTGCGTGATTGCCTGCTGGCGGCGAGTGGGCAGCTTGGCGAGGCCAATGCGGACGCTCCCGCCCCTGCTGGCTGGTTTGCGCCTGCCGCCGACAATAAATTTGCCATACCCGAACACGCCGCAACCATTGCAGATGCCTTTCTGACCCAGGTGCGTTCCGACCCTGTCCAGCCATTGCTGGCTGACCGCGCAAGCCTGCGCAGCCGGAGGGACATCCTCATGGGCGCATTGATTCTGGCTCCCCGTTTACGGACGCTGCCCGGCGAGCGCCTTGGCATCATGCTGCCCGCCACGCCCGCAGTGGTTACGGTGTGGCTTGCCGCACTGCTGGCAGGCAAGACGCCTGTGCTGTTCAACTGGACAGTGGGCGAAGCCAATCTCCGCCACTGCATCAGTATAACCGGGGTCAGCTATATTCTCAGCGCAACGGCCCTGCAGGAGCGGCTGGAGCGTCAGGGGTTGGGCCTTGCATCCCTGCCTGTGCAGTGGGTGCTGTTGGACAAACTGGCCGCGTCGCTGACTATCAGGGAAAAAATTTGCGGCGTACTCAAAGCCCGTTTGCTGCGTAATTTGAAAAAATACGCGGTGCCGGAAACTGCGGCGGTGCTTTTTACATCCGGCTCGGAATCCTTGCCCAAGGCCGTGCCCTTGAGTCACGCCAATCTGCTCGCCAATGCCCGCGATATTGTGGAGGTACTGCACCTTGAGCCGGACGATAGCGTCCTTGCCATGCTGCCGCCGTTCCATTCCTTCGGCCTCATGGTGAATATTGTGTTGCCCCTGTCGCTGGGCATCCGGGCCGCCTTCCACCCCAACCCCACAGAACCCGGCCCGCTGGCGGCTTTGGTGCGCGATTACAGACTCTCGCTTATGGCCGCGCCACCAACCTTTCTTGGGGCAGTGCTTGATCGGGCAGCAGGGACAGAAAATCTGGCAAGCCTGCGCTGTGCCTTCGTGGGGGCGGAGAAATGCCAGGATCACGTCTACCGCGCTTTTGCCGCGCAATGCCCGCAAGCGGCGCTTTGTGAGGGCTATGGCGTTACGGAATGCTCCCCGGTGGTTTCCGTCAACAGGCCGGGCGACATTGTGTGCGGAACCATAGGCCACGCAATGCCCTCGGTAACGCTGGCCCTGGTGCGCGAAGAAGACGGCAATATTTGCGGGCGCGTGGAGGCGGGGCAAACCGGCATGCTTCTGGTGCGCGGCCCCAGCATTTTTGGCGGCTACCTGAGTGATGCACCCTCGCCCTTTGTGGAGTTTGAAGGCCATACCTGGTACCGCACCGGCGACCTTGTGCGAATGGATGAAACTGGCCGCCTGACATTTCAGGGGCGGCTCAAGCGCTTTGTGAAGATTGGCGGAGAAATGATTTCTCTGCCGCAGATCGAATCAGTGTTGCTTGAAATATTCGGCAAGCGGGGCGATGCGCCGGAGCAAGGCCCAGCGCTGGCAGTGGAAGCCGCAGAGGAAGAAAGCGGTTCGGCAATTATGCTCTTCACCCCGCTGGTGCTCTCCTTGCCGGAAGTAAACGCAGCCCTGCGCGGGGCGGGGCTTTCATCCCTGTACGCCATAAAGCGCATTGTGAAGGTGGAGGCGATCCCCCTGCTGGGCAGCGGCAAAACGGACTACAGGGCATTGAAAGGGAGTGTTGCAGCGGGTTAGCTGTAATCAGCATGCTGTTATGCAAAGGGCCGCAGGAATGATACATGTTCCTGCGGCCCTTTTTTTTTGATTTTTCTATCGCCAATGGAGAGGTGAAGCTGTGGAGGAGAAATTTTCAGTTACGAGGCTACATCTCAAGATTGCCAGATTGTCATATAAAGCAGAGACCCGAGCGCATAAAAGCCGAAACCCATGAGGATTATCCCGGACATTCGTGATGCGCAAAGGGAAAATTCTTCGGGCAAGCGCCGCTGAGCCAGAGCAACGCCGCCGCTCAACAAGAACCACCACAATAGCGACCCCAGAAAGACTCCAGCAACAACGGCAACGGCATTGATCGCCCCTGGTGTGTCGGTCAAGCCGAGGCCAGCGAATATTGCTGCAAAGGAGAAGATGGTCACCGGGTTGGTGAGCGTAAGAAGGAAGGTCGCGGCGATAGTTCCGGAGAGTCCCCTGAATTCAGTGGTGGGGGCAGGCGTAGCCGCCCGCCGGGGATTTGGCCGCAGGCTTTTACAGGCAAGCCAAAGCATGAACAAACCGCCTGGAAGTTTGAGCCACGGGGCAAGCACGGCCAGTGTTGCCGTTAAGGTTGAAAAGCCGATCGCCGCAAGGCTCGCGTAGATGGCATCGGCCAGGGCCGTTCCCAGCCCTCCGGCTACTCCAGCCCAAAAGCCGCGTTCAAGCGCGCGGTTTATGCACAATACGCCGATTGGCCCAAGCGGAGCTGCCACCGCTAGGCCGAGAAGCATGCTTTTACAGAATAGCAGGAGTTCCATCAGGCGTTCATTTTGGTGCGTTGACAGTATATTATTGATGATCGGGCGTCTTGATTGCTGAGTCTCGATCTACGGGGTTAGCCAATCGTCCGTGCCGTGGTCCCTGTGGTAGCCGCCGGAATATCTGGCCCACGTGCAGCCATAAATTTTACCGTTTCTGTCCGTGTACAGATTGAAAACAGTCATGCGTTTAACTGTAACAGAGTCCATTCTGCTTGGTGCAGCAGGGGAATCGTAGTAATAGTAATATGCCCAGATTTTGTCCCCATCATCATTATATTTTTTATATATTGATCTTTGGAATGAAGATAGCTCATGAATATACTTCCCCAGATAGTCACCATCTGAACACATTCGCTCCTCGGCTCTGGCGATATATTTCCACGTTTCAACCCGCCGCATTTCTTTTGGAATCCACATGGTAAGGACTTTCCCGGTATTGACATCTATGACAGGCTTGCTGGGAGGTGGGTCAGTCGAAATAGCAGCCAAATCTGGAAGGCACCCGGAAAGAATGATTATAATGGAGGCAAGCATCAGTATGTTGCGCAGCATGTTAGACTTCCCCCATATTTTGCATTGCGGGAGTATACTGGTAACTGATAATAGGCGCAACGATATGTGATTACTAGCTTGTTGGTCTGTTTTGCGTAGCCTGTGAAAGGTAAAATGTGCTAACTTGCTAAACCAATAATGTGAAATTATTGAATTACTTCTGGGTATAAACGTGGCAATGCGCCATTTGCGCATAGAGCGCCGCTGTTTTGCCTGTTACGCGAGAGGCCGGGTACAAGAAAAGCGCACCCCCAAGGATGCGCCTTTACCTGTCATTGATTTGTACCAGCCGTGATGCCGGACCTTGTTCGCTACTGTTCGGCGCTTTCCTGCAAGACGTCAACCCAGCGCGCCATGCGGGCAGTTTGTTCCAGATACCAGAGCGAAGCCATAAGCGGCGAAAGAGTGCCGCCGTTGGGGTCAAACATGGCAAGGGAACCGCTCTTGCGCAGGGCATCCCACGCACTCAGGGCGTCATTAAAAGCCTTGGCGCGTTCCGGGTTAAGGGCGGCTGCAATGCGCGCGCGTTGCGCGTTCAGGCGGGTTTCAAGGCGTTCCTGTTCCGCATTCATGCAGTCCTGCATGCCGGTTGTCACCCCCGCAGCTTCGTCCATGCAGGCCTGATAGGTCTGGCTGAACAGATTCTCCACCGGAAGGGCGGAATCCTGCTGGTCAGGGCTGTCGGCGGTGGTAGCTGCGCTGGCATCCTGCTGAGCTGGCGGCGCAGCCTGCGGCATGGCCTCTGCGGCAAGGGCGGGGTGGGCAACAAGCAGCACGGCACAGAGCGCACTGAATGCCGCAAGATTGGCAAAGAACGTTGCAAAGGATTGACGAGCAGACGACATCCCAGACTCCTTGGCGAAAAAACCTTATATGTTGAAAGTGTACGCGCGCCGGGTGCCGTGCGCAAGCATTCTTACCTGTATTCCCTTCCAGACCACAGCACGCGGCCAATAACCCTGAACTGGTCGGCGCAGTCGCCGCGCAGATCAAGGCTCACAGGCGGATAGGCCGGGTTGACGCTGTTCAGCACAATCTTGCCGGGCAGCTTGTCGATGCGTTTTATATAGATGGCGTCTTCAAAGCCAACGGCATAAAGCCGCCCAGGGCTGATTTCCGTCTGGCCCCGATCCAGCAGCACCAGATCGTTGTCAAAAATTTCCGGCACCATGCTGTCGCCAGAAACACGCATGAGCACCATGCGCCGGGGGTTGCCCTTGCGGCGTAAAAAATCGCCCCTGAAGGCATAGCTGCCCTGGCTGTGATTATTGACCTCAAGGCTGCCCGTTCCGGCAGAGAGCCGCGCTTCTGCAAGCGGCACGCTGATGAGATCCGTTTCGCAATCCGCCTGAATGCTGGGCAGTTCGCCATCCGCCGCTTCCGGCAGCCGCATGGGCCCGCTGCCAAAAAAAAGCCAGTGGGCGTTTACGCCTGTCTGGGCGGCGCAGGTCTGAATCCACGCAGGCGGCACCTCGCCGCGTTTGCGCGCTCCACTCACGGATTGCGGGGTGATGCCCAGCGATCTTGCCAGTTCCGCATCGCTGACCACGCTGAGGGCCTGCATAAGCCTTTGCAATGTTTCTTTGAAGTCTGATTTCTCGGGCATGGCGTTCCTCGCTTCCGCGCGAATGGGTGATTGCCGCACACGCTTTCGGCGGGGTTGTTTCAACTTTTCATTCAGGATATCAACCTCAGGCGTTGCTTGCAAGGATAAAATAAGCTAAAAACTGATGGCCGCGTGGCTTTGCCCCGCATTTTTGCAGATTTTGCCACCCGTACCCATTGGGCTGCGGTGAACCGATCCACAGGAGGCGGTATGGCTTTCATTTCGTCTTCGCTGGAACTGCTGGCTCCGGCAGCGGCCATTTCTGACCACAGGGCGGGGCTGCCCCTGTATCTTACGCCTGTGGAGGCGGGTTTTCCTTCTCCAGCGGAGGATTACCTCGACTGCAAGCTGGATCTGCACCGGCATATGGTGCGCAATGAGGCTGCCACCTTCTTTTTGCGGGCGCATGGGGAATCCATGCTGGGCGCAGGTATCCATGACGGAGACCTGCTGGTGGTTGACCGCTCGGTAGAGGCTGGGCACCGCAAGGTGGTTATCGCCGCGCTGGAAGGGGAACTGACCGTCAAGCGCCTGCTGCGCCGCGATGGGCGCGTCTTGCTTGCCCCCGAGAATCCCCGGTTTGACCCCATCGACATTACAGAAAGCGAATTCGTGCACATTTGGGGCGTTGTCACCTATGTCGTCCACAAGCTCTGATTCGCCAGCGTCCCTGTGGGCGCTCGTGGACTGCAACAATTTTTACGCCTCGTGTGAAAAACTGTTCCGGCCCGATCTTGCCGATCGCCCTGTGGTGGTGCTCTCCAACAACGATGGCTGCATTGTGTCGCGCTCGGCAGAGGCCAAGGCTCTGGGCATCCCCATGGGCGCGCCGGAATTCAAGCTGCGTTCCCAGTTGCGCGCGCTGAACGTGGCGGTATTTTCCTCCAATTACGCGCTGTACGGCGATATCTCCGCACGGGTGGTCGATATTCTGGAGCAATGCTGCTCGCAGGTGGAGCCGTACTCCATTGATGAATCCTTTTTGCGGCTTGAGGCCCCCCAGCGGGCCAATCTGCCTGAATTCTGCCGCGATGTGCGGCAACGCATCCAGCGCTGGACGGGAATCACAGTTTCCGTTGGGGTTGGAGCAACGCGCACCCTTGCCAAGATTGCCACACATGTGGCCAAAAAGCATCCGTCCTACGGGGGCGTGTTTTCCCTGGCACGGCAAAAACGCGACATCGACCGCGTGCTTGCGGGTACGCCCGTTGAGGATGTTTGGGGTGTGGGGCGGCGGCAGGCGCGGCGCTTGTGGGCCGAGGGCATCTGCACGGCCCTGCATATGAAAAACGCTGACGACATCATGCTGCGCCGTCTGCTTACCGTGACGGGCTGGCGCACGGCTCTGGAGTTGCGCGGTGTCCCCTGCCTTGGCAACGAGACCGCTCCTGTGGCGCGTAAAACACTCATGTCCACACGTTCGTTTGCGCAGCGCATCCACGACAAGGCCATGCTGGCGCAGGCGCTCTCAACCTTTGCCGTGCGCGCGGCCACGCGGCTGCGGCGCGAGGGCCTTGTGGCCAGCGGGCTTGGCGTTCATATCCGCACGGCTCGCCCCGGTCAGGCGGCAGCGGGGGAGCGGCTTTACGACCAGACGGCCCAGTGCCCCCTACCCATGCCTACGGCTGACAGCCAGATGTTCATCCGCACGGCGCTGGAGGGGCTGGAGCGTATGTTTTTGCCCGGTTTTGCCTACGCAAAGGCTGGGGTGATGCTCTACGGCCTTGAGCGGGCTGATGCCGTGCAGGGCAGTTTGCTGGCCCTTGCGGCCGGGCTTGAATCCGGCGGTGATGGACGGCGGCAGAGCCTCATGCGCTCGCTGGACAATATCAATAACCGTTTTGGCCGCGATACGGTTATCTTTGGCGCGCAAGGCATGGGCGAGGCTCCCTGGCATATGCGGCAGGAACACCGCTCCCCCCGCCTCACAACCAGCTGGGATGAACTCCCGCTTGCCCGCTGCTGAAAAAGTTTTTCCCCATTTTCTGTTGCCTCCCCACCTTTGAGCTATGTGCTTTACATCGCGAGAGTGCTGTTTTGTGTTTTGCATATATTGCGTAATTTTATGATGCAGCACATTACTTATAATGTATTATAGCGAAGCAAATTTCCATATTTGCACAAAATTTTGTTTTATAGTAATGTGGCAATGTCGGTGCAGAAACTACAAAAATCATATGGACGTAGTATAACCTGCTGCGTGTATAGTTATGATTTTTTTCTGCCTTGGTTGTTTAACGATTTTGTTATAACATTATGGAAGTTCGGTAATAACCGAGGAGGCGTTCAAAAGCTGGTGCTGTCTGCGCTGATGACTCCAGCCCGTTCGTTTTGACGGCCACATTGGGGCCGTGCTTCCATATACTCGTCCCTCCTCAGGGGCTACACCCGCAGCGGTTTTCTGCTGTGGCAGAAGGAGAGTATATGGCGAAGATTTCCGTCAAGAATCTGTTCAAGGTCTTTGGGCCAAACCCGGAGCATGCCCTTCAACTGGCATCCAAGGGGCGTTCCCGCGAAGATATTTTGCGGCAGACACGCTCCACCGTGGCATTGCGTGATGTCTCCCTCAATATTGCAGAGAGCGAGCTGCTCGTGGTCATGGGACTTTCCGGCAGCGGCAAGTCCACACTGCTGCGCTGCCTCAACGGTCTTATCATGCCCACGGCTGGTTCCGTGCTGGTGGATGATCAGGACATCATGCAGATGAAGCCGCGCGAGCTGCGTCGTGTGCGGCAGCGCTGTTTTGGCATGGTTTTTCAGAATTTTGCCCTTTTCCCACACCGCACAGTGCTGCAAAACGCGGCGTTTGGCCTTGAGGCCATGGGCATGGGCGAGGCCCTGCGGCTGAAAAAAAGCGGTGAAATACTCGAACGCGTTGGCCTCTCCCAATGGGCCAATGCCTATCCCCGGCAGCTTTCCGGCGGCATGAAGCAGCGTGTGGGCCTTGCCCGCGCCCTGGCAATGGAGCCGGAAGTGCTGCTGATGGACGAGGCCTTCAGCGCGCTTGATCCGCTTATCCGGCAGGAAATGCAGGAAGAACTCCTGACGCTCCAGCAGGATATCCGCAAGACAATCATCTTTATTACCCATGATCTGAACGAGGCCTTCCGGCTTGGCGACCGCATTGTGCTGCTGCAGGACGGCGCGGTGGTGCAGACCGGCACGCCGGAGCAGATACTGCAATCGCCAGCCAACAGTCACGTGGCCCGCTTTGTGGCCTCTGCCGACGTGACCCATGTGCTCACGGCTGGCGGCATCATGAAACGGTCAGAAGACTGGGCCGTGCTGGGCCTTGACGGGCCGCATTCCGTTTTGCGCAAGATGGCCGCGCATTCCATAAGTTCACTGTTTGTCATTGATGCGCAGCGGCGCTTTGCGGGCATTCTGTATGCCGCCGACGCCGAACGCATGGTGGCCCAAGGCAAGACGGACATTGCCGCCATCACCCAGCGCGACATAACAACAGTTTCGCCCTCGACCCCCATTGCAGAAGTGATGCCCATCATGGCTGAGCTTCCTTATCCGCTGGCCGTTGTTGACGAGCGACAGCGGCTTCAGGGCGTCATCGTGCGCGGCCTGCTGCTGGCGGCAATGGTGGAGGGCATGGAATCGGGAGGTCAAAATGCTGCCTAGAATCCCCTTAGCCCAGAGCATTGACGCCTCCGTAGATTTTCTGGTGGAAACCTGCTCGGATTTTACCCGTGCTGGCTCTGCCGCAATGGGCAAGCTGCTGGACGGATTTGAAAACCTGCTCATGCTGCCCCAACCCTGGCTGTTCATCATCCTGCTGGGTCTTGTGTGCTGGTGGGCCACGCGCAGCATCAAGTTACCCGCCTTCTCCATGCTCGGCTTTGCCCTGCTGTGGAACCTTGGCTTGTGGGAACCGACCATGAGCACGCTTGCCCTGGTGCTTTCCGCAACCTTGCTTTCCGTGCTGCTGGGAGTTCCCTGCGGCATCCTGGCGGCTGTGTCGCGCTGGGGCAGGCAGATCATCATGCCCGTACTGGACGTTATGCAGACCATGCCCGCATTTGTGTATCTTATCCCCGCCATTCCCTTTTTCGGTATCGGCAAGGTAAGCGCAGTGGTGGCAACGGTGGTCTTTTCCGTGCCGCCCGCCATTCGTCTTACCTGCCTGGGCATCCGGCAGATTCCCGCAGACCTTGTGGAATGCGCCGAGGCCTTTGGCCTCACGCGAATGCAGCGCCTGCGCAAGCTGGAGCTGCCCCTCGCCATGCCCACCATTGTGGCGGGCGTGAACCAGACAATCATGCTGGCGCTTTCCATGGCGGTCATTGCTGCCATGATCGGTGCGCGCGGCCTTGGCGGCGAAGTCTGGAAAGCAATCCAGAGATTGCAGATAGGAAATGGCTTTGAAGCCGGGCTTGGAATTGTTATCGTGGCAATCACACTTGATCGCCTCTTTCGTGCGTTGGCGCAAAAATGCGCCGGACAAAACTAGACGGGAGGACGCAATGACACGCAGACTTTTTATAATGGTTCTTGCCATCATGGTTTTGTGGGCGTGGCCTGCTCAGGCCGCTGCCGACAGTAAACAGAACAAAACCCTTAAAATCGTCTATGTCGAGTGGGATTGCGCCACCGCCTCCAGCAATCTTGCCAAGGCCGTGCTGGAAGACAAGCTCGGTTATAAGGTGGAATTGCTGCCTGTTACCCAGCCAATATTATGGACGAGCATTGCTACCGGCGATGCCGATGCCATGGTCACGGCCTGGTTGCCCGATACCCACGCCGCCATGTACGGCAAGGTGAAAAGTCAGGTGGAAATGCTGGGCAAGCTTGTGGGCGGTGCGCGCCTTGGGCTGGCCGTGCCGGACTATGTGCCGCTCAAGTCCATTGATGAACTGGACGCAAACGCGGACAAGTTCCAGGGGCGCATTGTGGGCATTGATCCGGGCTCCGGCCTGATGCAGCTTACGGAAAAAGCCATGAAGGATTATGGCATCAAGAAGTTGCAGCTTGTGGAGGGCAGTGGAACCATCATGACCTCCAGCCTGGCCGAGGCCATCCGCAAGCAGGAATGGATTGTAGTGACGGCCTGGTCGCCGCACTGGATGTTTGGCCGCTGGCAAATGCATTATCTGGATGACCCGCTGGGCAGCCTGGGCAAGGAAGAAGGCATTTTCAAGGTTGGCCGCAAGGGTCTGAAAAAGGACCACCCCGATGCCTGGGCCTTTTTGACCAACTTTCGGTACGAAGATCCAAGCCAGCTCCAGAGGCTCATGAACAGGAATCAGGAAAAGGGCGCAGATCCTCTGGAAAACGCCCGCCGCTTCATGAAGGAAAATCCCCAGATGGTAGAAGCCTGGCTTAAAAAATAGGTAAGACCTGCAAGAGGCGTTATTGTTCCTCCTGATGCACCCCGGTTGCCCGCAAAGGCCGCCGGGGTGTACGCGTTCAGGGCCGCGCGGAATGAATGGCTGGCTGGCCAAGGCTGTCGCCGCGCGCGGGCCAGATAATCCGCACAGCGCCGTCGCGCCCTGTGTAGTGCAGCGGTGCGCCTGTGGCATCACACCACGCCCGCAGCGGTTGAGAAGGGTAGCCGTAGCGGTTTTCAAACCCGCACGAGGCGACCACAATGCCGGGCTGCACCGCCGCATAAAATTCCGGCAGAAACCCTGTGGCAGAGCCATGGTGTGGCGCTACAATCACCTCGGCCCGCAGGTCATCTCCGTTATCCAGCAGGCGGCGCAGCACAGGGCGTTCCGCATCGCCCAAAAACAGGGCCAGCCCACGGCCATGCTGGGTCAGCCGGGCCACCACAGAGGCATCGTTGCCTTGCCATGCGTCCCACTCGTTCATTGGAGGGTGCAGAATTTCCAGGCGCAGACCCAGAGACGGTTTGCCCAGCGTCAGAACATCCCCACGCACAAGGGCGCGGCTGTGGTGGGCCGTGCGCGCCGCCCGCCACTGTTCGCCCCAGCTGCCCTTGCCTTCGCGCCCATTGTCCAGCAGGTGATCCACACGAAAAACGCGCAGTATGTGCAGCAAGCCGCCCATGTGGTCAAGGTCGGGGTGGGTGTTGAGTATGCCGGTCAGGTGCGGCGTGTCATTATAGGTCAGGGCCGGGGCCACCAGCGCCTGCCCCGGATCAAAACGCGGCGAGGCGCTGCCCCCGCCGTCCAGCAGCAGGCGCACATGCCCCGGCAGACGCAGCAGCAGGGCCTGACTCTGCCCCACATCCAGCACATCAAGGCGAATGTGGTCTGACAGGCGCTCAGCGGTGCGCAGGGCCGGGCCAACGCATAACAGCAGCGCCCCGGCCAGCAGCAGACGTTGCGCCGCGCGGGGCAGGTCTGCGCGCCCCGCCTTCAGCGCCAGGGCCCCAAGCAAAGCCGCAAAAGCAGGCAGGGCTGTCCAGTGCGGGCGCAGCAGGGCCGGGGGCTGCAACAGGTTCGCGCCAGCCAGCCACGCAAGGCAGTCTGTAAGCCATTGGCAGGGCAGAGCCGCCGTGTCCAGCACTGCCCGCGCCGCAAGGTCAAGGCCCAGAGCGGACAGGAACAGGCCGAGCACAGAGGCGGGCAACACCAGCATGTCGGCCACGGGCAGCCAGAGCACATTGAGCCAGAACCAGTGCCCCATATTGTTGAACAGCATCATGTTCAGAGGCAGAAGGGCAATCTGGATGCCCAGGGAAACCAGAAATATCCGCGTTAAGGCCCACGTTCCCCGTTTAAGCTGCTGATTCATACGTCTGCCAAAGCCTCCGCTCCGCCGCATCTGCACAGCCGGGTCCGGCTCCGGGGCCAGTATCCGCAGCCAGGGCAGGCTCATGCCGATGACCGCCACGCACAGTACGGAAAGTTGCAGGCCTGTATCCAGCATGCTCAGGGGGGAAGCCACGCTGATGCAGAGCAGGGCGGCGCAGAGCACATCAAGTGTTGTGTGGGGCCGTCCGCGCAAGAAATAGACGGCAAGAAGCAGCAGCATGACAGCAGCCCGCAGCAATGACGCCGGGGCATCGCCCAGCCACAGGTAGGCCAGTGCTGGCGGCAGTGTTGCCAGCAGCGTCCAGACTGCTCGGGGGCGGCGCAGGTAGATGCCGGGGCGAACGCGCGCGGCGGCAAGCACGCAGAGCAGGCCCACAAGGCCCGCCACGGTGAGATGCTGGCCGGAAAGGGCGAGACTGTGCACCAGCGTGGCCGAGGCAAAATTGTTCAGTGTCTGCTGGTTCAGGTATTGCCTGTCGCCAAAGAGCAGCGCCAGCAGGATGGCCTTGCCCTGCGAAAGTTTGTATTGCGTGGGTTTGTTATGGGATGCCGGAGGGGAAGCGCCAGCCGCTGTGGTTTCGTCTGGCTTGTCTGCGTGGGACTGTGCCGCCTCCTGGGCCGGAAACAGCACGCCCACAAAATCCTGCCGTAATGATTCGCGCCAGCGGGCGGAGATGGTTGGCTGGCCGGAAATGCGCGGGTCTCCCTGATTGCCCAGAGTCCACATGCGCCACCGCACGCCTTGAGCCGCCAGCCACAGGCCCCAGTCGGTCTGGCCTTCATTGGCAAAGCCCTGCGCGGGCATGGGCCGCCGCGTCAGGCAGACTGTCTGGCCGGGGAGCGGAGGAGAAAGGGCAATGGCGGCTGTGGGGGCTTCCCATGTCCAGGCCAGTTTGCCGGTCAGGGGGCGAACAGTTGAATTTGTGGCGTCTGGCGGTATTGCGGCAGCATCAGAGGCAGAGGACAAGCCGTCTCTGCCGTCTGCACAGGCGGGGCGCACATCGCCCAGCAGCAGGCGCAGGCGGTTGTCGGGCAGGCCCTGCAGATCGCGCACAATGCCGCACACTCGCGGCGGCTGGGCAGACTCGTGCAGCCATTGGGGCAGCTGGCCCATTTGCCTTGTCTGCTCTTCTGTTGAGAGCAGCGTTTGCCACGGGCAACCATAGAGTTGCCAGTATCCGGTCAGAAATCCCGCCAGCAGGCACAAGGCGGCAAGAGCCGTGCGCGCGGCGCGCCACAGGCGGGCATCCGCAAAAAACAGCAGCAAGGCGCAGCAAAGTGAGGGCAGAGGCCAGGGTGCTGCGGTAATGCCCGCTATCCAGAAGCCCAGATACGTCTGCCAGAGCAGGGGGGCTTGCAATGGAGGGTGCCGCATGACGAACCTTGTAAAAGTGATGTACCGCGCGGTTGTGGCGGGGCAGTGCGCGTAAAAAAAGGAGCGCCCTTGCAGCAAGAGCGCCCCTTTGAACAGCGGGAGGCTAGGACAGCTCCCGGGCCATATCCCGTTCTTCTGCCCTGCGTTTGAGTGTTTCGCGGTGGTCGTGCAGTTTTTTGCCCTTGCCGAGGGCAATTTCTACCTTGATCTTGCCCCGCTTGAAGTAGAGGCGCACGGGCACAACCGTCAGGCCCTGCTGGGCCACCAGCCCTGCGAATTTGGAAATTTCCCGTTCGTGCATCAGCAGTTTGCGCGCGCGGTCTGGCTCCTGCGACACATAGCCCGCGTTGGCGTAGGGCGCGATGTGCAGCGAAACAAGCCAGGCTTCTCCCTGGCGAAAGTCTACGTAGCTGTCGATAAAGTTGACCTTGCCCGCGCGGATGCTTTTGACTTCCGGGCCGGTCAGTACAATGCCCGCCTCGGTGAACTCGGAAAGTTCATAGAGGTGGCGGGCCTTTTTATTCAGGGCCACAGTGGATGGGGATATTTTTTGGTTCATGGGTGACTGTATGTGAAAAGGCTTGTGGTGTGAAAGGCCAGTTCCTGTCCCAGTGACTGTTGCAACGCTTCGCGCACCATGCGTTTGGAAGCGGCCACATCGGTGCTGAGCAGCACGCTGTTGGCCAGATCCATGCAGGTCTGGGCGTTGAACTGGCGTATAAGGTGCTTCATGCCCGGTACAAATCGGGGGGCGGCGGACACAGTGTCCACGCCCATGCCCAGCAGCAGGGCCAGGCCAAAGGGGTCAGAAGCAAGCTCGCCGCAGACGGAAACACCTATGCCCTCGCGGTGGGCGGCGTCAATTATGTGCTTGAGCGAGCGCACGATAGCCGGATGCAGCGGCTCGTTGAGGTAGGCCACATGGCGGTTGTTGCGGTCAATGCCCATTATGTAGTGGATAAGGTCATTGGTGCCGATGCTGAAAAAGTCGCACTCCCGCGCAAGGGCATCGCAAATAAGGGCCGCAGCCGGGGTTTCAACCATGACGCCCAAGGGCAGCAATGGGGCGTGGGGCAGGTTTTGCGCCGCAAGCTCCTGATGCAGTTCCTGCATGATGCGGCGCACCTGCTGCACTTCATCCATGCAGGAAATCATGGGCAGCATGATGGCCACATTGCCCATAGCCCCGGCGCGCATGAGCGCCCGCAGCTGCGTGCGAAAAATGCCCTGATGCCGCAGGCAAAAACGTATGCCGCGCAAACCCAGCGCCGGGTTAGGCTCCTTGAGCACTGCCTGCGCGTGGAGCATCTTGTCTGCGCCCACGTCAAGCGTGCGAAACACCACCCGATCCGGCGCGGCCCGCTGTGCCACTGCCGCGTATTCTGCCAGCAGGTCTTCTTCTGACGGCAGGCGGTCGGTAAAATAGGCAAATTCGGTGCGGTACAGGCCCACGCCGTCGGCACCGCACTGGGCAAGAGCTGACAGTTCATTGGTGCCTTCAAGGTTGGCCTGAACTTCCACTCGTACGCCATCGCACATTTCGGCAGGCCAGCGGGCAGATTTGAGCGTGAGGTCTTCCCACGCCGTATATTCCTCGCGCCGGGCCGTAAAGCGGGCCTCGTCAGCCTCATCGGGGCTGAGCAGTACGCTGCCGCCGAGACCGTCCACCACCAGGGTTTCGTTTTCGCGGGCAATGTCCATGAGCCCGGTAACGCCCGCAAGGCAGGGAATGTGCAGCCCGCGCGACAAAATGGCCGTGTGGGAGGTGGGGCCGCCTTCTGCGGTCAGAATGCCCAGCACCAGGTCAAGGTTGAGTTCCATGACATCGGCGGGGGAGAGGTCTTCCGCCACCAGCACGCCGGGGGTTTCATCCTCTCCCTTGTGGGCCGGGTCTGCCGCCAGATGCTCGCGCAGGCGCAGGCCCACGGCGCGGATATCCTGGGCGCGGTCGCGCAGGTAGGCGTCGTCCATACTTCTGAACAGCGCGCACAGTTCATCCACCGTGAGTTTGAGCGCCCACGAGGCGCACACAAGGTTGCTTTCTATGCGGGCCAGCGCGGCCTTGAGCAGCTTGGGGTCGCGGGCCATTTCCATCTGGGCGGCAATGACGTCGCGGTATTCCGAAAGGTCTTCCGGCACATTTTCCATGGTGGCGGCCAGTGAGGCGCGCACGCTTTCAGCGGCGGCGCGCAGGGTCTCCTGCTCCGCAGCCACTTCGGCGGCAGTGATGCGGCGTTCGTCATCCTGCCGTGTCTTGTGCATGAAGCGCACCCTGCCTATGGCTACGCCAGGCGAAACAGGTGTGCCGAAAAGTACCGCGCGGGCCATGTCAGTCCTGTAGGTTGGTTAAAAATTGGGCCAGGCCGCAAAGAGCTTCGCGGGCATCGTCACCCTGAGCCACCAGGGTCAGTTCCGCATTGGCGGGCGGCGCAAGAGAAAGTATGTCGAGCATGCTTTTGGCGTCTACTTCGCCGGTGTCGCTGACAAGCAGTATATCTGAGGCATAGCGCTGCGCCTCTTGCGCCAGACGGGCCGCCGGGCGGGCGTGCAGGCCGTTGCGCAGGCCAATGCATACCCGTAGCGCCAGTCCTCGCGGCGTTTGTTCAATGGCTTCTTCCATCATCCTACCTTAATGAGCGTTTTATCGGCCAAAGGGGGACAAAGCGTGTCCACTACCGAAAAACACGTATATTCTACATGCCTATGAAGCCCAAGTCCACGAGAATAAGGGCTCCTGTTGTCACAGCCCAAAGCAGCAGTCTTGGCAGGCGCATTCGCCCCACGAGCCATGCGGCGGCAAGCACCGCTGCTGCGCCCATGGCGTAGGCTGTCCAGGGAAAGGGCTTCATGGTGCTGATGGGCAGATGCCAGATAACCAGTGCGGCCAGCGCGGCATTGACCATCTTGAGCCTGTCCACCCAGTTGATGAGGTTGAGCTTGCGCAGGCGGGCGAGCGTGGTCAGCCCGTACCGCAGGCCGGAAACAAAACAGATGGCCCTGAACAGCAGCAGGGAACCGAACAGGATCACCGCCAGCAGCATGGCAATGTTGGTAAAGCCCGCCAGCAGCAGGCTGATGCTGAGCAGCGACCACAGGGGCAGCAATGTGCCGCTGAAAAATGAGTCGCCCAGGGCGGAAAGGGTTGTGGCCAGAGTTTCGCGCACGGAATTCAGCGCGCCTTCCGGCAGCGCCCCCTTGGCGATGGCCTGCTCAAGCGAGAGCAGGATGCCCACGAAAAGGGGAATCATGAAGGGGTGGGTGTTGCTGTGCCCCGCGTAACGGCTCATGGCGCGGGCAAAGGCCTGCGGTTCGGGATACAGTTCGCGCAGGGCCGGCTCCAGCACGTAGGCCAGGCCTATCTGCTGCATCCCCCGGGCGGTCATGGCTGCATTGATGCAGCCTGTGCGCGCCAGGCAGGCAAGTACAACGCGTGTAGGATACATGGCAACCCCGTGGCATGCCGGTTTGGCAGTTGCGGCGAGGGCGCATTCAAAAGGAAAGCGCCGCCTTATGAACACTCAGCCATGATCTGCTGTCGCAAACTGCTTCCGCAACGTGCGCAAC
Source organism: uncultured Desulfovibrio sp. (assembly GCF_902477725.1). Classification (NCBI taxonomy): domain Bacteria; kingdom Pseudomonadati; phylum Thermodesulfobacteriota; class Desulfovibrionia; order Desulfovibrionales; family Desulfovibrionaceae; genus Desulfovibrio; species uncultured Desulfovibrio sp. The sequence goes on along the minus strand of NZ_CABSIF010000012.1, from coordinate 81,833 downwards.
TGCTGGCCTGATGCAAAGCCCGTCTTGCAGAGAGCAAAAGAGCCATGGAGTGAACAGACCCTAAGCTTCCGGCTCCGCCTGTTCCGTGCCTGTCAGCAGGGCGTAAATTTCCTTGCCCGACCAGCCGCGCACGGCATCCTGCACCCTGCGGGCAACCTGACGAGGTTTGCCGCCCTGAGCAAGTTCTTCTTGGGCCAGCAGCAGCACATCTTCCCTTGGGGTGCGCTCTGCCTGCTCCGGCGGGCCTACAACAACCGTGATTTCGCCCAGCAGTTCATCGGGCAGCAGGTCGCTGTCTTCCAGACGGCCTACTATAAATTCCTCGTGTTCCTTGGTCAATTCCCGGCACACGGCCACCTCGCGGGGGCCAAGAATGCGCGCGGCCTGAGCGAGGCTTTCCTTGAGACGATCCTTGCGCTCAAAAAAAATGAGCGCGCCCGGCACATGGGTAAAGGCGGCAAAAAGGGCGTCGCGCCCTGCGGCATCGCGCGGCAGAAATCCCAGAAAACTGTGCGGCAGCGGGGGAATGCCAGCGGCGGAAAGGGCCGTTACGGGAGCCGAAGGCCCCGGCAGGGGGGATACGGCAAGGCCCTCCTTGCGGCAGGCCCGCACCAGACGGTAGCCGGGATCAGCCAAGAGCGGCGTTCCGGCATCGGAGACAAGGGCAACGGTCTGGCCTTCACGCAGCATGCGCAATACGCCCTCCTGCCGCTCGGCCTCGTTGTGATCGTAAAAACTCAGCAGGCGGCGGGCTTCAATGCCGCAATCGCGCAACAGGCGGGCAGTGCGGCGGGTATCCTCGGCCAGCACAAGATCGGCGCTCGCCAGCACCTCGCGCGCACGAGGCGAAAGATCACCAGGGTTGCCAAGTGGCGTTGCCACTATCCACAGACGGTTCGCATTCAAAGGCATGGCGGCAGTGCTCCAGGTGCAGGGTATCGCCCTCGCGCACAATGCAGACCACATCAAACCGGCAGGGGCTGCTCCATGCATCGTGGGCCGCAAGCCACGCCCTGGCCGCCCGGCACAGGGTACGCTGCTTGGCAGAGGTCAGTGCGGCGGCGGGGCCGCCGTAGGTTGAACTGCTGCGGGTTTTTACTTCGACAAAAACAATGGTGTCGCCATCGCGGCAGACAATATCGAGTTCAAGCCTGCCGCTGCGCCAGTTGCAGTCCAGCAGTTCCATGCCGCTGCGTTGCAGCAGCTTGCGCGCGGCTTCCTCGCCTTTGCGCCCAAGGTTCAGATGGGCCGGGGCGGCGGCTGGTTCATCCTTGCCGCCAAAAAGCGTTTGCAGCCAGCGTGGCTTCACAACAGGCTGCCCTGCTGCGGGCTTGGCTTTTCGGGTAAAACGCCCCGAAAGGTCAGACGGTGCTGCGGGCAGGGCCCTAGGCGGCGCAGGGCTTCGTAATGATCCTCTGTGCCATAGCCTTTGTGGGCTTCAAAGCCGTAGCCGGGCCAGCGTTTTTCCAGCCGGGTCATGAGCTTATCCCTGTAAGTTTTGGCAAGGATGGACGCGGCGGAGATGGCCGGTTCGCTGGCGTCGCCGCCAATAATGCAGCGCTGCGAGGGCAGGGGGGCTGTATGCCCCTTGCGCCAGTAGAAGGCAAAAACCTCGCCGGGTACGGTCTTGTTGCCGTCGATGAGCAGATGCGCGGGCGCGCAGCGCAGGCAGCGCACGGCCCTGCTCATGGCTTCAAAAGTGGCCTGTAAAATATTGATGGCGTCAATGCGGGCGGGCCACACCACACCCAGACCCCAGGCCACCGCGCACTGGCGTATACGCGGGGCGAGCATGTCGCGGGTTTTGGCGCTGCATGCCTTGGAATCGTTGAGGCCCGGCAGGTCGTAGCACTCCGGCAATATGACCGCAGCGGCTACTACCGGCCCGGCCAGACAACCGCGACCGGCCTCGTCTATGCCAGCGGTAAAAATTTGTGGGCCTGTCTGGCTGCTTGCCTGCAAAAGGGGAGAATCATCCTGGGGCAGCGGGGCGCTCAAGGTGCTCACCAGCTGGACAAGGCTCGCCTGTGCCTGCTGGTTGCGCGGCCTTGCCGGGCGGCTCATTGCTTTTTTGCCCATGATTTCTCCGCTGCGCAGCAAGGGCCGCGACCCTATGGTCAATACGTGATGGTCAGCGCGTCGGTTTAGAGCAGTTTATAAATGAAATGTGTTAACTGCTCTGCAAGAATTTTTTTGAAAATCCTTGCCACAAAAAGCGAGCAGGCAGCTTTGCCTGCCGTAACCGAGTATTTCAAGCGCTAACTGTTCTAAAGACGCGCGAACAGCGCGCCAGGGATTTTGCAGTTGCCTGCATGCCCTGGCGCGCCGTAAAAACGCTCGCTGCGATTCTGATGCCTAAAAAAGGATCAGAAGCGGCCACGCGGCTTGATGCGCGCGGCTTTGCCCTTGAGGGCACGCAGGTAGTACAGGCGGCTGCGGCGCACGCGGCCCTGCGTGATCAGCTCAACGCGGTCGATGAAGGGCGAGTTGAGCGGGAAAATACGTTCCACGCCCACGCCGTCGGAAACCTTGCGCACCGTAAAGGTGGCGCTGGTGGTGCCGCGCTTGATGCGGATAACGTTACCCTGGAAGACCTGGATACGTTCTTTTTCGCCTTCCACAATGCGCAGGTGCACTTTCACCGTGTCGCCGGAGCGAAACGCGGGAAGATCCATGCGCTGGTTTTCCAGTTCAATTTTCCTGATGATGTCCATCGTGAACTCCTTGCAAATCCGGGCGGATTGTTGCGTCGTTGCAAAGCGGCGCCGATGCGCTCAGGCCGCCGTGTTGCGTCAGTAGTAGTCGCCTAATATCCTGTCGGCCAGAATGGCGGCCGCGCTGCGCACCGAAAGATGGTTGTAGCCCAAAAAACGCACCGGCCTCAGAGTGCCTTCGCACTGTTCGAGCACCTCCGGCGCAAGCCCTTGCGCCGTGCCCAGGCAGAGCATAACCGGCCCCTGGTCGCACCAGCGCCGCACGTCACGCGGAGTCATGGGCATGCGTCCCGGTTGGGATGCCTTGCCCTTGGCAGGCCAGACGGCAGAACTAGCCACCAGTCTGGGTCGCGTTCCATGCTGCGCGGTCATATGCGCCACCGCTTCTTCAAGCGAAGTCGCGGGTTGCACCAGGCCGAGGGCCTGAGCGCGGTCGGCGTTTCCGATACCGCCCGGCCCCCGCGTCCAGTGACGCAAAATTTCTTCCAGTACCCGCAACTGGTCGCGAAGAGGGGTCACCGGATAAAAGGAACCCATCGCATAGCTGCGGGAAATTCGGGCTATATCGTGTATGTCCAGATTTGTCAAAGAGGAAGCGCCGATTTTTTTTGGCCCAAGGGAAACCGGGTAGTGAACAAGGCAGAACGAAAGGTTGCGTCCCGGCCTGTCACGTGGGGTTTCAGCCAGCGTTTGCACGTCTTCGCGATAGAGCGGCGCTTCATTCAACATTTCCGGGCGCATGCGCAAGGTGGCGCGCACGGATTCCTGCCTGCGCCACTGGGCGATGCGGGCATGGTCGCCGCTTTGCAGCACCTCGGGAACCGACAGACCTTCCAGGGATTCTGGCCGCGTATAGTGCGGGTATTCCAGCAATCCGTGAGAAAAGCTTTCGTCGTCGCCGGATTCTTCCTTGCCCATAAAACCGGGCATGAGGCGGGCCACGGCCTCCAGCACGGAAAGAGCCGCGCTTTCGCCGCCGTTGAGCACAATATCGCCCACGCTCACAGGTTCAAGCGGAAACAGCTGCAACAGCCGCGCGTCAATGCCCTCGTACCTGCCGCAAACAATGGTCAGGTCTTCCTCGCGCGCAAGATCGCGCACCATGTCCTGCGTCAGCGGGCGTCCGCCGGGGGCCATGAACAGCATGCGGCCGGGCCGCTCAATGGAGCGCAGGGCGCGGGCCAGAGGCTCGCCCTGCATGACCATGCCGGGGCCGCCGCCGTAGGGGCGGTCGTCCACATGACGGTGTTTGTCTGTGCTGAACTGTCGGGGGTCATGAAGGCTGCATTCCACAATGCCAGCCTCCCGTGCACGGCCCATGAGGGCGGTGGACAGGGGCGACTCGAAAAATTCGGGAAAAAGCGTGACAAGGTGAAAACGCGGCATGGGCGGAGAGTGCCGTAAAAACGTTCGCCTTGCAAGGAAATGTCTGCCCAGGCCGATCAGACGCGCGGGCGTAGGGCGGAAAGGGCGCGCAGCAGGGTAGCCGGGGTCTGACGGAGCACCAGTGCCCGTAAAAATTCAGGTTGGAAGTCTGTTCCTGCGTTCATCTGTTGCGCCATGCACAGCCAGTGTCCGGGGTAGGGCAGGCTGCGCCAGTAAAAGATGCCCATCGGCCCGTGCCAGATCCCGGCCCGCTGGCCGAACCTCCCTGTGGGAATCCTGGCGGGATTCATGCCCAGCCCCAGACCGGATGCCTTGAGCAGGGCCTCCTTGATTGTCCAGCGGCGCAGGGCTTCACGGTTGATGCCCTGCTGTGAAAGGCCGGTCTCGTGCCAGGGCAGTTCTGCCGGGGCAAAGGCATTGAGGGCTGGCGGCGATGAAAGCAACGATTCCGCATCCAGCGCATGAGGGGCAACGGCGGCATCTGCTGGCGCAGGGCAAAGGGCGCAAAAGGCCGCCTCGCCGCTGTGGCTGAAGGCCGCGTGCCAACCGGTGAACAGGGGGCGGCCCTGAGTATCCATGCCCAGTTGCGGCAGCGGCCCTGCGATGCTTGAACTTATTGCTCTGGCCTGCTGTGCGGCATGCGTCACCAGTTGGGCGCGCGCGAGCAGCCGCGACAAAGCCGCCCGCAGCACGTCCTGCCGCATCTCCCGAGCCTCGGTCTGACCGTTTGGCGAGCGGCCAAAGCGGCGCACATGGGCAAGCTGCCTGTCGTCCAGCCATGGTTCCAGCGCCGCTTCAAGCGCACAGCGCCAGCCTTCCAGCTCTTTACTGGAGCCAGAGGGCAGGGGGGTGCAGAGTATTGTGAGCGGGCGTTCCATGTTTTCCATATTATGTTGCTTGCGGCAAAGACGCGCAAACCGGCTGTTTTACAGAAAACAGCCGGTTTGTCATCTATAAGAGGGAGAGGTGGTCTGCCTCACCCCAATGGTTATTCGGCAGCCTTGTGTTTCTGATGCTCGGCAATGACCTTTTCCGCCACGGGTTGCGGGGCTTCTTCATAATGGGCAAATTCCATGGTGAAGAATCCCTGCCCACCGGTCATGGAGCGCAGGTCGGGCGCGTAGCGCAGTACTTCGCTCATGGGCACGTGGGCCTTGATTTCCGTGCTGCCGCCCTGCGAATCAGAACCCAGCACCTTGCCCCGGCGGGAGGAAAGGTCGCCGATGACATCGCCCATGCTTTCATCGGGCACGGAAACGGTGAGCAGCACAATGGGTTCGAGCAGCACGGGCTTGAGGCCTTCCATGGCCTTTTTGAAAGCAACGGAGCCAGCCACCTTGAAGGCCATTTCTGACGAGTCTACCGTGTGGTAGCTGCCATCGTAGACCTTGACGCGGAAGTCCACCACCTGGCATCCGGCCAGAAATCCGCGAGCTGCGGCTTCCTGAACGCCCTTGTCGATGGCGGGAACGTACTGGCGGGGGATAACGCCGCCCACGATGGCGTCTTCAAACACATAGCCGGAACCGCGCGGCAGGCCTTCCATCTCGATCCAGCAATCGCCAAACTGACCACGGCCGCCGGACTGCTTTTTGTGACGGCCCTGTACCTGACATTTGCCGCGCACGGTTTCGCGGTAGGGAACCTTGGGCGTTTTGAGGATGATATCCACCTTGAAGCGGCGTTTGGCCTTTTCGACCGAAAGCTCGATATGCAACTGCCCCATGCCGGAAAGCAGAATGTCGCCGGTTTCTTCGTCGCGCCCCAGACGCAGGGTGATGTCTTCATCCAGCAGCCGCTGGATGGCTGCGTAGACCTTGTCTTCCTCCCCTTTTTCCTTGGGGGCGAGGGCATAGGTGATGAGCTGCGGGGGCAGGGCGGGCATGGGCAGGGCAAAGGGGGCTTTTTCATCGTAGAGGGTGTCGCCCGTGCGGGTGTTCTTGAGCTTGGCAACGGCCACGATGGCACCGGGGCCAATGGGCTCCTTGCAGGGGGTCTGCGTTTTGCCCTGAATGTACAGCAGGTTGCTGAGGCGTTCGTTTTCTTCTGTGCGGGAGTTTTTCAGCGTGGCGTCGCCGTTGATGGTGCCGGAAAGAACCCGCAGGAGGGAAAGCTGCCCCGAAAAAGGATCGGCCAAAGTTTTGAAAATAAAGCAGGCCACCGGCCCATCCGGGGCAGCGGCGCGTTCTGCGCCATCGCGACCCGCAAAGGGCGGGCGATCAAGGGGCGAGGGCAGCAGGGTTTCAATGGCGGCCAGTACGGATTCGCCGCCCTTGTTTTCAAGGGCCGAGCAGGCCAGCACCGGCGTAAGCTCGCCTTTGAGCACACCCGAGCGCAGGCCTGTCTTGAGGTCATCTTCTGAAAGAATGCCTTCTTCCAGATATTTTTCCATGAGCTGTTCATCGCTCTCAGCGATGTTTTCTACGGTCACATCGCGCAGCAGGCTGACATCGTCAGCCAGGGCGGCAGGAATTTCAGCCTCTGCGACGGCGCCGTTTTCGCCAAACATGCGGGCCTTGCCCGTCAGCACATCGGCAACACCCACAAAGGATTCGCCCTGGCGAATGGGCAATTGCAGCACAACGGGCTTGACGTTCAGGCCCGAGAGTCCGTCAAGGGCCATCTGAAAATCGGCGCGGTCGCGGTCAACCTTGTTGACCACTATAATGGAGGGCAATCCGGCTGCGCGGACCAGATTCCAGAACTTTTTGGCAAGGGGGCGCACTCCGTCCACGGCGTCCAGCACAAAAACAACGCTGTCCACGCCCTTGAGCAGGCATTCCATGTCGCCTGTAAAGTTGCCGTCACCGGGGATATCCAGAAGGAAATGGCGGTTTTTATTCCAGAGATATGTTGCGCAGGAGGGTTGAACGGAGCCGCGTCGGCGGGTTTCTTCGGGTTCGTAGTCAAGGCATGTGGTGCCGTCTTCTACAGCCCCCAGGCGATTCACCGCCCCGGCCTTGTAGAGAAGCATCTCTGCCAGGGATGTTTTGCCGCAACCGCCGGTTCCGACGATGGCGAACGTGCGTTGCATTTCCAGTGGAGTAGGCATGGTTTTCTCCCTTCGTAAGCGATATGGCGCGCCCTTGGCGGCCTGGTGAACGAAACTAGGGAAAGGAACAAGTCTTCCATCTGCTATTGGTTCCCACGTTACAGGCTTGTCGCAAAAAAGGAAAGAGGCCGCGACTTTTAATGTAAGGCTTAACGCTTGACAGCAGAGGCCGCCACTGTGACAGTTATTCGGATATATTGGAGCAGGCGGAGGGAGCGACCATGGCGCTATGGGAATGGGCTGGCGCTGGTGCGATTTTTTTGGCGGCTGTGGTTTTTTGCGTGCGGCTGATGAAGCGTGGTTTGACCACGCTTGAGGACGAGCGCGCACAATGCCTTGAGCGCATTCGCCAGATGGAAGAAAAAATTCAGGAAGATCAAAAAAATATGGCTTCCAGCGAACACCTGCGCGTAGCCCGCGCCGGGCTGGAAGATCTTTTGCGGCTGGCTGGCAATCCGCCCGGTATGCGGCTTGAGTCTCTCGCCAGGGGGCAGGGCGAAGCGCAGGGCGAGGCCCTTGTGCTGCACTTGCCCGAGGGCGAGGTGCGCATCAGCCTGAGCATGCGCGAGCGGGAGCTTAAAGGGATGCGCAAGGTTGTCCACGGGCATGGGCGGTGGCATCTTAACGGTTTGGGCCTGAACGAGGAATATACAGACCTTGTGCCGCTCATGCGCGCGCTCAGTGCGAGGCTGGCCATGTACCTTGGTGGAGGGGAGAGCGCCAGCGCGCCGTATTGCCCCCTTGGGGACCCTGCAGCCGATGTGCCCCCTGAATTGCCGCATCTTGCGCGCCGTTTCAGTAGTGCGCGGCCTGTGCGGCAGAAGCGGCTGCCTGCGGTGCGACGCGATGAGGAGGAGGGACGCCTTGAAAGGCTGCGACGTCTGGAAGACGCCCGTGCCGCGCGCAAGCAGCTGCGGGCTAACCCCGGCCCCATCGGGAGCAGGCACCGTTAAGGGCTTAGAAAAAATATTTTTCTGCCGCCGCAAGTGATTGCGGCGGCAGATCGAACCGACATTCATGCGGCAGCGTGGCTCGGCATCATCGCAGGCAGGGGAGAAGGCTGGCGGTTACTCCGTAAAGGTGAGATTACGGAACCAGTCCGGCACAGGAACGGGGCGACCTTCGTGATTGACCAGCGCATGCTGGGTCATGCCCGTGGCCAGAAGTCTCGTCTTGTCCTCGTTCCATATCTCATATACAAAGCGCAGGGATGCGCGCGCCCATTCGGCTATGCCAGCGCGCACAAGTACAAGGTCATCATAGCGGGCGGATGAGCGGTAACGGCACTGGGCCTCGCGCACAGGCAGGATAAGGCCTTTCTTTTCAACTTCCGCATAGCTCATGCCGCAACGGCGAATGTATTCGCTGCGCGCCCGCTCGAAGAGATGCAGATATTCCGCATAATAAAGCACGCCCATCGTGTCTGTTTCACCATACGACACGCGGTGCGGCATCCAAATATCAGGGGTGGGAAATTGGTCATGCACGAAACGGCTCCTTGTTACGCGTTTTCCGGGCGTTGTTGCAGCGGATTTGCAAACCGTGCAGGCGGCATGTTGCGCCTGTTGCTTCTGCTGGCGGTTACAATGGCTTTGTTTGCCTGCGCCAAGCAGGCCCCACCGCCAGTGGTGGAAAGAACCCTGCCGCCGGTGGGGTTTGAAAGCCCGGAATTTTTTGTGAGCAATCTTATTCCTGCCAGTCAGGATCTGACAAGCTGGAAGGATATGGCCCCCAGTGTGCGTAAGTCGCTGCGTTACGTCAACAGCAAGCCCAAGGACGCCATCGCTGTGCAGCGCCCCGGCCTGACCGTGACGTGGGGCGACCTGTCGCGTACGCTTGAGCGTTTGCAGGAACTTTTGCCCCGGCTGGACAAAGAACCGGAGCTGCTGCTGGCAAACTTTCGCTGGGCGGAAGTGACGGGCGGCATCAACTATTCCGGTTACTACGAGCCTGCCGTCCCCGCCAGCCGTACCCGCAAACCGGGGTACACCCAGGCCATCTATGGCCTGCCCCCGGATCTGAACAAGGTCATTGCCAAGCGTGGGCAGTACTATGACCGCCGCACCATCGAAGAAAAGCAGGTGCTGGCGGGCAAGGGGCTGGAACTGGCTTGGGCCGCAGACCCTGTTGACGTGTTTTTTCTTGAAATCCAAGGTTCTGGCCGCCTGATTTTTGACGACGGCACTCAAGCCTACGTTAACTACGCGGGCCAGAACGGGCACAAATACAAAAGCTCTGGCCGCATCATGCGCGAAAAAGGCCTGCTCAGGCGCGGCGATATTTTTGAACAGCGCGAGTGGTTCAAAAACAATCCCGGCCGTGTGCGCGAAATTCTCAATGATAACCCGAGCTATGTCTTCTTTAAATACGGCATGCGCGGCCCCACGGGAGCCATGGGCTACCAGGTGGACGACTGGCTGACGCTCGCAACGGATCGCGGCTTTATCCCGCTCGGCTCCATTGTGGCCTACGGCGTCAATATTCCGGATGAAACCAAGGGCAAGATGCCCCTGCGCGGCATTGGCCTTGCCCAGGACGTGGGCGGAGCCATCAAGCGTAACCGCATAGATATTTTCTGCGGCGGCGACCAGCGCGCCAACTACGTGGCAAGCCATCTGGACGCCAAGGGGCCCGCCTGGGTGCTGCTGGCGCGCTAGGGCTGGCTAACAGGCCTTTTGCCGCCAGCAGCGATGCTGACGGACTTGGTTGAAAATTTCAGAAGCATATGGGGCCGAAGCGGTTGAAAGCTGCTTCGGCCTTTCTGGTCTGCACGGTTGTTTTTGAAACCGTGCATTTTTATTGTTCTAATGTCAGATATTTTTCTTTCATATCTCATTAATTTTACACGCAGCCTTGCCTGATTGCGCGGATATTTCAGCCCTATGCGCGGCCAAAAACACGCATACCTGATAATTAAACTCCTTGACTTATCTCATGTTGTGAGTATTTCTTGAGGCGTACACAGTCAGTCTCTCCAGAGTTGCGATAATTTGGTTCCGCTGGGTTGGCTTAATGTGCACGGGAACCGCATGTGGGTTCCCCCTACTCTCCCCTTGGGGCTGAAATTTTATTTCTGCCTCACCAAAACCCGGTTGCGACCTGCAGGGCTACGAAGCGTTGGCGTATTGTCACGGCTTTTTAGGCAACTGTGATGGCTGCACGGAGTCTATGTCAGTTCTCCCGGCTGTTGCACTATTCATTGTGCAACAATCCGTTGGCCTGTTCCACTGTCCAGACCGCTCCCTTTCAGAAAAGCATCCTCGCGTCCGTTTTTATGGGTTTGCCACATCTTGGCCAGCACAATAAACGCGCATCTGAGCATCCGCTCGCCGCACCCGGTTCCTTCGTTTCAAGACGTTGATAATTCCGGGCATTTTGCACGCTAACAGCGTACAGAGGAGGCTCTTCAAATGAGTGGAAAGGTATTTGAGTATATGGCCATTATGGATCGTATCAAGAATGTCACCCAATGCAGAACCCAACAGGAACTTGCGCAGTTTTTTGATGTTTCTCAATCCTGCATTTCTGATTCCAAAAAGCGGCTGGCCATCCCTTCCAAGTGGCTACTCAGCTTGCTGAAGAAAAAGGGCATCAATCCTGAATGGGTTCAGAAAGGTGTTGGCCCCAAGTTTTTGCTTCCCTACGATGAAGACAGGGGAGCCGTGTGTAGCATTTATGCTAGAACGCCCGATAAGTGTCCGCTGCAACATATTGTTTCGGACATTGGCAAGCTGGTTACACGGGCTGAGGGTATGGGGCGCAGCGCGTAGGCTGGTGAGGCTGCCGCGCCCGTTTGGGGTAACAGTGCTGCATCATGCATTTGACTTTTGTGGCAATAATTTTGATTTGCAAAGACCTGCGCCAGTTTGACGCAGGTCTTTGCATACCTTGAGCCTTGATGTCGCCGGGAGTGCCATGACCATTTCTTCCACGCGTCTGGCCCAGCTCAACAGCGGGCAGGATGCTTCAAAAAATCTGGCAGAGGGCTTGGCGGTGGATTTTGCCGCCCTGATGGCTGCGGCTTTGCCGCAGGCTGATGCCGCATTGCTGGGCGAAATGCGCGCTGCCGCATCCCTTGGGATTTCAAAGCGCATGCTGTTGGCTGGCGAGCTGGTACACCGGGCCGTGGGCGCGCAGGGATTGGCAAGGCTTGCCGCGCACAGGTCGGATACTGTTCGGGGCTGGATATGCTATGCTCTAACGCACGAGCATGCCCTGCATTCTCCAGCGGAGCCGCTGGAAAATCTGCTGGAAGCCGTGCGTCCCTTCGCGGATGATGCACATTTTGGCGTGCGCGAATGGGTATGGATGGCTGTGCGGCCTCATCTGGCAAAGCAGCCGGAACACTCCATACGCCACCTTGCAGGCTGGACCGCCGACCCCTCGGAAAGGGTGCGCCGTTTTGCCAGCGAAAGCACCCGCCCGCGCGGCGTGTGGTGCGCCCACCTGACTATCCTCAAGGAGAATCCGGCGCTTGGCTTGCCTGTTCTTGAACCCTTGCGGGCCGACCCCTCCACCTATGTGCAGGACAGCGTGGGTAACTGGCTCAATGATGCCGCCAAATCTCAGCCGCAGTGGGTGAGCGCGCTCTGTGACGCGTGGCTCGCGCAAAATCCGGGCAAGGCGACCGCGCGCATCTGCAAAAGAGCGCTGCGCAGTCTGCATAAAAAATAGAGCGCATCCGCACATGCCATACATAGACTGCCCTTGCGGGCTGGCTGATTTTTTCGCCAGCCCGCAAGGGCAGTCTGTTATCTATGTGGCTTTATGCAGCCGGGGCGGGAAGCGTTTGTTGTTCAGATGTCCGCTGCCCGGGCCTGCCGGGGCTATAGCTGGGCTTCCAGAAATGCGCGGAAGGCCTGCTTGGTGGCGAAGAGGTCAGCGCTGCTTGCCAGTTCAAAGGGGCTGTGCATGGACAGGATGGCAGGGCCAAGGTCAATAACCTGCATGCCATAGGCTGCAAGGAACAGGGCCACGGTGCCGCCGCCGCCAAGGTCGACCTTGCCAAGCTCCGCACTCTGCCATGCGATGCCCTTGCCGTTGAAAAGCCCGCGCAACGCGCCGAAAAATTCGGCGTCGGCCTCGCTTGCACCGTACTTGCCGCGCGAACCGGTGAACTTGGAAAATACCGGGCCGTAGCCCAGCAGGGCGGCGTTCTGTTTTTCGTGCACATCCTGATAATCGGGATCCAGCGCTGCGGAAACATCGGCAGAAAGGGCACGGGTTTCAAGCAGCACATGCGAGGGTTGAACGTCCTTTTCCCACGCGCGGGTGAGGTCTTCCACGCAATACTGCATAAAGCGCGAGGCCGCGCCAGATGCGCCGTCCGAGCCAATTTCCTCTTTGTCCCAGAAAATAACAGCCATGCTGTGGCCTGTGGCTTCGGCCTCAAGCAGGGCCTCTAGCGCGGTAAACACGCAGATGCGGTCGTCCTGCCCGTAGCCGCCGATCATGGCCTTGTCAAAGCCCACAAAGCGGGCCGGGCCAGCGGGCACAGCCTGAAGTTCGGCAGTGATGAGGTCTTCTTCGCAAATGCCGTATTTTTTGTGCAGCAGTTCAAGCAGCTGGGTTTTGATGGGGTCTTTGGGCGCATCGTCCTTGCTGGATTTGCCAGCCTTGGGTGTGCTGTGGGCCAGAATGATATTGAGTTTTTCGGCCTCAAAAGCTTCGCTGACCGGCTGGGTAACCTGCTTCTGGGCAAGATGGGGCAAAAGGTCGGCAATGCAGAACACAGGCTCGCCGGGCTTTTCGCCAATGGTCACCGTGAGGGTTTCGCCGTTTTCACGCACGATAACGCCGTGCAGGGCCAGGGGGCGCGCCAGCCACTGATATTTGCGGATACCGCCATAGTAGTGGGTCTTGGCCTGAGCAACGCCGGGCTGCTCGATGAGCGGGCGCTGCTTGAAATCAAGGCGCGGGGTATCGGCGTGGGCGGCCAGCAGCGAAAGCCCCTTGCTCAGGGGCAGTGCACCCTTGCGGGCCGCAAAAATGGCCTTGCCCCGCAGGGACCGCATAACGCGGTCGCCGCTGAAATCTTCCGCGTAACCATGCTCGGCAAGGCGCTGGCGCACGTATTCCACTGTTTCGCGCTCGGTCTTGCAGTGGGTGATAAAGTCGATATAGCGCTGGGTCAGGGCTTCCATGTCCTTGCGGGTTTTGGCGTCGGCGTTGTCCCAGATGCTTTTGGGCTTGTAGGCAAGATTCTTTTCCATGATGCTGTTCCTTTTATATCACGCTATGTGTTTCGCGTATTATGCCTGTTGAGGGTTTGCAGCGTTCAGCGCCTGACGCAGGACGCGCAGTACCTCGGGGTATTCTTTGACATCAAGTGTGCGCGGGTCAAGGCAGAAGGCGTCGTCTTCCAGCCGCCCTATGAGCGGGGGAACCGTTTCAAGCAGGGCAGCCTTGAGGGCCGTGGGGCTGCATGCCGTGGGCCTGATCCGCACCAGGGTCGTGGGCAGGTCGTACTGCGGAAACGCGCCGCCGCCCACGCGCGACACATCCTCCCGCAAGCCTACCTCGCACAGGGTGCTGTCTGCATTAAGCCCCTTGCGCAGGCGGTTTGCCAGATTGCGGGCAGCCTTGGCCAGTTCATCGGGTGGGCAGGTTATCATGCGCAGGGTTGGCACGCTCTTGCGGGCTTTTTCCGGGTCAAGGTACAGGCGCAGGGTTGCCTCAAGGGCGGAGAGGCACAGCTTGTCGCAGCGTAGCGCCCGCGTGAGCGGATTGCTTTTGAGCTTTTCCACCATGCTCTTGCGCCCGGTGATGATGCCGGCCTGAGGGCCGCCAAGCACTTTGTCGCCCGAAAAAGTTGCGATATCCGCGCCCTGCGAGAGCACTTCCGGCACGGTGGGTTCGTTGGGAAGGCCGCAGGAAGAAAAATCCATAAGACTGCCGCTGCCGAGGTCTTCAATGAGCGGCAGGTTGTGCTCGCGCGCCAGTTCCGCCAGCTCGGGCAGGGCCACGGCGGCATGAAAGCCTACAATCCGGTAGTTGGACGTGTGCACGCGCATGAGAGCGCGGGTGTTTTCGTTGATGGCGGCGCGGTAATCGTGCAGGTGGGTGCGGTTGGTGGCCCCCACCTCGCGCAGGGTGGCCCCGCTTTTTTCCATTACTTCAGGAATGCGGAAGCTGCCGCCTATCTCCACCAGCTCGCCGCGTGAAACAATAACTTCGCCGCCTTTGCAGAAGGTGTCGAGCACCAGCAGCACGGCGGCGGCATTGTTGTTGACCACAAGGGCCGCTTCGGCCCCGGTGACGCGGCAAATGAGTTCTTCCACCAGTGCGTGACGGCTACCCCGGCCACCTGTGGCGAGATTCAGTTCCAGATTGCAGTAGCCGGTAGCTGCCCGCAGCACTGCCTCTCGGGCTTCTTCGGCCAGTACGGAGCGCCCCATGTTGGTATGCACCACAACGCCCGTGGCGTTGAGCGCTGACCGGAAACGGGGGCGCAGCCCGCGCTGCACAAAGGCCAGCAGGCCTGGCAACTGGCGTTCAATGTGCAGGTCTTCGGGGGTGGTGCAGCGTCCGGCGCGGACGTCATCCCGCCGAATATCCCAATATGCGGCCACAAGATCGCGCAGCAAAGCGCGCGGTGTTTGCTGGCTGTCGCCCAGTGCGGCATCCGCGCGGTGCAGCGCGGCAATGCTGGCGTCTACGGCGGGAATGGCGCGAAAAAGATTTTGCATGGGCGTCCTTTATACTGCGTTTACCGCAAAAAATAAAAAATGCGCGAGCACGGCGGCTTGGGCTTTGTCTGCCATGCTGCACCATAAGCCGCGTCAGCGGAGGGTTTGCCTGCGCCTACTGAAGCTGCGGTTGCAGCAGCCATTGGGGTTGCTGCGTAAAAAATTCCGAAAGCAGGTACAGCGAACCCGTCATGAGCACCGGGCGGGCTTCAGTGGCGGCGGGCAGGGCGCGCGCCAGTTCAAGCGCCTTTGCCAAGCCTTGAGGGCCTTCGGGCAAGGCCTGCGCCGTGGCCGGGGGCAGGGCATTGCAGGCGGCGGCTATGTCTTGCGCCGCTGCGGCCCGGTGGTTGCCTAACGTAACCACAAACATGGGGGCTTCGCCCAGATAGTGCTTGAGCATCTGGGCGGCAGGCAGCCAGTCTTTGTCTGCAAGGCAGGAAAACACCGCTCCGGCGGGTTGCAGACCTTCGGCGCGCAGGGCCTTGATCAGCGCGGCCATGCCGTGCGGATTGTGGGCGCCGTCAAGCAGCAGCGGTGGATACTGATCTGTACCCGGCACCCGCTGCAAGCGGCCCGGCATAAAGGCTTGCGCCAGCCCTTGAGCCTGCGCCGGGGTGTCGTCCGCACTTTTGCCCAGCATGGGGGCAAGCTCGCGCCATGCCGTGAGGGCCAGACCTGCGTTGGCGCGCTGGTGAGGGCCGCTGAGCCCAAGGCAGGTATCGGCGGCAACCGGGCAAGCCCTGATGAAGGGTGCGTTATGGCTGCGGGCCGCGCTTTCAAGAATTTTTGCGGCTTCGGGAAACTGCGCAACACTGCATACGGGCGCGGCGCTGCGTATGGCTGCGGCCTTGTCTGACGCAATGTCGGCAAGGGTGGGGCCAAGGATGTCCTTGTGGTCAAGGGCAATGGGCGCATAGCACATGAGGTCGGCGGCAACGGCGGTTGTGGCGTCGTGTTTGCCGCCAAGGCCAGCTTCAAGCACGGCCAGCTCCACGCCCTTGCGGGCAAAACCCAGCAGGGCCAGCACCGTAAGAAATTCAAAATAGGTCAGATCGGGCGCGGCGGCCATGACCTGATTGGCTGGTTCAACCCAATCATCCGCAGACCATGGGGCGCAGGCGGCGTCATTGGGCCCGCCAATGCGGATGCGCTCAGTGGGGCTGACAAAGTGCGGCGAGGTGTAGAGGCCTACCCGGCAGCCGTGAGCAAGAGCAAGGGAAGCAAGAAAGGACGATGTTGATCCCTTGCCGTTGGTGCCGAGCACCTGAGCCACCACAAAGGGTGGGCGAGTCAGGTCAAGGGCGGCCAAAGCCCGGCGCATGCGGCCCAGGCCCATATCCATATGAAAAAGCCCCAGGCTGTCCAGATGGCGCTGGATATCTGCGGGAGTGCTGAACGTGTTGCTCATTTATATATGGTAGCGCAAAGCGCGCTGTCTGTCAGCGGGCGTGCACAGGCAAAAACCACGCAATTCTTGCCCGATGCTTGCGTAAAAAATTGCGCCATCACGCAAACCCCGCCGCAGAAGCGTGTATGCCTGAATGCGCGGGAACGCTTGACGCAGTGGGGCGCTATCACTATATTGGCCGCCACACGGCAGGGCACTGCGCCTTTGTCATGTGCGCCCGTAGCTCAGTTGGATAGAGCAGGAACCTTCTAAGTTCTTGGTCAGGGGTTCGATTCCTCTCGGGCGCGCCATAAATAAATCAGGATGTTACATGTTTTTTCATGTGACATCCTTTTTTGTTTTTGGGGCAAAATATCTGTTTGGTTGCCTGCCAGTCATCCACCTGTCACCCCCCTGCCTGTTTTGCATGATCGCGGGGCGGTTGGCACTGATTGGCGCACGCGTTGGCACAGTAATTCTGTATAGCTCGGCCTGCTTCAAGCCGCTATTCTTCATCCTCAGGTGAATTGCAAGGTGATCAGGGCAACCACGATATAGCGGGCCGTTTTTGCCACAGCGACAATGGCGATGAATGAGGGGAATGGCTCGCGAAGAATCCCCGCTACAAGAGTAATGGGGTCGCCCACAATGGGCATCCAGCTCAGAAGCAGCGACCAGCGCCCGTATTTGCCATACCACGCTTCGGCCCTAGCAAGGCTGCTGCGTTTTATGGGAAACCACGAGCGATCCTGATAATGGATGAAGAACCGCCCGAGCAGCCAGTTGGTGGCAGACCCCAGTGTGTTGCCAATGCTGGCGGCGGCGATCATTGCCCACAGTGGCGCGTAGTCTTTTGCCAGTGCTCCTGCCAGAAAAAGCTCTGACTGCGCCGGAAAGATCGATGCTGCCACAAATGCAGAAATAAATAATCCCCAAAGTACACTCACACTCATTTCCGCATCCTGTCTGCAAGGCTGTATTGATTGCGCTGCGGCATGCTCGCACCGCACCATATAAAAGTGTCGCTCAGTGCACAAGCCGCATGGCTCCGTGTCACGAATAGCTGATGTCTTTTCTCATTCCTCATTATTTCTTCTGCCGTTGATAGCGATTCTGATCCCATGCCTCTTTATTATACGCGGATGCTGAGGGATTGTATTAAATATTTTAATTGTGCATGTGGAAAATGGCTATTTTATGCGGCTTTGATGTGATGATCTGTCGTTGTTTTGTGTTGCATTTTTGCAACGTAATGTTGCAAAATTACAACTTGTGGAGATATTTTTGCTGTATTTTTGCAACAGCATTGACTGAATAAAAAAATTATATAGTGTTTAATGGTTGACTCTAAAGAATTTTAGCGAGCATTCGATACTATTGCAGTGTTTAGTTGAAAATAAGTTGATGCTCAATAAGGAGAACGTGACGTGGCAATGAGTGCAAAAAATAAAATCCTCCTAAGCGTAGTCGCATTCTTTTCGCTGGTCATCATTGCGATGGCCTACAGCTCGTACCGGAGTTTCTGTGGCTCGTCATACGACTCTGAAATGGAGCAGCTGGACACCATGTCCCAGGCGGTGGGCAAGGCTGTTTCGGAAAAGATGGACGTGTATTTCAATGTGCTTGAGCTGAGCTCGCGCATGCTGACGAATCCTGTGGGTGCTTCCCCGGATGAACTTTATGAATATAAACGCAATATTTTGAAACAATTGCTTAAGCAGGTAAACCTTGTTGAAGCCTATTATGCTTTTGACAGCGGCGAAACGCATAATGATAAGGGCGCGATCAAAAATTTCAACGCCAAGAGCCTTGGCCGCGAGTGGTTTGTGCGCATGTTTAATGGCGAAAAGCGGGTTGTAACAACCCCTTATACCTCGTCTATCGGCGCAACGGTTATGGCTGTGGGCGTACCTTTGATAGATAACGGCAAGATGGCGGGCACGCTCTGCATCAACCTTGGCCTGACGGACATAACCAATTTTACCAATCATGTTCTTGAGTTTGACAACATTTTTCTGACGCGGGCCGATGGCTACATCATGGCCAATCGGGATGACAAGCGCATTGGCAAAAGCCTGTGGGAAGTTATCCCGGATATGAAAAAATATAGCGGGTTGCAGCAGAACGGCCGCATCCAGTTCACCAGCCGAGACAGGGTGTTTGAGGGGAGCCTGTATATTATTCCGGGGCTTGGCTGGAAAGTGTGGACGTACAAGCCGCTTGAGGAAATTCAGCGTGACTCCACCGCCAATCTGCACTCCAGTGCCATAACCGCAATTGTTGCCCTGGTGCTGTCTGCCCTGATGGTGCATTTTCTGGTGTCCATGCTGATCTTCAAGCCGCTGGGCAAGGGCGTTGTTTTTGCCGCAGCGGTTGCCGAGGGTAATCTTGATGAAACCCTTGATATCAAGAGCAAGGACGAAGTGGGGACACTTGCCGATGCCCTGCGCAACATGGTTGCGCGTCTGAAAGACATGATCCGTACGACAGAAGAAAAGGAGCGGCACGCCCTCTCCGAAGCCGAGCGCGCGCAAAAAGCGGTTGCCGAGGCGGAGGAAGCCCGCAAAGAAGCGGAACTGGCCACCCAGCGCGGTATTTTGCAGGCTGCCAGCCAGATTGAAGGCGTTGTTGCGCGCATTGCCTCCAGCACGGAAGAGCTGGCGGCTCAGTCTGAGCAGATATCCAATGCTGCGGAAATCCAGCGGCAACGCATGACAGACACCTCTGCCGGCATGGAGCAGATGTCCGCCTCCATTGTTGAGGTGGCGCGCAATTCTGGGCAGGCTGCTTCCAATGCTGTCAAAACGCAGCAGGAGGCAGGGCAGGGCGCCACTCTTGTCCGGCAGGTCATTGATTCGGTTAACCATGTGCATGAGCAGACGCAGACCATGAAGGTTGATCTGACGGCCCTAGGCAAACAGGCTGACAGCATCGGCGCGATCATGGACGTCATTAACGATATCGCTGACCAGACCAACCTGTTGGCGCTCAATGCCGCCATTGAGGCGGCGCGGGCTGGCGAGGCTGGCCGTGGTTTTGCCGTGGTGGCGGATGAAGTGCGCAAGCTGGCTGAAAAGACCATAGGCGCCACCAAGCAGGTGGGCGAAAATATCTCCGGTATGCAAACCGCCGCCAGGCAGAGCATCTCTTCCATGGACAAGGCCAGCTTCGTGGTGGAGGAAACAACATCCCTGTCGCACAAATCCGGCGAAGTTTTGGATGTCATTCTGGTGCTTGCCAAAGAAAATGCCGATCAGGCGCAATCCATAGCAACAGCGGCAGAAGAACAGTCTTCCGCTTCGGAAGAAATCAGCCGCAGCCTTGATGAAGTTTCCCGTCTGACCACAGACACCACACGTGGGCAGGCTGAATCAGCAACAGCTATTCAGCAACTCGCTGAAATGGCTGGCGACCTCAGCAGCATCGTGGATAAGCTGAAAAAATCGTAAACGCCTTTATTTTCAAGAACGGCCGGGGTGGAAGCGCTCCGGCTTTTTTTGTGCCGTTTGCATGCAAAAGCAAAGCCGCATGCGTGCGTGCGCCTTTTTCACGGCTGCCTTAGTTAGTCTCTGGTGGTTAGCGCTTTGATATTTGACAGTGTGTTAATGAATTGCATGCTGTGGGAATTAAAACTTGGGTGCTCACGCGATGTCTGGGCCAATTTCCAGATAAAGGTTGAGGTTGCTGTATGCGCATATTTTTTGTGAACAGATGTTAAAAATGTATATATCGTATGTTGCCATATTGATCTAGAATAACAACAGATAAATTTATTTTTATTTGTGTATTTGTTTAGTGTGTTGCTATTAAAATTGATAATCGATTCTACTGGTTGGTGGTGGTATAAACAGTTGTCTGTCACTGTAACAAAGTTTTAAACTTTATATCTTGCTGAATTTTTATACTTTTATTTTTATTAATAATTATTGAAAAAAATCACAAGCGGGCATAATACGAGCCGTAATATAGCCGATAGGCTATATCGACGTCGGTGTGACGCTCTTGATCTCCATCGTGTGTATTTAAACTTTAGCGCCGAGTAGAATGCAATGAAGCTTGTAACAAAAATTTCTTGCGGGATGGGGATGCTGGGTGTTTTGATGGCTTTATTAGCCGGATATATGCTTTGGCAAATGTCAGAACTCAACAACATCACCTCTGTCCTGGCGCATCGCAATGTGCCTGTGTCGGAGCTTGCTGGCGAAATCAATACTGACACTGCAGAATACAGAATAATGGAATTCCGTTACATCATTGAAAAAGACGCGCAAAAGGCTTCTGCAATCAAAAGAAAACTTGATGAAGTGCGAAAGACATTTGATCGGGAAGTTAAAGAAATTGGTGATCTCTGTATTTCGGGCAATGCCAAGAAATGTGTAATCAATATTGAGCGAGACCTGAAAAAATATTTGGACACCTCCAACGAAGTGTTGCTCCTGCGGCAGAACGGCAGGGTAGATGAAGCCCTGACTCTGCTCACGGGCCAATCGCATGCGGATTACGAAGCCCTTAGCGACTCAATTGACGTTCTGGTGAAGGTTTCACATGACAATGCCAATGCCCGTGGCCTTAAAGGGGACAGCCTGTATGCCACAAGCAATGCCATGGGCATTGGCCTGACCATTTTTGCCATTGTGCTTGCTGCTGCATCCGCCATTCTTATTGCGCGCGAAACAAACCGGCAGCTTGGCAGAGACCCCGGGGAGTTGCTGGGGGTCGCGCAACGCGTGGTGGATGGGGATTTTAATGTTGACGATGGCCATGCCAGGATTGGCGTGTATGGATCAATTATCGCCATGGTAGAGGCCTTGAAAGGTCATATCGAAAAAGCCCGGAGCGAGTCAGAAAACGCCAGGGAGCAATCGCGTCAGGCGCACGAAGCCATGGAAAGCGCCAATGCGGCCAAGGATGAGGCGCAGCAGAAAACGGAAGCAATGGTGCGTGCCTCAGGCAAGCTTGAAAAGGTCGTGCAGATTGTCAGCTCTGCTTCCACGCAGCTTTCTGCCCAGATTGAACAGGCTGGCAAGGGGGCCGGGCATGCTGCGCAAAGACTTGCGGAAGCGGCCACGGCCATGAACCAGATGAACGCCACAGTGCAGGAGGTGGCCCGCAATGCCGGTCAGGCATCTATGGCATCCACCGATACAAAAGACAAAGCTGAAGCCGGGGCCGACATTGTGCAAAAATCGCTTGTCAGCATCGGCCAGGTGCAGACCGTGTCGCAAGAACTCAAGCAGGATATGCTGCAACTGAACACTCACGCCCAGGCCATCAGCCAGATTATGGGTGTCATTTCAGATATTGCGGATCAGACCAATCTTCTGGCGCTCAACGCAGCCATCGAAGCCGCCCGCGCAGGTGATGCCGGGCGTGGATTTGCCGTGGTCGCCGACGAAGTGCGCAAGCTGGCAGAAAAAACCATGGCCTCAACCCATGATGTGGGCAATGCCATAAATGCCATACAGGAGAGCACTTCAAAGAGCATGGCCTCAACGGATAATGCGCTTGAGCAGGTTAATCAGGCAACGGGATACGCCAGTCAGTCCGGGCAGGCTCTTAATGAAATACTGGAAACTGTTCTGGGTATGGCAGATCAGGTCAATGCCATTGCCACTGCCAGCGAGGAGCAGTCTGCCGCCAGTGACGAAATCAACCTGTCGATCGAGCACGTGAACGAAATGGCCAAACAGACCGCAACCGCCATGGCCGAGGCCGCAAGTGCAGTGGCAGAGCTGGCGCGTCAGTCGCAGGATCTTGGGCTGCTGATCACTGAAATGCGTCAGGGATAGGCAAAACTACTACTTCATTCAAAAACATAAACTAAAGGCGGCCTGTTGCTATTATGCGACAAGCCGCCTTTATGCTGTGAATCGGAGTACACAAAAGCAGCGCAAGTTGTTTTTTGAGATTCAATGATGCGGCAAGAAAATTGACGTTGCTGTTATTTCTATCTGTATTTTTCCAAATACATATGGAGCGATTGTCTTTTTAATTTATGCTTGATATAAAGTTTCGCAATACCCTATGGTATAAGATGGTTACCTATTTGAGGAGTGCATATGGCAAGATTTCTAACTGCGTTCGGTGCCCTGTGCGCCGCGCTTCTTGTGCCCGGTGTCGTTCTCGCAGGCGAGGGACATCCCAATATCCCTGGTGCACAGCTTTCAGTCCTTTGGGCAATCCCCTTTGTGTGCATGCTGCTTTCGATTGCCATAATGCCCCTGGCATTGCCCCATTTTTGGGAAAAACACTTTGGTAAAATCGCGGCCTTCTGGGGCTTGGCCTTTTTGACTCCCTGTATTCTGGCTTATGGGTTTAATGTGGCCCTCTACGAGTTTTTACACATTATCCTGCTGGACTACGTTCCTTTTCTGGTGCTGCTGTTCACGCTCTTTACCATCGCAGGCGGTGTGCGGCTTACCGGTTCGCTGGTCGGAACCCCCGCAGTCAATACTGGTCTGCTGGCAGTCGGCACTGTGCTGGCCAGCTGGATGGGTACAACCGGCGCGGCCATGCTGCTTATCCGCCCCTTACTTCGGGCCAACGCGCACCGTAAATACCGTGTTCATTCAGTTGTCTTTTTTATTTTTCTTGTGGCCAATATTGGCGGCTCGCTCACTCCTCTGGGCGATCCGCCGCTGTTTCTGGGCTTTCTGAAGGGTGTGGATTTCTTCTGGACCACAACCAATCTGATGATGAAAACAAGCCTCATTGCCACAATTTTGCTGGGTATCTTCTTTGTTCTTGATACCGTGCTGTTCAAGAAAGAAGGCAGCCCCAAGCCTGAGGTGCAGGCAGGCGCGGTAGAAGAGAAGCTCGGCCTTGACGGCAAGATCAACCTGCTCTTTCTGCTGGGCGTTGTCGTGGCTGTGCTGCTTTCTGGCCTGTATCCCATGGGTGAACTGGTTTCGGTCTTCGGCGTGTCGGTCGAAGGACAGAACCTGCTGCGCGATGTGGTGCTGCTGTGCCTGGCCGGGCTTTCGCTCAAATTTACGAGCAGGCGCTGCCGTGAACTCAATGGCTTTTCCTGGGCCCCCATTGAAGAAGTTGCCAAGCTGTTCTTTGGCATTTTTATCAGCATGGTTCCGGCCATTGCCATTTTGCGCGCAGGTGCCGATGGTGCGCTTGCTCCCCTGATTCACCTTGTTTCGCACGATGGGCAGCCGGTAAATTCCATGTATTTCTGGCTCACGGGCATTCTCTCCAGTTTTCTGGATAATGCGCCGACCTATCTTGTGTTTTTCAACACGGCTGGTGGTGATGCGCAGCACCTTATGCACGACATGCCCGCCACCCTTGCCGCCATATCTGCGGGTGCCGTGTTCATGGGCGCCAACAGCTACATTGGCAACGCGCCCAACTTCATGGTTCGCTCCATTGCAGAAAGCGACGGCGTGCCTATGCCCAGCTTCTTTGGCTACATGGCATGGTCGGTAGGCATTCTGGTGCCTCTGTTCGCACTGTTGACCTGGCTGTTCTTTATCTAGCAGATGCAAAACCCGCGAAGCGGGATTTGTATCCGTATAAAACAAGCCCCTCTGCCTTAAGGTCGAGGGGCTTGTTTGTTGTCTGCCCAAATAAAATATCCCCGCGCAAGCTTATACCTCGCCCAAGGGCATGCCTCCCTCACGGTGGCGTCTGCACAGGCACACCGTGTGTTCAAGCCATGCGGCCTGCGGGCCTCAGCATTGAACAAGGCCTGCGCAAAATGTGCTATCTGGTGCAGGGGGCCTTTGCGCGGCAATTGACTGGAGTGAACCTCAAGGATGACACGCCCGTAACGTCTTTGCCCTTTGGCGGGGATACTACTTGATTGCATAGGATTTATATACTCAGTGAGCGAACTTGCCGAGAGCTCACAGCACAACAGCCGGGCTGCGCAAGGCAGCCCGGCTGTTGTTGTATACCTGTATGCGAGAGCCTTTTTAGGCGTCGCGTTCTTTCTTGAAAACAATGAGAGGGCAGTTCTTGCACACGGCTGCGCCGGGGAAGGGTTCGCCAAGGCGGGTGATGGACGCGCCGCCCTTGTTGGTGACGCGGTCTTCAAGGCGCTGCACCAGAGCTTCCATGTGCTCGCCGGGGATGGACACGTTGATTTCGCCCCGTTCCGTCTTGCCGGAATTGTAGCTGCCGCTGCAAGCGAGGTACAGGTTCGCCTGCTTGGTGTTCAGCGTGTAAACGTTGCCGGAGCAGACGGCAGAGTTGACGCTCATGGACGGGTGGAAGTTGTCGATGCGCTGGGTTGCCATCCAGTCGCCAATGATGTGGTAGGCCTGCATGGTATCGCACACAAAGTGCACCACATCGGGCTGGGTGGTGGCTGCCGCAAGCGGGCTCACGGCTATGGCCAGCAGGTTGGCCGGAACATGTGGCTTGGCTTCGAGCACCTTGCGGGCATGGTCGGCATCGGCGCAGTACTTGAGGTGGCTTTTGATTTCGGGTTCGTCCAGCTCTTTCCAGCCGAACACAAAACTAGCATTGGTACAGCCCATCTTTTCACGCTCTACAATGACTGTAATACCTTCCATGCGTGCTCCGACTTCGCTCTGGCAGAAGGTCAGCGGCTTCATGGGAGAGTAGTGGGGCTGATTTTGCTTGAAAGAATCAAGCTCCTGCTGGTCGTAGAAGTATTTGATTGCAACGGGTGCATGAATGAGGCGCAGCTCACGCATCAACGTTTCACTAAGCTTTTCAAATGTGTTCATATAATCCTCTGGTCTAGATGCTATTATACAAGAGTCCATTGGTGCGGCCATGTTCATATTTCTTTATGCCGTTTATGTCAATATAATCACACTAATTTCACAAGTGGTATAACTGCCCCCTAATTTGTTTTATTCTTAAATTTAATCATTATAAAACAGTGCGTTACACTTGATATTTTTTTGAGTTACTGATTTTGTTTCGCAATTAGATTGTGAAAGTTATTATTTTCATATGGTTATGCATCGGCGATTTTTTCTTGATCAGTGCGGATTTTTTATGCTTTTGCGGCAGCTCAGCGGCGGCACTATCTGCCTTGCTGTGCAAAAAATGGCGAGCGGTTTTATCATAATGGGCAGGGCTGGAATTAACGCGTAGTCGGTCGCGTCATATAACATGAGCCCGGCTGTTTTGCACAGCCGGGCTCATGTTTGCGGGCATAATGTATGAGCGCCCCCTGCGTGGAGGAGGCATTGTTTCTGGTGGGGATCAGGCCACTGCTTCCACACTCTGGGCAGCGGCGGTGGTCTGGCTCACGCTCTGATATGCACTGTTGGCAATGGCTGACAGAAAGCTGCGGGCCATGGCGGTTCGGCTTGTGCTGGTCTGGTCCGTTCCCATTGCGGCGCGTTGCTTTTCAAGCGCGGTGGCAAGCTCGTCAGCAGAAACGGAGCCGTCCTGATTCACGTCCATGGAGTCGAACACTGACTGGCTGAGGCCTGTTTCATCAACGCTGAGGCCGTCACTGCCATCGCTGTCCAGGCTCGAAAAAAGCTTGGAAGCCATGTGGGATGATCCGGTCTGACCAGACGAAGCAGACTGCCCTTGCGAGGGAGGCGGCGGGGGCGTCTGGCCGTTCATGATTGAAGACAGCAGGGTTTTTGCGTCCATTTCGCCCGATGAGTTCTGCGCGCTGGACTGGTTTTGTGAATTCTGGGAGTTGTTGTTCATGGCTTCGCGCTGTTTTTTCAGCGCGGCCGCCAGTTCATCGGAAGAGACGGAGCCGTTCTGATCGGTGTCCATGGCGTCAAATACGGACTGGCTGAGGCCCGTTTCCTCGGCGCTCAGGCCGCCGCTGCCGTCACTGTCCAGCGAAGAAAAGAGCTTGGACGCAAGGTCGTCACCCTTGCCGCCGCGCCCCGCACCCTGCATGCCGCCGGGAACCTGTCCGCTCATTATGGCGGAAAGCAGATCCTTGGCAGTTGGCTGAGTCGACGCCGCTGTCTGTGCGGCCTGGCTCTGCCCCATCTGCATGTTGGTGAGCATGGCGTTGCGTTGGGTTTCGATGGCTTTTTGCAGTTCAGTCTGCGAAACGGCCCCATCGCCATCGGTATCAATTTTGTTGTAAAGATCACCGCTCAGCCCTGTTTCATCAAGGCTCAGCGCGCCGTTTCCGTCAGAGTCCAAATCCCCGAAAAGCTTGCTTGCCAGATTGTCCTGCGCTTGCGTCTCGCTGGAGCCTTTCATCTGCGCAAGCATCTTCTCCCAATAGGAGGAAGAGGATGATGATAACGCACTGACGCTCATACTGTCTCCCAGTCCTTGTGGACATTGTCGGCAACACCTGCAATCCCCTGCGGGCGAAGCCGAATACTGTAAGCGCACCTCCCTGTGTCGCGTATCAGCCGGGGAAATTTTTTCCCAATCTGATTATGCAAAAGACATTCCGTTTTGTGCGGGGGAAAATTTTGCCGCCAGCCTGTTTTTGTCGCGTCAGAAGCCACTATGCGATGTTGTGAAAATGAAAAACCGCTGCATCATTTGACGCAGCGGTGTGGAATACAGATGGGATGTCTATGAGGTCAGCGGTTTTTTACTGGCGAAGAGGGCTCAGCGGAAGAGATCGTGGCAGGGCTGTTGTCCACATCGCTGTCCACACGCAGGCGCAGAGGGGGGACCTCTTGCGGCACCAGGGATGCATTACGCAGTGCTTTGTTGACCCGCTGGGAAAAATTTTCAAGGCTAAAGCGGGCTTCCCCCACAACAGGGGGCGCTGTTACCAGAGCCGCAGTTGTCTTGTGGGTTCTGGCTGGGTCGGTAAACTGGGGGATGGTCAGGCCGCCCACTGGCTGGGGCGGATCAACAAAGGGTTCGTGCAGGGCTTCCAGCGACTGGGCAAAAAAGCGCACGCGAACTTCTTTTTTACCGCCCATATCCCACAGCTCAAGTATAAGGGCTGATCCTGGCGGGGTGGCGTCATCGGGGTAGCCGGGCAACTGCCAGTGCACGCCCAGCAATTCGCCCACATTGGCAAGGTTGGTGTCGTGCCCCACAAAAACAACCAGGGAAGCCGCGTTGCAGCGTTGATCCCTATGAGTGCCGTCAAGGGCCGCAGCCATTTCTGAAAGCAGCGATGCCCCCTTGAAAAGAGCCACAACTGGAGAGCGGTTCACAGTGTTGAACACGCTTGTGTGTACGGGCAGCACTTCACGCAGAACGTGCGCGTCCACCTGGCCCCATCCGGCAGAAGATTCAGGCCACTGGGCGTATTCCAGCAAAAAAATTTCCGCCATGCTTGATGCGGTTGCCAGTGCGCCGGAAAGCCCCGCGCCCTTGCCGTCAGCATCAACGCTCACAGAATTTGGCAGGTCTGCGAGCCCGCAGGTGGGCGGCAGATTGTAGCGCGAGCACAATGTGGGGGCCACGGGAGCGCTCAGGTGCTGGATGTGGGTCAAGGCTCCTGCATTGTCCTCGTGCAGCCGATCAAGATCGCCCCCGGCCGTGGCCATGATGCTTGCGGCTACCGAGGCGGGATCAAAAAGTTGAAACCCCGCCTGCACGGGATGAAAAAGCGGATCAGGCGTCTGACTTGAAACGGCATAGGTCTGCCCGCCCCCCCGGCACAGGCCATCAAGCAGGGCTTTGGCTGTTGCTCTGGTGCGCTGATCCACATCGGCGCGCACAAAAACCTTGCCGGGCGGCGGACAGGCGCTGTCAGGCAGCAGGCCAAGATTCAGCATTTGTCCGCGCATGTCTTCCCACATGGCGGTTACCAGCCGCGCACCGCGCGGCGTGAGGAAACCCCTCGGCACAGGCCACTGGGGCCAGTTGCGGGTGCTCCACTGCGAAAGCGTATCGGGAGCCTGCGTAGGCGAGCGCACCCCGTGGCGGGAAAGCGCTACAACTTTCATAAGGCGGGGTTGTTCATCCCCCTGCTGCGCCGCAATGCCAGATAGGGGCAAATGGCAGAGCAGTGCGCAGGCAAGGCAGACAGTGATTAAGCGTGGTGCAGTGCGCATGCGTTCTCCTTGATGGGGGGTACCATAGCCATAAAGGCCTGCGCGGGCAACGCCGATTTGCATGCGTAAAGGCTGCAGGCCCTGCGCCAGTGCAAATTTTGCCCACCTCGCGGGCCGTAATTGCTTGCACAGCGCGGAGCTTGTTATTATGGTTATTCTTTGCGGCAGAGTTTGGCTCTGGCTGCTTTGTACGTAACCTTTTTCGGCTTCTTCCCTGTCATGGGCGGAGCGTAATCCAGATATCGAGGCGTATAATGCCCATTGCCGTTCCACGCGTTGGCGTAGAAGACAAACCTCTTGTTCAGGATGTTCGCGTAGAAAACCTTTCAGCGCTGGTCATCCGTTCGGCCACGGTACGCGACGTGCACGGCATGTCTGCGCTTATCAACCACTATGCGTCGTCCAACGTCATGCTGGCGCGCGGGCCGCAGTATCTCTATCAGCATATTCAGGACTACATGGTTGCCACGGCTCCCTCGGCTGACGACGGGCATGAGGTTGTGGTGGCCTGCGGCGCTGTGCATGTGCTGTGGGAAGACTTGGCGGAAATTCGGTCGGTGGCGGTTCACCCCCTGTGTCAGGCGCAGGGCTTCGGCAAAAGGCTGGTGGCCGCGCTGGTTGACCGATGCCGTGGTCTCGGCTTGCCGAGGGTTTTTGCCTTTACGCTGGCTGCACCGTTTTTTTCCAAGTGCGGCTTCAGCGAGTTTAAACGCGATGACATGCCCGCCATTGTGTGGGTTGAATGCAGTAAATGTCCCAAGTTTTACTGCTGTGACGAAATTGGAATGATACTCGAATTATAGTTTTCAACCTGCGATATAATCGCAGGGATTCACACTGTCTGCAAAGGGTGGGAATGCGTCATGAGCAACAGGCTGTATCACCGGGATTTTCTGAAAGAAATAGACTTCACGCCGGAAGACCTCACGTATCTGCTGGATCTGGCGGCCCAGCTCAAGCAGGCCAAAAAGGTCCGGCGCGAGCCGAAGTTTCTGCAAGACAGAAATATTGTCATCCTTTTTGAAAAGGATTCCACGCGTACCCGCTGTTCTTTTGAAGTGGCAGCCTATGATCAGGGCGCGCGCGTGACCTATCTTGGCCCCTCCGGCTCGCAGATGGGCAAAAAGGAATCCATGGCCGATACCGCCCGCGTGCTTTCCCGCTTTTATGATGGTATTGAGTATCGCGGTTATGAACAGGCGAGGGTAGAGGCTCTGGCAGAACACGCTGGCGTGCCGGTGTGGAACGGCCTCACCAACGAATGGCACCCCACGCAGTTTCTGGCCGACATGCTGACCATGCGCGAGTGCTGCGAAAAACCTTTGAATCAACAAACGCTGGCATATCTTGGGGATGCACGTTATAATATGGGCAATTCCCTGATGGTTGGTTCGGCCCTGCTTGGGCTGGATTTCCGTTCTGTTGCTCCCAGGGCTTTGTGGACATCGGACGAAGTTTTTGAACTGGCCCTCCACATAGCCAAGAGCACTGGCGCGCACATTATGCGCACGGAAAGCGTGGCCGAAGGCGTTAAAGACTGCGATTTTCTCTCCACTGATGTCTGGGTGTCCATGGGCGAGCCTGATTCCGTATGGAAAGAGCGCATTGATCTGTTGACGCCGTATCGCGTGGACGCAGCAGCAATGGAACTGACGGGCAATCCCCAATGCAAGTTTTTGCATTGTCTGCCGAGCTTCCATAACCGTGATACCGCAGTTGGCGAAGACATTTATCAGCGCTTTGGCATTGAATGCATGGAAGTGAGCGATGAAGTCTTTGAATCGCCGCGCAACATGGCTTTTGAAGAGGCGGAAAACCGCCTGCACACCATCAAGGCCGTCATGGTCGCCACCATGGCTGAAGGCCCTCTGGTGTTCAACGCCTGATCCCATATCCCCTCCGGCTCCGACCGGGGGAGAGTGCATCTGTTTGAGCCAGCCGTTACGGCTGGCAGCAAGCGCCCTTGCAGCACAAGGTCATGTTTTTCGCATGGCTGTGCCGCAAGGGCGCTTGTGTTTTTTGGGGGGTGCAGCCCACAGCCCCCGCCGCTATCTGTTATCCCCGCTAGTTGCTCTAAAAAGTAATCTGGTCAGGTTCTGCCTGCGTTTTCTAGAAACCATCGTCTTGAGCAGAAAAACACGGCTGTTTTGCCGATTGGCGATTGGGCCATAAATCAGAGTGTTAAAATATTAGCGTTTTGCTAAGAATCATTCTTTGAGTAATCAATGTGGGCAAATTAATCAAATATGTTGACGCAAAAATGTACATAGATTAACTCTAATAAAAATAATATGTGCAAAGAATGTAAGGAGGGGGGCAGTTTTTTTATGTTGTGAGGAAGTTATCAAGAGTGAAGTTTTTCACAACTCGCAATGTAGTGGGGCAAAGAAGATGAGTACACTTGTTTTTTGTTGTGTAGCACTGCCGTTTATTATGGCGCTTGTGCTGTATTTCACGCAAAGCAGCAGCGCTCGCAAGTTGATAGTGCCTGCAGCGGTCACAGTCATGGCGGTGGCAGCCGTGATCCTGGGAGCGAACGGCGCTTTTCGGCTTGAGATAGACACCATATTTGGTCTGTCTGCCGATTCTGTGTTCAGCGTGCTGGACTTGCTGTTGCTGGTTTACATTCTTGGCATAGGTTGGAAGCTGGGCAGCCGCCTGATTATGGGCATGACCCTGCTGCAACTGATTGGTCTGTTATACCTTAAATTTGTTCTTCCCGGGCATGAAGTGCCCATCACTGCCTTTGTGGCAGACGGCCTGTCGCTCATCATGGTGATCATCATCAGCGTGGTCGGCGGGCTTATTACCATTTACGGCATGGGCTACATGGATCTGCACGAAGAGCATCTGCATCTGCGTGTTTCGCGCCAGCCCAGATTTTTTGCCATTATTTTCTGCTTCCTTGGCGCCATGAACGGCCTGGTGCTCTGCAACAACCTTTCATGGATGTTCCTGTTCTGGGAAATCACAACGTTGTGTTCCTTCATGCTCATAGGGCATGACCAGACAGACGAGGCCAAGGCCAATGCCCAGCGCGCATTGTGGATGAACGTTCTGGGCGGTCTGGCCTTTGTTTCGGCCATGCTGTTTATTCAGAAAAGCCTTGGCACGCTTTCGACCGAGCTCGTGCTGCAAAAGATGACCTCGATAGACGTAAAGAACACGGCCATTCTCTTGCCCTTTGCGTTCTTCTGTCTGGCGGCCTTTACCAAGTCGGCGCAGGTTCCTTTCGAGAGCTGGCTGTGCGGCGCAATGGTTGCGCCAACGCCAGTTTCGGCCCTGTTGCACTCGGCTACCATGGTCAAGGCGGGCACCTACCTGCTGTTGCGCATGGCTCCGGCCTTTGCGGGAACCACCATGTCCACCATCGTGGCCCTGTTCGGCGCGTTTACCTTTGTGGCCACATGTATTCTTGCGGTCAGTCAAAGTAATGCAAAAAAGGTTCTGGCGTATTCCACAATCGCCAACCTCGGGCTGATCATCGCCTGTGTGGGCATCAATACCGCTGCATCCATGATGGCGGCAACGACCATCATCATTTACCACTCCGTATCCAAGGGCCTGTTGTTCATGTGCGTCGGCGCCATTGAACAGCGCATTGGTTCGCGCGATATCGAAGACATGCGCGGCCTTTACGGTATAATGCCCCGCACAGCCATTATCACTGTGATCGGCATCTTCACCATGATGCTGCCGCCTTTTGGCATGCTCATAGGCAAGTGGATGGCCATAGAAGCCATTGCACGCGCCACTCAGGCCATGACGCCCATCGTCTTCTTTGTGGCGCTTGGCTCGGCCTTTACCGTGCTCTTCTGGGCGCGCTGGGCCGGTGTGCTGGTGTCGTCTTCCAAGATGCACGAGCATGCGGCTCACGGTAATCCCAAGCCCTCGGTCATGTTTGCGCTGCGTTCGCTGTGCGGGCTTGCCGTGGTGTTTTCGTTCATTTCACCCCTGGTGCTGAAGACCTTTGTGGAGCCTTCTGTTTCGGGTGTTTACGCGCGCTTTAACTTGCAGACTGAAGGCTTTATTCCCGGCGCAACCCTGACCAGCGCAGAAGGGTATGTGTGGATTTATCTGCTGTTCATTCTTCTTGGCTTGGGCGTGTGGTTTGCATGGCGAGAATCCCGCAGAACACCTGAGTCTGCCCATGCGCAGCCGTATTTTTCGGGCCTGGCGGCAGAAAAGGACGGCGTGGTGGGCTTCAAGGGTCCCATGAATGTGTTTGAGCCAGTGCGCGTATCCAACTTCTATCTCTGCCAGTATTTCGGCGAGAGCAAGATCACGCGGGCTATCGACATGATTTCCATCGCATTCCTGGTCGTTCTGGTAGGAGGTCTGCTGTAATGCTCACCATCTTCAGCGCTATCGGCGGGTTGATCCTGTCGCCCCTGGTGGGCGGCCTGCTTACCGGTCTGGATCGCCGGATCACGGCGCGTCTTCAGTCGCGCATTGGTCCGCCACTGCTCCAGCCCTTTTACGACATCCTCAAACTGCTGGGCAAACAGCCCCAGGTTACCAACGCATGGCTGGTGTTCAGCGCGTATATCACGCTGATTTCATCGGCGCTTGCCTTGCTGATTTTCTTCATGGGCGGGGATTTGCTACTGCTGTTCTTCGTGCTCACAGTGGGCGCGGTGTTTCAGGTGGTTGGCGCTATATGCGTGCCTTCGCCCTACAGCAACGTGGGCGCGCAGCGCGAGCTGTTGCTCATGCTTGCCTATGAGCCTATTCTGATCCTGGTGTTCGTTGGCTTTGCCATGTGCACGGGCTCGTTCTCCATTGCCGCAGTGTTCCATCTCGAGCAGCCGTTGCTGCTCAAGATGCCCCTGCTGTTTCTGGCGTTGGGTTACGCCCTGACAATCAAACTGCGCAAGTCGCCCTTTGATATCGCGGCCTGCCACCACGGCCACCAGGAACTGGTGCGCGGCGTGCAGACCGAATATTCCGGCCCGTACCTTGCGCTGATTGAAATTGCCCACTGGTTTGACCTTGTGCTTATTCTTGGGCTGTGCGCCATGTTCTGGCACACCAGCTGTGTGGGAATGGCCGTTCTTGTGGGCGCCTCACTGTTCACGGAAATTCTTATCGACAACATCACCGCCCGTCTGACGTGGCAGTGGATGGTGCAAAAGAAGTCTCTGCTGCTCGGCATGGGCCTGGCCCTGGTTAATCTTTTATGGCTGTACGTGGCGTAAGGAGGCCGGAATATGGGTTTCGTCGACAATATGATCAAGCGGAGCCGCCTGAAGTCTCCGTGGATAGTTCATTTTGACTGCGGTTCCTGCAACGGCTGCGACATCGAGGTGCTGGCCTGTCTGACGCCCATGTATGACGTAGAACGTTTCGGGGTGGTCAACGCGGGCAACCCCAAGCATGCCGACGTGCTGCTGGTTACAGGCACGGTGAACCACCGCAACCAGCATGTGCTCAAGCAGATATACGAACAGATGCCTTCGCCCAAGGCCGTGGTTTCCATCGGAGCCTGCAACCTTTCCGGGGGCGTGTTCAAGGATACCTATAATGTGCTGAACGGCGCGTACAACATCATTCCTGTTGATGTGTTCGTGCCCGGATGCCCGCCCAAACCCGAGGCCATCATTGACGGCGTGGTGCAGGCCCTTGGCGTGCTCAAGGCCAAGATGGGCCTTGGCCCCGAGCCTGTGCCCACCTTTATGCCGGGCGATGAGGACGGCACTCCCGACATGACGCCGCAGGCGGAGTCCGCGCCGGAAGAAGCCCCCGACAAGCCACAGCAAAACGCGGGTTAACCCGGAAAGGATAGAGCCATGTTTTTTGAAGCCAAGGAAGTGACGCCGCAAACGCTGCTTTCAGAAGTGCAGCAGCTTGCCAACGCCAAATACCGTTTTGTGACCATGTCGCAGACCGTCATGGACGAAAACACGCTGCGGCTTTTCTATCACTTTGACGTAAACCTCACCATGTCCGACCTGCGCCACAACGCCGAGCTGTGCGTGTGGGAACCCACTGACGCCAAGGGCATGGTGCATCTGCGCATGGATGTGAACAAGAACGACGCCATCCCCAGCATCACGCCCGTATATTTCTGTGCTGTCCTCGTTGAGAACGAAACGCAGGATCAGTTCGGGGTGCATTTTGCTGATCTGCCTCTGGATTACCAGGGGGCCATGTATCTGGAAGGCGAAGTCACCCACGCGCCGTACTTTACCATGACCACGGTCCGGCGGCCTGCCGCCAAGGCCGAGGCCGCCAAGGATGACACGGCCAAAGGAGAGAAGGCATGAGCAACCGCACAACCGTGATTCCTTTCGGGCCGCAGCATCCCGTACTGCCCGAGCCGCTGCACATCAAGTTTGTGGTGGAAGATGAAACCGTGGTCGGGGCCGTGCCCCAGCTTGGTTTTGTCCATCGCGGGCTTGAAAGCCTTGTGCGGCTCAAGGACTACAATCAGATGGTCTTTGTGGTCGAGCGCATCTGCGGCATCTGCTCGTGCATTCATGCCAACTGCTACTGCAACGCCATTGAAGACATGATGGGCATTACAGCGCCGCCGCGCGCGCAGTTTTTGCGGGTTATCTGGTCAGAACTGCACCGGATACACTCCCACATGCTGTGGCTCGGCCTGTTTGCCGACTCGTTTGGCTTCGAAAGCGTGTTCCAGCAGTTCTGGCGCATCCGCGAGCATGTCATGGACATCTGTGAAGCCACGGCGGGCAACCGCGTTATCCTTTCGGTCAACGTGGTTGGCGGCGTGCGCCGCGACCTCAGCCCCGATCAGATACGCTGGATGCATGGCCGTCTGGATGAACTGGAAAAGGGCATGCGCGAACTTACCCGCACCATGCTTGACGACTACACCGTGCAGGAACGCACGCGCGGCATCGGCTACCTGAGCAAGGACGATGCCCGCCTGCTTGGCGCTGCCGGCCCCACCCTGCGCGGCAGCGGCTGGGAAATCGACGAACGCATGCACGGCTACGCCGCTTACAAGGATCTCAACTTCATTCCCGTGGTTGAGAATGATGGCGACTGCTACGCCCGCTCCAAGGTACGCTTTTATGAAGTGCTGCACTCCATAGAGCTTATCCGCGAGGCCTTGAACCGCCTGCCCGAAAGCGAGCTGACCGTAAAGGTCACTGGCAACCCCGAGGGCGAATCGGTCTTTCGTGTGGAGCAGCCCCGCGGCGAGCTGTTCTATTACATACGGGCCAACGGCACCAAGAATCTGGAGCGCATGCGCGTGCGTACGCCCACCTTTGCCAACGTGCCGCCCCTGCTGCACATGCTGCCGGGCTGCAAACTGCCCGACGTGCCGGTTATCGTGCTGAGTATCGACCCGTGCATCTCCTGCACAGAGAGGTAGCCCATGTATATGCTCCCAAACGTGCTGCGCAATCTTTCGGGCAAGCCAGCCACGCGGCTGTATCCTCTGGAAGAGCGCGAACCCTTCCCCGCTTATCGCGGCGTGATCACCAACGAGGTTGAAAAGTGCATATTCTGTAGTTCCTGCGCAAGAGTATGCCCAACTGATGCTATTACCGTGGATGCAAAAGCCGGAAAGTGGAATTATGATCCCTTCCTGTGCGTGTACTGCTCCGCGTGTGTGGAAAAATGCCCCACAAAATGTCTGCATCAGGAGCCAGTGCACCGCAAACCTTCCATCAGCAAGTTTGTAGTGCACCGCACCGGAACCCCGCGCGTCAAAAAAGCCAAGGCCGAGGCCAAGGGCGGGGAAGACACGGAAAAATAACTGAAAAAGCGAAGGGCCTGCAACGGCCCTTCGCTTTTACCAAACTTTGCTTTCTGATTTACCCTTGAGTTGACTTTGCCAACATTCTCACCCCGTCTGTTTTCCGGACAGGGCAAGGCGGCGCGTTTTTTCTGTTATGGAGAACCGCGCCGCCTTTTGCGTTTGCGGGGCTATCGCTGGCTCAGAACCGCAATACTCTGTATTAATCCGTCACGCGCCGAATTCCGCACCGATTTGCGCGCACTGGGGGCAGATGCCGGTCAGTTCCACCGTGTCGCCCTGAAGCTGAAAGCCCTGCTGCTGCATGGTGGAAAAGATGGTCTGATACAGCGCGGGATTGTCTACCTCCCGGCTCTTGCGGCAACCGGGGCATACCAGCATGAACACGGGCGCATGAGGCTCCTGGCAGGCTTGCGCGCAGGCCACAAAGGCATTGAGTGAGCCGATCTTGTGCACAAGGCCCTGGTTGAGCAGAAATTCAAGCGTCCTGTAGACGCTTGCAGGCGTGAGGGCCTTGGAGGATTTGCCGCGCAGGGCATCAAGGATGTCATAGGCCTTAACGGGTTCCTGAGCCTGTTGCAGATAGGCAAGCACCATGCGCCGCAAGGGCGTAAGCCGCAGAGTGTGACCCATGCGCGGCTGGTCTGACTGACAGCACGATGTTTCCGCCTGACAGCAGGCAGGTTCTGCCTGATCAGTTGTTTTCGTCTTCCACATAGGGTTCCACCGCCTCAGCCTTGATGCGGTATCCCGCATCGCCGATGTCGCTTTCTGTTTTTTCGATTTCAAGCTTTCCGTATACCCACACGGTGTCCATCATCTGTATGCCGCGCGGCTTGTCCAGTGTGACGTAGATGATCTGGTTGGCCGGGGGCGGCGGCACGTGAATGCACGCGCCGAAATAGGGAACCAGCAGAAATTCGGCCAGTTCATCGCCGCCCAGAAAATCAAGGGGAGCCACAAATCCGGCTATGCGAACCAGCTTGCCGCCCAAGGCCTTGTTGGCTGGCGCGTTGCTCCACAGGGCCTGAAATTCTTTCAGGGCCTTGTCCGCTCTGGGGTCGTCATCGCTGAACTTGTCAAAATTGAACTTGTCAAAAACTTTTGCGGGATTCCATGATGGCGGAATCAGCTTGTCCCATGTGATTTCGGTGTATTTCCCGCTCTTTTTTGCGGCTGCGGCAGTGTCCGCATCTTCGCGCGAGGGCTGCCAGTGTTCGATTTTTTGCCGCTCGTAATCGTCAGTCAGGGCAAGGGCAGTTGCGCTGTGCAAGCCGCACAGCAATGCTGCCAGCATACAG
Source organism: uncultured Desulfovibrio sp. (assembly GCF_902477725.1). NCBI lineage: Bacteria > Pseudomonadati > Thermodesulfobacteriota > Desulfovibrionia > Desulfovibrionales > Desulfovibrionaceae > Desulfovibrio > uncultured Desulfovibrio sp. The sequence goes on along the minus strand of NZ_CABSIF010000012.1, from coordinate 44,631 downwards.
AGGATGCGCCCTGTGGACGAGGCTGTTTTCATGGCAGGTTCCTTTATTATACAGAGGTGTTGAGGCCGTCAGCCAGACTCATGCGGTAGGCCCGCCATGCCGGGATAAGCCCGGCGGCAAAGCCAGCGGCCACAATCCAGCCAAGCAAGCGCCACTCGGCGGTTGTGGGCAGAGTGAGCGTAAGGCTCAGCCCATAGCCCGAAGCCAGCACCGGGCCAAACACAGCCAACAGGGCAGCCAGGGCGGCAGTTCCCGCCAGAGCGCCCGCAACGACCAGCAGTGTGCTTTCAAACGACAGGAGGGCCATAATGTCCAGAGGGCTTGCCCCTGCCGCGCGCAGCACGGCCAGCTCGCGCCGCCGTTCACCCAGCCCTGCCAAAATGGCGGCCACAAGGCCCGCCAGCCCTGCAACAGTTACAAGCCAGGAAAGGACGCGCAAGGCATTTTCTCCCGAGCGCAGCAGGCTCCACAGCTGATCCAGCGCCACCCCAGGCATAACAGCCATGAGGGCCTCCTGCTGGTCGGCGTTGATTTCCCTTTGCGCGGCGAAAACGCGGGCGCGGTTTTTCAGGCCAACTAGCACCGCCGTAATACTCTTGGGCGCGAGGCTGAACTTGGTTACCTGATCTGGCCGCACATGAAAACCCGGCACAGGCGCGCCGCCCTGCCAGTCGATGTGGATGGCCTCCATGGCGGCAAGGCTGATGTACAAAGCTCGATCCACAGGCGTACCTGTGGGCGCAAGAATGCCGCAAACAGTAAAGGGCTTGTCCGTATGTTGGGCAAGGTGGGCGCTGCCCGAGCCGTGGCTGAGTACCAACTTGTCGCCCAGCCTGTAGTGCTCTTTGCTGGCAACCTCCGCCCCCAGCACAACATCAAAGATGCCGTCAAAAGGCGCGCCCTGCGCAAATTGCAGATGCATGCGCCTGCTGTATTGGTACTGGGTAAAAAAATCGCCCGTAGTGCCAACTACGGCAAATCCCTTGTGCGAATCGCCGAGCGACAGGGGGATAGTCCAGGCCACGTCCTTGCGCTGGGCAATGCGCTGGGCGCTGTCCCACCCCATGTTGTTGGTGGCTTTGCCCATGTGGAACACGGCATAGAGCAGTAGTTGCAACTCGCTGCCGCGTGCCCCGACCACCATATCTGTACCAGAAACGGCCTGAATAAAATTATCGCGCACCTGAGTGCGCACTCGCTCCATACCGAGCAGCAAGGTGGTGGAAAGCGCTATGGAAAATACCACAAGGCTCAGGGTTCCCCGGCGGTTCCAGGCGCTCGACCAGGCAAGCCCCAACAAAAAACGCCAACGGCTCATTCGGTTTCCCCCTGCGGGATTGTTCCCTTGTCGGCCCTGCTGGCATCGGCCCGGTTAATCTCTGCCAGTCGGACCCGGCGTTCAAAAAAATCCGCCAGAGACAGGTCATGGCTGACAAACAGCAGGCTTAATCCGGCCTCGGCGCTTTCGCGTAGCAGCAGGTGCAGAAAATCCGCCCGCCGTTCCGCATCCAGCGCAGAGGTGGGTTCGTCAGCCATGACCAGCGGGGGCGAGCCTACAAGGGCGCGGGCGGCGGCAACCCGCTGCTGTTGCCCCACAGAAAGGCGGGTTACGCTTTTGCGCCACAGTTCCGGCCCAAGGCCAAGACGCTCAAGCAGACGTTGCGCGGAGTGCTCCGGGCTTCCATCCGTTTCCGTTGCCCGTGCGGTGCGTATGGGCGAAAAACGGCAGGGCAGCAGCACATTGTCCAGCATGGAGAGATGCGGAACAAGATTGAACTGCTGAAATATCAGGCCGATGGTGCCGCCGCGAAAGGAATCTCTGGCGAATCTGGGCAAGGTGTCCACACGAATTCCGTTGACGTGCACACTGCCAGAAGCTGGTTGCAGTATCCCTGCAATGAGGCTGAGCAGGGTGCTTTTGCCCCCGCCGCTGGGGCCGGAAAGAAAGACCGTCTCCCCTTTGCCCACACTGAACAGAGGGATTCGCAGGGTTTCTTCCTCCTGACCGGGCCAGCAAAAGGTGCAGTTTTCAAGCAGGACTGCCTGCTCGCCTGCATTCGTGCTGCAAGGCGCTTGCGGTGGTGTTGGCGTATCGGAATTCATGGGAGTTACCACTTGAGGGTGTGGGCCTGTTCGTTCAGCTCTGCGGCATGCTGCCCTGTGGGGCTGACTATCTGCACTCGCAGCTCATGCAGAGCTGGCCATGCGGAAAAAAGACGCACGTCCATGCCGTGCAGGGCATCGGGCTGCGCACATTCAAAAGTGAAGGACGCGTCCAGATCTGCGTGCCCGCTGTGTTCATCGTGCCCGGCGTGTTCGTCATGGTCTGCATGTGCCTTGGGTTCAACCTCGGGGGCGGCAGACGCGTTCTGCGTTGATGCTTGCGCCTGTTCCGGCTGCGTGGCTGGCTTTGCTCCCAGCAGGGCCTCGGGTAGGGCCTCGGATTCTAGCGTTACCTTTTTGATGCGGCACTGGGCTGCGGCGGGAAAAACAAAAATATTTTCTGCCTTATGCCAGGTTGCCGCCATGTTCTGCACGGCTTGGCGTTGGGCTGCATCGCGGGGAGCGTGCTCAAAGGGCAAGGCGTTGGCAAGGGGACTTTCGAGGCTGATTTCTACAATATTGCCTTCCACAGCCACGTCCAGGCGGGCTGCGCCGTGTTCGTGCGGGCCATGCGCAAGCGCGGGGGCGGCTGCGAACAGAACTGTGCAGGCCGTCACAAGAATCAGGTTTTTCATCATTTCTCCCATGTTTCTGGATCAGGATGTAAGCGTTTTTTGCGCCAGAAAATGAAATGATATATTATTGCATTTTTGTCAAAAGCGGCACATCCGCTCGCCATCGCATGGCTGCTGTTGACCGGGTTCTTGCCCTGCGCTTGTAGAGTCTGGTGCTTAAGCTATGTGGCGGCCCTGCCGTTGCCAGTGTGCAACGCGCAGTTTGTCGGCCACCATGGAAAGGCCGCACAGGCCGATGGAAACTGCCGTGGCCACAAAAACACCCCGGTAACCGAAGCCCTCGTACATAACCAATCCTCCGATTATAGGGGCAAAAATACCGCTGGAATCGAAGGTGGCCATCATTACATTGGAGTTGATGGAGCGTGTGGTGGGTGTGGAGCGGTCATAGACCATGGCCGCCAGCAGGGGGTAGAGCAGCCCCAGCCCCAGCCCGTACAGGAAGGTGAGAGGAATGAAGGCCCACAGCGGCCCCCAGGCCAGCCCAAGCATGCAACAGACCAGAAGGATGCTGCACAGAATGGTAATCCTGTGGCGCGGCAGCGTATCGAGCCTGTGGCTGCCCACCAGACGCACCAGAATGATGGTGAGCGTATAGGTGCTGAAAAACCACGCCGGGTGCGCGCCGGTGATGGAGCACAAACCCTTCATGAAAAAGATGGCCAGCACTGTCATGATGCTGAATGTCATGCAGGCCATATACACAAAAAATAGGCCGGAATGACTCACTGCATGCCATAATTCCCGACCAGACATGCCGCCTTCTGCCTCCTGGGCCATTTCTGGCTTGCGCAGGCGCGGTGCCAGCGGCACCAGCATGAGCAGGGAGGGAATGCCCAGCAGGGCCGTGAAGGCAAAGAGGTGGGGTTCGCCCCCGAGCAGGGCAAGTATCTGTTCCCCCACTGCCGGAATGATGGAATAGGGCAGCAGCAGGGTGAGCGAAAAGATGGCAAAACCACGCGCGCTTTGGCCCTTGGGTATGCAACTCACCAGCACGGACACCGTGCAGCAGGAGAAAAAGGCAAGGGCAATGCCCTGTACCACGCGCAACAGCAGAATCAGCTCAATAATATGGGAGCCACCCACATAAGGGTAGGCCAGCATGACGCCGCTTGAAATGATGATGGCAATGCCCATGGGCAGGAGTTTGCCACGGCGCAACAGAACCACGCTTGCCACCTGCCTGAAAATCAGAACCATGACAAACATGGAAGAGAGCAGCACTCCCCGCCAGTTCGGGCTGACAGAGAGGCCTTCGAGCCATTGCTCAAAGCAGTAAAAGACGGCCACAAAACTGTTGCAGCACATGGTCATGCAGAACAGCAGAACAAAATCACGGCTTAATAACGTCTGCGGCGGATCAGGGAAGGCAGTGCCTTCCGGGGTTTGCGCAGGCGATGCGGCTAGGGGCGGCATGGGGCCTCAATCGTGTTGTGCCGCGATGGCCCAGGCCGCCGTGCGGGGCCGGGCCCACCCCCGCAAAGGGTGTGCGGCTAATGATATTCGCCATTGAGGAACTTGGTGGCGTAGGATTGCACTGCTGCATCGTCCACCATGAGCATGTCCATCTGGCGGGTCATTATCAGGAGTCGTCCCAGTTGATCCAGGCGCGCGCACAGCTCATGCCTGGGGTATTTCTGGTAACGTGCCCGCAGTCTATCACCCGTTATCTCAACGGTAAAGCCCAGCTCTTTGAGGATCAGGCCTATGCACTGCACACGCCTTACGCGTTGGGCATTGGCGGCAGCGCCCCCGGCAAATTCAAAGCGGATGTAGTTCTTGCTCAGGGTTTCGCCGCACCAGCAGTCAAGGATGGCGTAGTGGTAGCCTACTCGGGACGAAAAATTGAGATAGCGGTCGGAAACTATGGCATAGCTGCGCTGGCCGAAGCGTGAACAGCCCTCCTCATTGCAGCCAATGGCGGTCTGCCCCATGACCGAAAGAAACCCGCGCATGTTTACAGGCCGTGGGCCACGAGCCTGCACCGCCGGATTGAGCATGCCGTCAAGCACGCACTTGAAAGGCACGCTCAGCACATCGTTTGGCGTTACCTGGCGGGATTCCGGATTGCGCAGCCCGCCGCCCAGATCAATCACATGCAGATCAAGCGGCACCGTGCAGACCAGCTTGCTGGCAACGCCTGCGCAGTGATCCGTAACTCTGTCGGATATCTGGAACATCTGGGAATAGCTCAATTCGTGCACATAGCGCATGATGTCGTGCAGCGATGTGCAGTGGCGGGGCGTGAAGGTATCCGCGCGCGGATCCACCAGATGCAGCGGTAAAATATAGGGTGCGATGCGTCGTAAAAGCACCAGCGCCGGGCTGCTGGGTCTGGCCTGAGGCTTCACCAGCCGTAGGGTCAGCAGCTCCTGCACTTCGCCGTCAAAAATTCTGCCGGTAAGCGCATCCACGGTGACGATCTGCTCCTCGGCCAGAATACTGTTGGCGCCCGGCAGGTTCATGATGGTCGGCACGCCAAATTCTCGGCAAATGGAAGCCATGTGACCGGTAAGACTGCCTGTTTCTGCAATGATGGCCGAGGCGCGGCGCATGGCCGCCATGGCGTTGGGCGAGGAGTGGGCAAGCAGCATGACTGCCCCTTCGGGAAAGTGCGTCATGTCTTCCCCTTCGCCCACATGGACAACAGGGCCGCAACCAACGCCGCGCGCGGCGATGTCGCCACCTGAGAGCAGGGGGCGCAGGTGGCGCAGGGCCGGGGCAGAATGTTCCTCAGAGGCGCTGTCCAGCCCCATGGGGCGCGTTTGAAGCAAAATAATCTGGTCGTCTTCGTCCACGGCCCATTCCATATCCTGCGGATACTGGTAGTGCCGTTCGAGTTCCATGACCATTTCTGCCAGTTTGCGCACCTGATCATCGCTGAGGCAGGGAACATCGCGCAGGGGATCGGGAACGGATTCGAGCGTGCTTTCCACAAGGCCGGTCTTGGTGCGCACAAGGCGCAGCCGCACTGTTTTGTGGGCAATGGTGGCCATGGTGATCTTTTTTGTGGCGCGGGAAACAAGCCACTGGTCGGGTGTTCCCGATCCGTCCACGACCATTTCGCCCAGACCCCACAGGCCGTTGATGACAGTGGCGTTGGAGCGCAGGTCTACCGGATGGCGGGAAAAAGCCACGCCAGCTGCCTTGGCCCGTACCATTTCAACACAGCAAAGACCCATGCCGGTAGCGTCCAGATCGTAGCCGTGTTCGGCGCGGTAAGTCAGGGCGCGGGGCGAAAACAGGCTGGCAACCACCTTCTTGAAGGCGGACAGCAGATCCTGACGGGTAACGCCGAGGATACTGCGGTACTGACCGGCAAAAGATTGCACGCCGTCCTCGGCAATGGCGCTGGAGCGCAGAGCCACAACCACATCCGCGTTTTTGCCGAAGGCGGCGTCCCATTCCGCAAACAGGGCTTGCTCAACCTCTGCCGGGATGGGGGCTTCCAGCACAAGCAGCTCAATATTTTTGGAAATTTCTGCAATTAACGCGGGTTTTTCGGGGTCAACAGATTTCAGCAGCCTGAACAGGCTTTTAAACAGGCCCGGCGTGCGCAGCAAAAAAAAGCTGCATGCCCGGATAGTGATGGAAAATCCGCGCGGCACAGGCATATCCAGCATATTGCGCAGCTCGCCGAGGTTGGCGTTTTTGCCGCCGACACTGTAGGCCATGCTGGCATCAACCTCTGAGAGGGGCAGGGTAAACTGCGGCACATCGCCGCGCGTGTGCTGATCCAGCTCGTGCTCAATGCGCGCGGCAATGGAATGTACGGCGCTGCCCAGAGAAATGTCGCACTGCCCTGACATTTCGCTCAGGGTCGAGGCCATGCGCTCGCAGTGGAATATGGCCCGGCGGGCCTGCTTGCGCACTTCACTGGTTTCCATGTGCTTGTCGCCGCGCAGGGTGGCGTCCAGCCCGGCCATTACCCCGGCCAGATCTGCATTGGCCTGGAGCAGTTCCTTGAACGAGACATAGCGTTTGTTGAAGGCGTCCATGGCCGCCTCGCGGCCAACACGAGGGGCAATGCCAAACAGTTTTCTCAGCAGAGAGGCCATACGGATATCCTTGATCGCAGATTTTCGTCATGCCCTGAAACTGATGATGCTGAATGCCTGATGCGTAAAAGTTGCTTGTCAGCGTCCCTGCCCGATCACAATATACCTCTGCGCAGGGCCGCGTCCGTCTTTGCGCACAAGCCCCAGCTGCACAAGCAATTGCAGGTCGTACTGAGCCGTGCGCATGGAAATATTTTTCCCGGCAAGCGCTTGATATTCCTGCCTGCTGATGCTGCCCGAAGCCGCGATGGTCGGCCAGACCTCCATGACGCGCCGATTGAGCTTGTCCGCAGAGTCCTTGCCGCGCAGCAGGGTATCCAGTTGCGTGGATGCCTCGTTTTGCGGCTGAGGGGCAGGGTCGCCCACTGAGGCCTGCATGGGAATATCTGCGGCCGCAGGGCTAACCAGCCTGCCGGGCAAACCTTCTGCCGATGCAGGATCTTCGGCAGGGGGCGTTGTGCAGAATCCCTGATCGCAAGGATCATCCTGCGGCTTGCGCGATTCCTGCGCCGGAGCTGCCGCAGTTTCGTTCTGTCCTGCCGGGATGGCGTCGTTTTGCGGCTGGGTAGCCGCGCCAAGCTGAATATCTTCTGCAAGTAGGATGCCACCTTCGCAGAATGTCAGAGCCCGCGTGAGGGTGTTTTTTAATTCGCGCACATTGCCGGGCCAGTCGTAGTCCATCAGTTTGGCCATGGCTCCTTTGCTGACCTGCGGCATGGCGGCGTTCATTGCAGCCAGCCCGCCAGCGGGCTGTGCTCCGCCCTCGGCTTTCAGCCTTGCCTTGGCCTTGAGAGCTTCCGAGAGAAAATAGACCGCCAGCGAGGGAATGTCCGTCTTGCGCTCCCGCAGCGGCGGCGTGTTGATGGTGATGACGGCCAACCGGTAGTACAAGTCTTCGCGGAAAGTACCTTTTTGCGAATCATCTATAAGTGATGCATTGGTGGCCGCAATGATGCGCGTGTCAAAAGGTACGTCTTCATCGCTGCCCAGCGGCCTGATTCGCCTGGTGGAGAGCGCCCGCAGCAGGGCCTGCTGCACCTTGGGGGCCGCATTGCCCACTTCGTCCAGCATGAGCGTGCCTCCCTGCGCCGTCAGAAAAGCCCCTTTACGTGGCGCGCGCGCCTCGGTGAATGCGCCTTTCACATGCCCGAAAAGGGTGTCCATGAGCAGATTTTCATCCAGCGCGCCGCAATTGATGGTAATGAACGGCCCCGAAGCCCGTGCGCTGAGCCTGTGGATGGCCTCGGAAACCAGCTCCTTGCCTGTGCCGGTTTCGCCCACAACCAGCACATCGGCCATCACCTGCGAAGCCTTGCGGACATTGTCGCACAGGGCAAGCATGGTGGGTGATGTGCCAATAAGGCTGTTGACGGGCAGGTCTTCGGGATGCGGCAGATCTTCCACTGGCTCGCGCTGTTGCTGGGCATCATCCTCCGCGGCGCGCAGGCGGCGGGCCTCCGCAGCAAAGCGCAAGCGTTCAAGCAGGGTGTTTATGCCAGTCTTGAGTCGTTCCAGCTCTCGCGGCATTTGGGGCATATCTATATTCTTGTCGTTCCCTTCGGCGTTGCAGCGTTCAAGTTCCGCAGTTACGGCATTGAGTGATCTGCCCGTCTGCCGCGCAAGCCACCAAAGGCTCAGCCCCAAAAGCAGCATGCCGCCAAGAAAGGCCCCCACATAGATGCCCATGAGCTGCACGCCCGTGCGCGTGGTGGTAAAACTGGTGTCCAATACCGCCAGACCGCCCAGTACAATTGTTGCCTGCGAAACCGGGCTGAAGGTCACCGGCACGTAACTTACCCTCTCCACCCGCATCTGGCTGCTGCTCCACAGGGAGCTGTTTTCAGAAAGGGGGAGCTGGCCTGACTTGCCCTCCTGCACATCGGATACCATGTTCCAGTAATTGATGTGTTCAGGGCTGGGCCGGAATGCGGTGTTAAATCCCGGCCTGCCAAAATCGCCGGTAAAGCCAGCGCGCACGGCATCTGTGCCCAGGCTGCGCTGGGCCAGACCAGCATCCGGCGCTTCGGACTGAAAGAGCATCCAGCCATCGCGGTCAAAAAAAAGTGTGCGCACGCGCCCCTCATCGCCTGACGCGGCAATGGGTGCATTGGGGCCGGAGTAGGTGGACAGGATATCCCGCAGCTCCCGCAGATCCAGAGAAAGCATCAGGTAGCCGGCAAATGTGCCTTCCGCATCATGAACCGGGGTGGAAAAACGCAGCACGTGCAGGGTGATGTTCTGGTTGCTGCCCTTAACCGGCACCATGGAGTAGGTCACTTCCACGGGTTGGGCAACACTGACGTGCCCAGTGCGGTGTTCAGAAGCAATGGAGTGGAAGGGGCCGGTGGGGCTGGCAAGGGCCTGCCGCATGGGAACATTGATGATATCCCCGCCTGTGTTGACAAGCAGATAGCGGTTGTCTGGGGCCAGACCCTCAAAGGCCAGCTCCCTGTAGCGCAAGCCGCCAGCCTTGGCGCGGAATTTGAGCCGGTTGGCCATGTCTTTTTGATCCATGGAGCCAGCAGCGAGAATAAGAAGCTGATTGCGCGTTTCTTCAAGCGCCTGTTCCAGAGCAAGGCTCATTGCCTGTGACTGAAGCTGTGCATTGCGCGCAATTGCGCGATCAAGAATGGCCTCGATGCTACTGCCCGTAGCAGTAAAAATAATCAGCAGTACAAGCGCCAGCAGGGGCAAGCCCAGCATCAACATGCGGCTTGCAAGGCTGCGATTCATAAAGAACGCCGTGAACTCCAGCGAGCTGCCCTGGGGAAGTGTTCTGTGTAAGCGCATGGTGCTCCCCTGTTTTGTGCAAAAAAGCGCAATCTTTGAGCTGAGTATAAAAAACATTGCTCTTCGTGACAAGATTTTTCGCGCAAAAATAGAAAAAAAGGCGCAATTGCAGACAATAATTATGCAATGGCACAGCCTTTGCTAATACTTTCACATTCGAGGCAACGAGGCGGTGCCTGCCCCCGACGGGAGGCATCGCAAAATGGGTAAGTGGTTGAAGTGGAGACGTCACATTTTGATGTGGAGGAAGTTATGAAAAGGATGCAGAGGCTCTGGACATGGCTTACAGGTTGCGCGCTGCTGGTTGCGGCATTGCCCGGCGCGGCCCTGGCTGCTGGCGGCGGCAAGGTTGCCAACGTTGTGGTGGTCGCCGATACGCGCAAGCTTGACGGCATACTGTACTGGTGGGCTGAAATGTATAATGAAAGCCATTTCTTTTTTGCCATTCTTACTATGGCCATCATCCCGGTTACTGGCTGCATTCTCGGGTGGCTGGCAGATATCGTCATGACGCATATCGGCATTGACCTCAAGCACCGCGAATTGTCCGAAAAGTAGTCGGAAGGAGGCAAGTTATGGAATGGTTGTATATTTTGATGCCCATTTCCGGCGTGTTCATTTTCTGGCCGGGCCTTGTCATTCTTGGTTTGGGCGTTGGCATTATCGGCGGCTTCTTCGGCATGGGCGGTGCCTGGATGGTTACCCCCGGTCTTAACATTCTTGGTTTCCCCATGGCCTTTGCCATTGGTACCGACGTGGCGCAGATGGCGGGTAAATCGCTTATCTCCACCATGCGGCACGGCAAGTTCGGCAACGTTGACTACGGCTTGGGCCTGACCATGCTGGTTGGTACCATCGTGGGCGTGGAAGTTGGCGCGCAGATGGTCATGTGGCTGGAACGTCTGGGTTCCGTCGACAAGGTTGTGCGCTGGTTGTACGTTGTCCTGCTTGTGCTGCTGGCATGGCTTGTATTTCACGATATCGCCGCTCGCCGCAAGAAGGAACGCGAAGCCAAGGCCCAGAACAGGGAACTTGACCATGCGGCCACCGGCGTTGACTGGGCCTCCCGCCTGCACGCCATCAAGATTCCGCCTGTCTTCCACTTCAAGCAGGCCAACATCACCTGCTCCGCATGGCTGCCCATCTTCGTCAGTTTCTTCACCGGCTGGCTGGCTGGTATCCTCGGCATCGGCGGCGGTCTTATCCGCATGCCCGCCCTGGTGTATCTTGTCGGCTGCCCCACCCATCTGGCGGTGGGTACGGACCTCTTTGAAGTCGCCATCTCCGGTCTCTACGGCACGGCTTCGTACGCATACAAGGGCCGCGTGGAACTGCTTGCCGCTCTCATCATGCTGTGCGGCGCGGCCATCGGCGCGCAGATCGGCGTTGTTGCCACCAAGTATGTAAAGGGTTACGGCATCCGCTTCGTGTTCGGCCTGGCTGTTATCGGCTGCCTCATCTCGGTTGTGTGCAAGCTGGTTGAAGCTGAATTCCCGGCGTGGAGCTGGCTGCTTGGCCCGGCTGCTACGATCGACGTGCTCGGCTTCGTGTCGGCTATCTCCCTTTACATAACCGTCAAGATGGTACAGGGCGCCAAGGCGGAAATTGCCGCCAAGAAGAACCAGCCCGCGGCCAACTAGAAGGAGACCCGCCATGAAGATTCGTAACCTGATGCTTATGCTGGCGATGGCCTTCTCTGTTGCACTGCTCACCGGCTGCAACTTCGACGGAGGCGTGGAACAGGGACGCTGCGTGGCCTTTGATGCCACAGCCAAAACCCTCACCATCGTGGTGGACGTGACGCACGATCAGTTTAACCCGCACTACAGCGGCGGCACGCATACCTTCAAGCTGCCTGTGGAATCCAAAGACATGGGCCCGACTCCCAGCGTGGGCGGCCGCCTGATGATCGACCTGGTCAAGAACACCGTGCTTATCTATGACCAGAAGACCAACAGCGTACGCGAACTGGCCGTGCAGTTCACCGATGTGGAAAAGAACGTCGGCTCTGACCATCCCAAGGTCAAGGGCAAGACCTTCCCCATTATCGACAAGGACCAGCAGACCGTCACCGTGTACTCTGGCCGTCAGAAGTCTTTGATCACCTTCAAGATTCCTGCTGAAGCCCAGGATTACCCGGCCTATGTATGGACCGCTGGTGATGAAATGCGCATTGCCTACCGCAATGCCGACAAGGCCCAGGCCATGCGCATCATGAACGTGACCAAGCCCAACATCTTCAAGAAGTAACCCCCCAGGGTGCCTACCCCCACCCTGCGCGCCGGAGCGGTTCGCCCCGCTCCGGCGCCCCTCGGGTGGACAAACACACTCAGGAGAGCATCAATGAACAGTTACCGTCAGACCCTTTATTCCAGCATAATCCGGGTTGCGGCCAACGCAGTCATGGTTGGCGCGATCTTTGTGGGCATGTATCAGTCGGCCCACAGTTCTGGGGCCTCGGAACTGGTGTTCTGCGCATGGTTTTTTGGCATCACGGTGCCTACGTGGGCAGGGGCCTTCTGGCTCACCAAAAAGGTGCGCCAGATATATCCCGCCGAGTTTCAGAGCCTTGTGGAACTGCCGCGCCTCGGGCAGCGGCTTGTAAGCTGGCACGTGGCCGAAACGTCCATGTGCCCCGTCATTGATCGCCGATAAACGGGAGCAGCAGCATGTCGTGTGTCATGACCATACCACAGGCGGGCAGGAAGGAACCTATGGGGGAATTCATCAAGAGTCAGGGTTGGCAGAACTGCCTCCAGACCCGTGCCCGGCAGCGTTATTGGGGCGCTCTGTGCGCCCTGTTGCTGGGTTTTGCCCTGCTGGGAATGCTTGACGGCCTGCAAGGCCTTGCAAGGTCTGGCGCGGATGTGATCGAATTGCTGCCCGGCGGCAGCGTGTCCATATCCGGGCCGCTGACCATCAAAAATCCCGTCAACAGCGACCTCAAGGCGCAATTTGTCCCGGAAAATCCGGCCCTTTTTTATGATCTGGAAGGATTCTTTGCGGGCTACTGGTTTGGCAACGGCATGTGGCGAGGCAGTGTGCGCGCCGATGCCGTGGCGGAACCCGGCAGTTACGCCCTGAAAGTTTCTTTCAGGGGTGCGGCTGCCAGCACCACGCAGCACTATACTGTTGTCGTGCATGCCGATGAAACCGCCATGCGGGCGGCGTCTACTTCGTACTTGCGGCGCGTTACCGGCTATAACCCCTTTGTGCTGGCTGCGGGATGCTGTGGTCTGGCCCTGCTGGGCGGGGTTGTGGTGTTCAGGCTTGGCAGCAAGTACATACGCCAGCTGACAACCCTTGGCTGCGGAGAAATCGTGCGCGTGGAACAGAGTGCTGACACTGCCGCGCAAGCGCAATCCGGCCACATCTGGTGCCTGCTGTATGGTCTGCGCGCGCCCGCAAAGGGAACACCCTGCGCCGTTTATGATGCGCAAGGCATGCCCCTTGGCACTGCCCGCGCCGAAGAAGCCAAGAACGGCACGCTTGAACTGAATTTTGACTCAATCACAAGCCCGGCGGCAGAAGCCGGTGCGACCAATACCGCCGTTCGTCCTGGCTGTCTTGTCCAATTGCGGCCCCCAAGGCCGCTCTCTCCTCCGGTCAAAGACAGATAAGGTCGTTCGGTCTCCTGCGGCATGCACTTGGCGCGTCACCTGTGCATGCCGCTTTTTTTTTGCCCGCCGCATTCATCCCGCCTTGCCGCTCTTGCCGCCTGCTTTGCCATAAGCTATGCTTATTGTGTTGCATATGCCCCCTGAGGGCTTAAACCAAGGCGGAATTTTCATGTCTCAACTTTGCCCCTGCGGCAGCGGCCAGTCTCTGGACCAATGCTGCGGCCCCCATATTGAAGGCGCGTCCTGGCCCCAGAACGCAGAAAGCCTCATGCGTTCGCGGTATTCGGCCTATGTGCTTGGCCGCCATCAGTGGCTTGTGGAAACCACGCATCCCGACTACCGGGAAAATGTGGACGCCGACAAGCTGGCTGAGCAGACCAGGGATATAACCTGGCTGCGTCTTGATATTGCCGCGACCGAAAACGATGTTCCCGCCGGAGAACACGGCGAACTTTTTGATGTTGTTGAATTCTATGCCTATTATGAACTGGAGGGGATCCCCCGCCAGTTGGGCGAGCGTAGCTTTTTTCTGCGTAAGGACGACAAGATTTATTATGTGGACGGCGTGGCCCTGCGGCCTGACGCCTACCGCAGGCAGGAACCCAAGGTGGGGCGTAATGATCCCTGCCCCTGCGGCAGCGGCAAAAAATACAAGAAATGCTGCGGGGCTTCCAAATCCTGATGACCACGGACGCAGAACGCGCAAAAAATTCCGGCAGGGGCAAGAATGGTTCTCTGACAGCCATCCGGCAGTTTTGTCTGGAGTGCCAGGGTGCGTCTGCCAAGGCGGTTCGCGCTTGCGCGGATGAAGAGTGCCCCCTTTGGGCCTGGCGGCTTGCCACACTGGCGGGCGAGGAATGCCCCGCCCCGGCGGAACAAGCCGCACGTCAGGCCTTGCGGGCCATTCGCAGGCAGTGCATGGGCTGTGCTGGCGACAGGGTCGAGGTGCGCGCCTGTGCGGCGCGTGATACCTGTGCCCTGTGGCATTGCCGGTTTGGCGTGCGTCCGCAGACTTACAAGGCCGTGCGGCGGCGTTTTTTTGCTCCCAAACCCTTGCGACTTTTGTAATGCGCCACCAAGAACGCGGCGCAACACCACAGGAGGTATCCATGCCTCATTTGCTCGAATGGTCGAGAGCGTATGCTCATCGCCTTGACGCTGATTCTGCTGCGGCCCTGAAGGCGCGCGCGCCGGAAGTGGCCCAGAGACTTCAGCGCGAGCTGGCATCCGGCGAGTTGCCCTTTATTTCCATGCCCTTCCGCGCCAAACTGGAAGTGGAAATGGCCCCGCTGATTCCCCGCATCAAGGCCTACAAGCATATGCTGGTGCTGGGCATCGGCGGCTCTGCCCTTGGGGCGCGGGCTATGCAGCAGGCCTTTGCGCCGGGGCAGGACGGCCCCGCTCATCGCGGCCCGTGGCTGTGGATTGCGGACAATGTCTGTGCGGAGCGCTTTGAAGCCCTGCTCGGCAAGCTCAATCCCGCGGAAACCGTGGTGGTGTGCATCAGCAAGTCTGGCGGCACCATTGAGACCATCTCCCAGTATTTTCTTGTGCGTGACTGGCTTAAGGCCAGCGTGGGCGAGGGCTGGCAGGATCAGATGATCGTTGTCACCGACGAACGCAAGGGCTACCTGCGCGAAGAAGCCAACCGCTATGGGCTGACCGCCCTTGAAGTGCCGGATTATCTTGGCGGCCGCTATTCAGCTCTCTCTGCTGTGGGGCTTTTGCCTGCGGCTTTTCTGGGCATAGACTGGCAGGCCCTGCTGGACGGCGCAGCCGATGTTGCCCGCCCCCTGCTGCAAAATCCGGAGCAGGTTGCTGATCATCCTTCGTTTGCTCTGGCCTGCTGGGCCAAGGCTCTGGAAGACAAGGGCTACAGCCAGCTGATATTTTTCAGCTACATTCCGCAGTGGGCCGCCTACGGCGACTGGTTTGCCCAGCTTTGGGCCGAAAGCCTGGGCAAGGACGGGCAGGGCAGCCAGCCTGTGCCAGCCACCGGGGTGACGGATCAGCATTCCATCAACCAGATGTTTTTGAGCGGCCCGCGGAACAAGGGCTGCATTTTCCTGACCAGCCGCGATCAGGCGCAGGGGCCCAATTTCGGCATGGATGTGCCGGATCAGTGGGCCTGGCTGCGGGCCAAACCCTTTGGCAGCCTGCTTGAAGCCGAGGCCCTGGGAACCCGTATGGCCCTGTGCCAGAGCGGCGTGCCCCTGCTGCATGTGGAAATGCACAACAACGGCCCCCGCGCCGCTGGTTCGCTTATGCTGCTGCTTGAGGCGGCCACCCTGTTTACGGGTTGGCTCATGGGCATCAATCCGCTGGATCAACCCGCAGTGGAGCTGGGCAAACGCCTTGCCAACGCACGGCTTGGGGCTGGCGGCTATGCGCAGGAAGAAGCCGATCTGGCGGAATACCTTGCCGTACCCAAAATGGAACAGACGTTTTAAGCAAGTGAACAGTGCGGGACCGTTGCCAAGGGCAAAAAAACGGTGTCCCGCGCTGGTTGCAACCCTTTGCCTGTGTGCCGAAATGTGCTTCAGGAGTGGCGGTGGCCGTCAGACGGCGGCTTTCGGATATGCCTGGGGTTTTTATAACCTGTCGCGTAGCGGCGGCTTTGCGGCGGGGCGTAGCGGTCGTTTTCCCTGCGCCCCAGCGGTGGTGGCAGAAGTGCCGCGCCGCCCGGAGCCGCCGTGCGCGCAAAGGCATTGCTATGTTCAGAAAAAAGCAGCGTAACGAAGCCTGCATCCGCCAGTGCGAGGATGCCTGCGCCCAGACCGTTGACACGGATAGCGCGTTGCCAAGTTACGCCCGCACATTATCCTGGCTCTCGCTGGTGGTCATTTTGCTGACCAGCCTGGGGCTTTCTTTCTTTATTTCCAACTCTGCGCGCGAGACCCTGCTCACACGGCAGGAGAACTTTGCCCAGCAGCTTGTGGAAAATCTCAACAGCCAGATATTTCGCCGGTTCGCCTTGCCCACCTTGCTGGGCTACGGACGTATTGCCCTGCGCCAGCCAGAACAGTATGACAGGCTGGATCAGGTGGTGAAGTCCGTCATTCACGGATTGCCGGTCGAGCGGCTGCGCATTTATGATTTTTCGCGTCTGGTGGCGTATTCCACCAAGAAGGAAGATCTGGGCCGCGCCGGTTTATCCCCGCCATATCTGGACGACATTCTGGAAGGCGGAGCGCCGAGGTCGGAAATCATCTCGACCATGCCGGGCTGGCAGGCTCCATTTCGTGTGCCGTTGCAGGAAGGCTCGTTTGTGCTGCGCATTCTTTACCCCCTGCGCGGCGAACCCCTGCACCCCGGTGAGGAAGCACCCATCATGGGCGCGCTGGAGCTCACGCAGGATATTACGGGCGACTATGAGCAGGTGCTGACGTTTCAGGGCATCATTGTTGTCATGTGTCTGCTTTCGTCTGTGATCATGTTTGGCCTGCTGCTCATGCTGATCCACCGGTCGGAGAGGGTGCTGGCGGCGCGTATGTACAAGAACCGGGTTCTTGAAAACCAGTTGCACAGCAATGAACGGCTGGTAAGCATGGGCAGGGTGGTGGCCAGTATCGCGCACGAAATCCGCAATCCGCTAGGCATCATCCGTTCCAGCGCCGAACTGCTGCAACGCCGTACCGACAAGGCCGACGCCAGCACACGCCGTATTCTTGGGGCGATTTTTGACGAGGCGGTTCGCCTTTCGCAGACAGTCAACGACTTTCTGGACTACGCCCGCCCCCGCCAGCCCAAGCAGGACGTTGTGGACGTGAATGTGGTGCTGGATCAGGTTCTGGCCTTTCTTGAAGGCGAGATGGGGCGCTGCGGCGTGGCGCTTGAACGGCAGTGCGAGAGTGGGCTTTTTACACCCGGCGACAAGGATTTGCTGTACCGGGCTTTTTACAATATCCTTGTGAACGGCCAGCAGGCGATGGATGGGCCGGGCGTTGTGCGCATAAAAGGGCGCATTGACGACAACGGCCACGTTTGCATTGAATTTCTTGATTCTGGCCCCGGTTTTGACCCCGCTACGCTACCCAACCTGCTGGATCCCTTTTTTACTACCAAAGACGGCGGCACTGGGCTTGGTTTGCCCATTGTGCAGTCGATCATCTCAAGCCACGGCGGTGTCATCAAGCTTGAAAACGGCCCCGAGGGCGGGGCGCTGGTAAGGGTTCTGCTGCCCAGAGCCCAAACTGGCGCATAGGATACATAATGAGCGAAAAAGCGCATCTTCTCATCATCGACGACGAAAAAAACTATCTGCTGGTGTTGCAAACCCTGCTTGAAGACGAGGGCTATGTCGTCACGGCCATCAGCGACCCTGAAACCGCACTGGCATTTCTGGACGAGAGCGAAGTGGACGTTGTTGTGACCGACATGAAAATGCCCAAGGTCACAGGGCGCGAAGTGCTTGAGCGGGTTAAAAAAAACTGGCCGTACATTCCGGTGCTTATCATGACGGCCTTCGGCTCCATTGAAAGCGCCGTCGAAGTCATGCGCTACGGCGCATTTGACTACATCACCAAACCTTTTTCCAATGACGAACTGCTGCTTTCCATCCACAACGCCGTGGAACTTTCGCGGGCGCACCGCCAGTACCGGTTGTTGCAGGAAGTTATGGAAGACCGCTACGGCGTCCACAAGATTGTGGGCCGCAGCAGGGCCATACGGGACGTTTTGCTCATGGTTGAGCGCGCTGCGCCCAGCCGCTCCACGGTGCTCATTACCGGTGAATCCGGTACGGGCAAGGAGCTGGTGGCCCGGGCCATCCACTATACCAGCCCCCGTAAGGACAAGCCCTTTGTGTCGGTGAACTGCATGGCCCTGAACCCCGGTGTGCTTGAGAGCGAGCTTTTCGGGCATGAAAAGGGATCGTTCACCGGTGCTGTCGCCATGCGCCGCGGGCGCTTTGAGCAGGCAGACAGCGGCACCCTCTTTCTGGATGAAATTGCGGAACTCACGCCTGACCTTCAGGTCAAACTGCTGCGGGTGCTGCAGGAACGGCGTTTTGAACGCGTGGGCGGCGGTGAGGAAATTGAAGTGGACATCCGCGTGGTGGCAGCCACCAACAAGGATCTTGCCACGCTGGTGGAAAAAGGGACATTCCGCGATGATCTCTATTATCGCCTCAACGTTGTCCAGGTTCCCCTGCCGCCTCTGCGCGAACGCAGGGAAGACATCCCCCTGCTTGTGGCGCACTTTGTGGAAAAGGTCTGCACAGACAATTCCATGCCGCCCAAAACCTTCAGCACTCAAGCGCTGAACTACCTCACGGGTTACGAGTGGCCGGGCAACATCCGCCAGCTTGAAAACGTGGTGGAAAGCTGCCTCGTGCTGGTGCCGGGCAATGTTATTGACGTGGATAACCTGCCCGCCGAGATCCGCGATGAAGAATCGCAGTTCAAAAGCGCGGTGGACTTGCTGCCTGTACAGCTTGATCTGGCTGATACGCTTGAAAAGATTGAAGCCGCGCTTATCCGCCGTGCCTTGGTGCGGGCGGAGCTTGTACAGGTCAAGGCAGCAGAATATCTTGGAATTTCAAAAAGTCTGCTGCAATACAAGCTCAAGAAATATGGCATTACCGGCCATTAATCAGGCTTGAAGCAGGGCCGGAGCGGCAAAGCTCTTCTGCGCCTGTCTTGCAGGAGTTCTGCCAAAACAGTGCGCAGACATGCTGCCTGTGTTTTAGCCCCCTCCATAGATATATAAAATAAGGCGTCCTGGCTTCGGCTGAGGGCGCCTTTATTATTTTTCATTTCTTGCTGAGTAAAAAATTAGTTAAATAACGCAATGGTATGTTGGACGAACTTGGTAGAATATGCCAGACCAGTTGCAAATTTGCGTCGGAGGTCTTTACAGAAATGATAATTTTTTATAGGTTGAGCAACCAGTCAGTGGCTGAAGGGTTTTGAAATGCAAGGGCCCACAGCAGGTAATTGCCCACAGGCATATTGCGTGGTATCACTTCTTAAAATGCTGTATTATCGACAGAACGAGTGACCAAACAGGGACTTATTTTTCCTGAATGTTTTTTCAGTCGAGGTTGAAATCTGACGCAGGCCAGTATTTGCGCGGCGCTGGATTTTGGCCCCGTAGACAACTGGCAAAAAAAGGGCCGCGCTGCATGCGCGACCCCTTGAATGGTGATGACCAGCCAGCGACCAGAAGTTTACCCCCGGCGCTTGGCGAGACGCTTTCTGAGGTTTTCTGCCACCTCGTCAGGATTTATGTGGACACGGGCAATGCCGCTTTCCATGGCGGCCTTGGCTGTGGCAGCCGCCACCAGAGGAGCCACGTCCGGGTTCAGGGTCGAAGGAATGATCATGCTGGGGCTGAGCTCTTCAGGTTTGACGAGTTCGGCAAGGGCCTTGGCGGCGGCGATCTTCATGGCATCGTTGATGTCAGTGGCGCGCACGTCAATTGCGCCCCGGAAGATGCCGGGGAAAGCCAGCACGTTGTTGATCTGGTTGGGGCAGTCGGAGCGGCCCGTTGCCACCACTTTTGCGCCGCCGTCAAAAGCGCGCTGCAGGGGCCAGATTTCGGGGATGGGGTTTGCCTGGGCAAAAACAATGGGATCCTTGGCCATGCTGCGGATCATGTCTTCGTTCAGGGAATTGGGCGCGGAAACGCCAATAAAGACATCTGCGCCCTTGATGGCCTCGGCCAGGCCGCCCTTGATCTTGTTGGGATTGGTGTGCTTGGCGATTTCATCCTTGTAGGGATTCATGCCTTCGGGGCGGCCCTGCCAGATAGCGCCCTTGGAATCGCACATGATGACGTTTTTGAGCCCCACAGCCATGAGCAGCTTGATGATGGCAATACCCGCAGCGCCAGCGCCGCTGGTGACAACGGTCACTTCATCAAGTTTTTTGCCAACAATTTTCAGGGCGTTGATAAGACCGGCCAGGGTAACAACGGCGGTGCCGTGCTGGTCGTCATGGAAGATGGGACCTTTGAAGATGCCGTTCTTTTTCAGGGTGTCTTCAATGACAAAGCATTCAGGGGCCTTGATGTCTTCAAGGTTCACGCCGCCAAAGGTCGGGGCCATCAGTTCAACCAGCTCCACGATCTTGCCGGTGTCCTTGGTGTCCACGCAGATGGGGAAGGCATCCACATCGCCAAAGGTTTTGAACAGCAGGGATTTGCCTTCCATAACGGGCATGGCTGCGGCAGCGCCGATGCTTCCAAGGCCGAGCACGGCAGTGCCGTTGGAAACAACGCAGACAAAGTTGGAGTGGTTTGTATAAACATCAAGCATTGCTGGATCTTTATGAATTTCCATGCAAGGCTCGGCAACGCCGGGCGAGTAGGCCAGGGTGAGGTCGTCGTTATCGCGCACAGGGGCTTTGACCCGAACCTCAATTTTCCCCTGATATTCCTTGTGCATGGCCAGGGCTTCTTCCCGCAGGTTCTTGATACGTGACATCACTTGCTCCTTCATCTGTTTGTCTGCCGTGACAGTGTAAAAAATGCGCCGTCGGCGCGGGGCAGCCTCAGTTGAACATGCTCGCAAAAAAGTTTTGGGCCAGCAACAATGTGGCTTTGCGGGCAATCGCCGGAAGTAACCGGTCAGCCGCGGCATTTTGTGTCGGCCTTCTTGTATAAGTATACAGAAATTCATGGGGTAAGGAAATATCTTATGAAACTTTTGTAAGGTTTATGGGATTACTGCTTTTTTAACGCATAAAAATTCTTGTTTTTTCATAAAGATGCGACGTACCGCAGACCTCAAGGAGAAACGAATTTCGCCATGAATACCGAAAATTCGAAAAATATGGATGCCGAGGCACAGGCCGGAAGAAAGCGCAACATCCAGCGGCCCAGAGTGCACACCGAAGTGCTGAGCTGTCTGCTGGATGACATTCAGAGCGGCGTTTATCAGGTAGGGCAAAAGCTGCCCTCCGAGCGTGAGTTGATGGACGAGTTCGGCGTGGGTCGGCCTGCTGTGCGCGAGGCTCTTTCCGGTCTGGCGCGCATGGGCCTTATTGAGGTTTCACCCGGCATGCGCGCCCGTGTGTGCCGCCTGACGCTCAAGCCCCTGCTGCGCGAGATGAGGGCTACACTGGAGATTTACTCCAGCTCGCCTGACGGCTGGCGTCAACTGCACGATCTGCGGCTCTTTTTTGAAACTGCTGTGGTGCGGCGCATGGCCCTTGAAATAACCGATGAGCAGCTGACCCGCCTGGACGAGCAGCTGCAAAATCAGCGCAGATTGCTGGACGCATCGGAAATACGTGCTTTTGCCGAAGCGGATATTGATTTCCACCGCTATCTTGTGGAATGCATGGGCAACAATTTTCTCGGGCTTTTGGCCGAGGGCTTTGCCGGTTGGCTGATCACGCCGCTGTATGCCTCCTTGCAGGTACGCAAGCAGAGCGAACGTTCATACCGCGCCCACGTTGGCGTGTACGAAGCGCTCAAAAAACGTGATCCAGATATGGCGGAAAAGGCCATGCGGACTCACCTGGACGAAATGCGCGGCATTTATCAGGTGGATGTGATGGTTGATGAGGACGAGCCGTCGAAAGATCAGAATTAGCGCGGCTTTTGCCCGCATAATTGTAGCAGAACTGGAATTGCCGTTGTGTCCTCTGGGGGCGGCGGCAATTCCTTTTTGCGGGGCTGGTGGCTGGCGCAAGTTCGCAAAGACGCAAAAAACCGCAACGGTAATCCCGTTGCGGTTTTTTGTGGGCCGGACACCCGGCAACGTCTGTTGCCGCTGCTTCCTTTCGGACCTGACGGGGTTGGCAGTGCTGCCGCCGTCCGGCTTGGCAAGACACTTACCCGCAAAGAGGGTCGGCTGTCAATGGTTGTGCTGGCTTTTCGCCTGTGGAGCACTGTCGCACAGCAAGGACGTGGCGTTGCTCATGATGGTTTCCATCTCCGCATCCTTGAGGTTGGCAAGGCGTTGCAGGCGTTGGCGCTCTTCCACAGGGTCGTACAGCGGCCAATCTGTGCCAAAGAGAATACGTTCTCGCGGAAAAGCCCCAAGAAGTTTTTTGGCAAGCAGCGGAGTCGCAAAGGGCGTTGTGCTTGAGGTGTCGAACCAAAGGTTTTCAAACCTGTTGCCAGCAAGTGCATCAAGCGCATGCGCCCACATGCGGTAGCCGCCAAAATGGGCCGCAATCACCCTCATGCCAGGGAACTGGCGCAGAATGGCAGCCAGTTTGTAAGGGCAGGAGGGGTTTTGGGCAGGCGTTGTTCTGTCGCCTATGTGGATTTCAAACACAAAGTCTTTTTGCGCTGCTTCAAAAATGGGCAAAAGGCGAGGGTCGTCCAGCCAGAAGCTCTGAAAATCAGGGTGCAGCTTGATGCCGCGGATGCCAGCGGCCTTGATGCGCTTAAGCTCCACCTCCCAGTTTTCATAGCCCGGATGCACCGTACCAAAGGCGATGACCCTGTCTGCATGCTCCTTTTGCAAGGTGATGGCGTAGTTGTTTGCCGGAATAACCTGGGCAGGCGCTGTGGCTGCGCACAAAACCACGCACTTTTCCATCTCGGCCTTACGTTCACGTTCCAGCAGGTGGGCGATGGTGCCATCGCCCGCGCAGTTGACGCTATAAAAATCATTCAGGTGATCCACTGCCTTGTGCGCTATCTTGGGATGAAAGGCGTGGGTGTGTATGTCGATGTACATGATTGGCGCTTATTTTACCCCATTCACCACATTGACGGGGGTTCCTGCCTGCCAGCGCCGGATGTTCTCCGCCATGAGGTCAATGATGTTTTGCCGCGCACGTGTGGTAGCCCAGGCAATGTGCGGCGTAATCAGCGTATTGGGTGCTGAAAAGAGTGGATTGTCGTCCTGAGGGGGCTCCTGCGCAAGCACGTCAGTGCCAAGTCCCCGCAGATGCCCGGATTTCAGGGCTTCGGCAGCGGCGGCTTCATCCACTAGCGGCCCACGCGAGGTATTCAGCAGAATAGCACCCTTGCGCATGGACGAAAGCGTTTTGGCATTGATGATATTGCGTGTTTCCTTGGTCAGCGGGCAGTGCAGGGAAACCACGTCTGATGCGCAAAGCAGGTGCTCAAGTGTGGCAAAGGCAAAGGGGCCGTAGGACGGCGGATCCTTGGGGGTGCGGCAGTAGGCGAGCACGCTCATGCCAAAGGCGTGGGCCAGTTCACCCATGCGGCGGCCTATGGAGCCAAAACCAATGAGGCCCATGGTCAGGCCTTCCAGGCACAGGGGCGGGATTTTCCAGTAGCACCAGCTTTTGGATTTGAGCCAGTCGCCGTTTTTGACGCTTTCGGAATGTAGGCTCGTATGGCGGCACAGCTCAAGCAAGAGCGCCATTGCATGCTGGGCCACATCGCTCACTCCGTATGCAACCACGTTGCACACAGGGACATTGCGGGCGGCCAGCGCATCAACGTCTACAATATTATAGCCGGTGGCAAGAACGCCAACCATGCGGACATTGCTGTCCAGTTGCTCAAGATTTGCGCCAGTCAACGGGGTTTTGTTGACAAGCACCACGTCTGCCCCTTGGGTGCGCTCTGCAACCGCTTCGGTGGGAGTGGTTTCATAAATGGACACATCGCCAAGGGATGCGATCGGGCCCCAATCCACATCGCCGGGATTGAGCACAGCACCGTCAAGAATGGCTATTTTCATGCAGGTAACCTCTGTTGCCTGCACTCTATCCTGTGATGCCGATGCCCGCAAGTTCCTGGCTCAAAGTCATATATCCGTAACAGTTGGGTGTATGCTTGCTGCGCAGCCCCTCCGATGTGGGGGTAAACGTGCACTGGCGGGCGCATGAAAGGGTGGCAATGGTTGCGCGCGGTGCTCCAGTGCATTGTGCAACCCGAGTGCGAAGGTGGCGCAGGCAGTCGCTCAGCAAAGCAATGCGCAGATGTGGAGTACAAGGTCATGTCTGGCAAAACCCCTTGCAGGTCTGCACGGGGCAAAAAAAGAGCCGCCCCAAGGGGCGGCTCTTTCAGTACTGGTCTTAAAAAGACTAGTGGGCGATCACGCGGAAGTCGTCGCGGCGGTTCTTGGACCACGAAGCTTCGTTGTTACCCTGAACGGCGGGGTTTTCCTTGCCGTAGCTGATCATTTCCAGCTGGCTGGGATTCACGCCAAGCGTAACCAGGTATTCGTAGGAAGCGCGGGCGCGGCGTTCGCCGAGGGCGAGGTTGTATTCCTGGGTGCCGCGTTCGTCGCAGTTGCCTTCGATGCGCACGCGGATAGAGGAGTACTTCTTCAGCAGATCGGCCTTGGTCTTCAGCATTTCTTTGTATTCGGGCTTGATGTCGAATTTGTCGAAAGCGAAGTAGACGCGGGCGTCAGTGATCTGCTGGATGGCCGCACGCATTTCGGGGGTCAGGCCATCGTCATAGCCGGGTTCGCTGGTGGTTTTCTTTGCGCAACCGAAACCGGCGGCAAGGGCCATAACCAGAGCGAGAATAAGAGCATAGCGTTTCATTGTGTGTCCTCCTGAACAGCTCATTCTCCAAAAAAATTGATACCTTTCCTTTCTGCACACGCGAGGCCGTTTCGTCCTCGCATAACAGATGGTATCTGGCCCGCAATTTTTGTCAAGGCGTGGAAGGGGGTTTCGACGCACTTTCGTAAAATATTTTTTACCCATTTCGCCCCGCGAGGGCCGGAAAATCGAGTAAAAATGCGGGTAAGAGGCCTATCTGTTAATTTCTAGCTATTTTTGCTGACCGGGCATGCCCCAGCGCGGAAAGTACACGGAACCACCGCCGGTGGGTACCTGCTTTGCATCACCGCCGTGGCGGGTGGTCAGGTAGATGCCGTGTCCGTTGCGCGTGGACGAGAACGCAATAAAGTAACTGTCGGCGCAGAAAGCGGGCTGTTCATCGCTGCCGGGGCCGAAAGTAACCTGACGTTCCGTGCCGGTAAGCATATCTTGCACAAAAATACGGTGACCATAGTCGGTCATGCGGCTGTATACCACCAGGGTTCCGTCAGGCGACAGATTGGCCTCAGTGTTGTACGTGCCGTTTTTGCTTACGCGCGTGACCGATCCGCTGCTCAGATCCTTGAGGAAAATCTGCGGGCCGCCAAGGCGCGAAGAGGTAAATGCCATCTTGGTGCCCGTGCTGTCAAATGTGGGCGAAACGTTGATGGAGTCGTTTTGCTCAAGCACGCGTTCTTTCTGGAAAACGTGATTCAGCTGGAAGATAACAGGGAACTTGCCGTTGGAAAGCGCCACGGCAACCTTGTTGTCGGGCATAAAGGCAGGGCCGATAACCACGTTGCCAGGAAAGCGGATACGCTGCACTTTGCCGCTGGAGCGATCCCACACGCCGAGGGCATGGGATTTTTCGTCAATGTGGGTAAAGACCACAAAGCGGCCATCAGGCGACCATGCGGGTGACATGGATTCGCCGGGCATGTTTGTGATCTGCCGCAGGTCGCGCCCGGTGGGCTTGACCAACCAAACGTTGGCGCTCATCTTGCCCGTCTTTTTTACAAAGGCGAGCGTGGAGCGGAAGAAGGCGCCATTGCCCGTAAGGGCTTCAAGCAGGTCGGCGCAGAAGCGGTCGGCCACTTCGGGCAGGTCTTTGGAAGTAACCTTGGGGTACTCCTTGCCGAAAAGCCGCCCGCCAGTGTTGGTTTCAAAAGCGCGGATCTGCACGGGGCGGGTGCCGCTGTCGCCCTCGGGCCAGTAGGTCGTTACCACAATGTCCGACCCGGCAAGCTGGAAGCGTTTGAAATCGAGGGACGGGGGCTCATACCCGGGCAGAACAACGCCGCCAAGCACTGCTCTGGGATCGGTAAGACGCATAAAGGGCAAAAAGCTCAGGTTTTCCTGCACGATTTTTTGCAGGTCGGTGCCCATGCTGTTCGCTTCAGCAGAGGGGCCCTTGATTGGGGCCGCCAGGGCAAGGTTAACAATGTTTTGCCCCGGACCGTAAATGTCCACGCGCATGGCGGCCTGCGCCCCGCTTCCGAGAGCCAGCCAGAACCCCAGGGTCAGGAGAAGAAGCTGTTTTTTCATGGCGTTAGTATTCCTTGTTCAAGCAGCACGCCTCAGCGGCGCACCAGTGTAAGGGTGATGTCCAGCGTTCCCCCAAGTTCGGCGGGCGGAGGGGGCAAGCTGCCTGCTCGGCGTATGCCTCGCTGCACATATTTGTCAAGAAGCTTGTCGCCCGTGGGCGATATTACCTTGAAATCAGTGATTTCTCCCTGAGGGGAAATCGTAAGCCTCAGGCGTGTCTGGTATTCGCCCGGTTCTGTTTCGGCAGGGATCAGAATTGCGTCGCGAACCTGCCGGGTGGCGTCACGCCGATATTTTACACGATCAACGTCGGATGCGCCAGATGCCGTTGTGCCAGCTGCAGTTGCCCCGGGCGCGGGCACCGTGGCGCGACCCGAGGGCGTGGCGGCTGAATCGGTTTTTGCCGGGGTCTGTGCTTTAGCCTGAGTCTGAGCCTGTGCTGGCACGGCAGCTGATGCGGCCTCCATGTCCGGGTCGCCGTAGGTGGGCAGATTGTCCACCTGCCGGGCTGGCTTTTCTTTTGCCGCAGGGGCGGCCTGTTCTCCTGCGGTGGGGCTGCTCCTGCCAATAAGCTGCGTGGCCGGTGCGTTGTCAGCCTGAGCCGTGGCAGGAGCCTTTGCGCCCTTCTTTTTGCTTTCAGCACTCGCCTTGGGCGCTGGCGTCGGGGCCACCGGCGCGGGCCTTACTTCCGGCGCGTCCTTGCCGCTGGCCTTGGCAATGGCCTCGGCTCTTTCACGGGCGCGGTCTTCTGCGGCTTCGGCTCTTGTGTCGCCAAGCGCGGCTTCGGCCTTGTTTCTGGCCTTGACCTCGGCCCGCAGCGCTTCTTCCGTACTCAGGGTTTCCTGCTTGGGTTTGCCCTTGGGGGTGCCGTTCCAGAATGTCAGGTGCACGTCCATGGGCGCGCCGTAAGGCGGTGTTCCAAAAGAACCAATCTGCCGCACTGCGCCGCATACCGAACTGTCAAAAGCTTCCAGACCCGAGGATTTGACTGGCTTGCAGTCTTCAACCTGCCCACGCCCGTTAACCGTGACCTTGAGGCGCACCCTGAAATCGCTTTTAAGCGCAGGGGGTGGGGCCCAGATTTCAATAATTTTGTCCAGCATGTTGCCGGCATAGGTGCTTTGATCCGCACTGGCGGCAGAAGCGGCAAAAGCCCCGACCGCCGTGACGTAAAAAAACGTCACGGCGATGAGGCTTGAGCATATGCAAAGACTGCTGAGGTTCGTGCGCGGTTGGGAAGGCATATATCCTCCTGAATGCGCGCGTTACCAATTGCGCGTTTAGGTGGCCGCCTTAGCGGCCCATGAGTTCGTCAAGCGTAAACACCAGATCAAGGTCACCGTAGTCCGCTGAAGGCGGGGGCGGGAACTGGCCGCTATTGGCAGTGCGCACAATGGCGCTCGCTGCGGATGCGTCAAACTGCGCATTGCCCGAACTGTGTGTTACCACGGGATTCTGCAACAGCTTTCCCTGGGCGTCTACCTTGACGTTGATGATGCAGCGCAGGTTCAGGCGGCTGGCCGAGGTAAAGCCCCAGTTGGGCCGTACAGCCAGCATGACCTGCCCCATGTACACATCGCCAAGGCCACCGCCGCCGGGGCCGGCGCCTTCGCCGCCACCGCCGCCCCTGTTGCCGCCTGCGCGGCGCTGGGCTTGGGCGAGAGCCTGCTCCACGGCGCTGCCCCTGTCGCCGGAATCTGCCCTGGAGGATGCTTTGCGCGCCTGTTGCAAGGCCGCTGCCACAGGGTCAACGTTGGATTTGGCGTCCTTGGATTCCTTGGCGTCCTTCTTGGCGTCCGCCTTGGGAGGCTCCGGCTTCTTCTGATCCTTGGGAGCTTCCTTCTGCGGTTCTTCCTTGGGCTTGGGCTTGTCTTCTTTTTTCTGTGCGATGGGTTTAGCTTCTTCCTTGGGTTCCGGCTTAGGCTGCGGTTTCGGCTCGGGTTTGGGCTCGGGCTTTTTTACAGCCGCTGCATCCTGCTTGGGCTGCGGCGGAACAGGTTTGGGCTCTTTGACTTCAACGCGCTCGGGCGCGGCCACTTCTGCCTTGGGGGCGGGCGGCGTAGGCGCAAGGGGGCCATCGCCGGGCTGCCCCATATGCCCGAGAATGGGCGAGGGGGTACGGTTGCCGCCTGTGGCGCCCTCAACCAGACTGATCATGACCGGAGGCGTGTCCAGCTTGATGGGCGGGCTGCTGGGCCAGAACCATATCAGTAAAAATATGGCTGCGTGCAGGCAGAATGAAAGAACGTATGAGGCCAGGCGCATAGAGCAATCCTATTTTCGGGCGCGTGCGGGCTTGCCGCCCTTGGGCGAGGCATCATCGGGCTGTTCGGCGATAACGCCGAGCTTTTCGATGCCCACGGCCTTGATGTGACCCATGACTTCCACAACAGTGCCGTAAGGCACCGCCTTGTCGGCCTGCAGAAAGAGCGTCTTGTTCTTTTCCTTGACCAGACGCTGCAAATACCCCTCAAGGTCTTCCATGGTGTCCACAGGGTACTCGTCAAGGTACATCTTGCCGTCATTGCGCACGGTCAACACCATGTGGTCTGCCTCGGTAGAAAGCACTTCCACCTGCTTGGTCTGCGGCAGATCCACGTCCAGCCCCTGACTCATCATGGGGGTCGCCACCATGAAGATGATCAGCAGCACCAACATGACGTCCACAAAGGGCGTGACGTTGATGTCCGAAACAAACTTGTTGCCGCCGCCAACACTAGCGCCCATGCTACATCTCCGTTGCGCCCGTGCGCTGCACGGGGCGGTGGGCGTTGATTTCGCGCTGGACGCGGTTGAGGAACACGCCGGCAAAATTCACCAGCAGCGTGTCAACCTGCGAAAGCTTGCCCATGAAGATATTGAAGCCAATGGTGGCCGGAACGGCCACAGCCAGGCCGATGGCCGTAGCAACCAGAGCTTCCGAAATACCGGGGGCAACAGTGGCCAGAGAGGCCGACTTGAGCATGCCGATGGAGTGGAAGGAGCTCATGATGCCCCAGACCGTGCCAAACAGGCCGATAAAGGGGGCCGTGTTGGCGCAGGTGGCCAGAATAGACAGCGAGCTTTGCAGCCGGGCCAATTCCGTGCCCACACCCTGGCGCAGTGCGCGGCGAACGTTGTCGACCACCACTTCACTGCTGTTGCCAAGTTCTTTGGAACGGTTGAATTCAAGAACGCCCTGATGGGCGATGTAGTACAGCGGGGAAGTTGGGTCGGAGCCCAAGGACTGCACGGCTTCGCGCAGATTGGCCGCCTTCTCGAACCTTTCCGTGCCGCTGAGAGCCTTTTTGTTAGCTGCGCTCAAGCCGATGAATTTCTGGATCATCAGCCCCCAGCTCCCAATGGACATCATGACCAGAAACGCCAGCACCGCCTTGGCCACCAGGCTTGCCTGGGCGATCATCGAAAAAAAACTGAATTCCATGAGGTTCTCCATATCTGCGCAACAACTGTGGTCTGTTTCAGTGCGCCGCAAAAAATGCCAGCACGGCAGACGCAAAGATGCGCCAACCGTCACGGCGGAGCTGCGGAATCCCGCAAGGACTCTGCTGCGCAGCATGCTACGACTGAGGTAAACTTTCAAGAAATTTTTTAGAATCCCCTTGCGGCTCCTTAAGGGCAGGGATTTTCAGGTTTCACTGCAGGCTTGCCTGGCCGGTTTTGAAACAGATGTTGCAATTTATGAAAAATTCAATTTTGCAAGTAAGTCTGTTTGTTGTTGAAACTGGCCATATTTTCTGTATGTTAGGGCACAAGAGTTACGCTTTGTTGTCCTTTATTTAATAAGCAGTACATGTAGAAATAGTTATTATTCAGCGCGCACTGAGTAAAAATACCTTTTAAAGAATGTCTGTTTAGCCGTTTTGCGTAAAATTATCTTTTTCCATGAAGTGTTGCCAATGCCGTCTTCTGCGGTGTATGTAATCCGGGTCGAAGTAATTTTTAAAAGGTAGCGGAGCCATTCCGTCTGTAAATATATGAAGCGCATTCCTGAATTGGGCCTGGTATTTCTTGTTGTTGGTGCGCTTGCCGGGCCTGTGGGCGGCAACGCTGTGTTTGCCGATTCTTCTGTTGCCGCGCGCCCATCGGGCAGCGCTGCCGTGCCCGTTTTTAGCGGAAGAACCTTGCCTTCGGGCAAGGACAATGCTGTGCCTTCCGGGGCAGTTTCCATGCCCGATGCTGTGGATCGCGCTTTGCGGCATAATCCGAGCCTGGGTTCGCAAGAGGCGCAGGGGCAGTCTTCTGAAGAGGCGCGCAAATCTGCGCGCGGGGCTTTTGGGCCCAAGCTTGGCACAACGTATTCCGCCTCCAAGCAGGAAAGAAAAACATCGCCCGCCTTACCCAGCAGTAGCAGACCAGCGGAAAAAGGCACCTATACCTGGGCCGTAGAAATTTCTCAGCCCGTGTTTCAAGGGTTTCAGCTCCTGGCCAATTATCAGAAGGCAGCCCTTCAGGCTGACAGCGATAAAGCCTCAGTGCGCAATGCCGAACTGTCCATGACAGAAAGTGTTCAGACCCAGTTTCTGAATTATCTGCGGTACGAAGAAAGCGTGCGCAGCCAGCGTGATGCTCTGGCCCGTTTGCAGGATCAGTTGCGCATTACCACTGCCTTTTTTGGTGTGGGCCTTCGCCCCCGGCTGGATGTGCTCCAGGCAGAAGTGGATGTGCGACAGGCCGAGAATACCTTGATTCAGGTCGAAAACAGCCGCGACACCAGCCTTGCCAAGCTGAATACCTTGCTGGGGCTGCCCGCCACGGCCCAAATCAAGTTTACCGGCAAGCTTGCCCATGTGCCCTTTACCCGTTCGCTGGAGCAGTGCCTTGAAGCGGCCTACCGCCAGCGGCCCGATCTCTACATGGCGGCGCGCTCGGTGGAAATCGCGGGCAAATCGCAGCAGGCCGTGCAGAGCGGCTATTATCCGCAGGTGGAAGCCTATTACAATGTTTCGCAGAGCGGCAATTCGCTTGATCTGCAGGAAAATGGCGACCGGGGTTCACGCAGCTCCGTATGGGAAGTGGGCGCCCGGGCCACCTGGGACGTTTTTCAGTGGGGAACCACGTATTATGCCGACAAAGAGGCAGGCTGGCTGGTCACAAAGATGCGCTATGCCGAAGAAGACCTGAAACTCAGCGTTGGCTACGACATCAAGTCGAAACTGCTTGCCGTGCAGGAAGCCGCCAAACGGATAACCGTGGCGGAAAAGGGCGTGGAGCAGTCTACTGAGGCATACAATGTGGCATTGGCCCGTTATCAGGAGCAGGTGGGCACCAACTTTGACGTGCTGGACGCTTCGTCCAAGCTCACCACCGCTCAGGCGACGTTAACAGGAGCAAAAGCCGATTATTTGACCGCTCTGGCGCAATTATATGTGGCCATGGGCGAATTTCACCCTGATCTTATGCGGCGTTGAGCGACGGCACGACCTTAGCAGCGCCGCCCAAAAGCGATTGCGAATGAATGAACCTTATTTGAACATTACCCCCCTCGGGGGACTGGGAGAGATCGGCCTCAACTGCCAGCTGTGGGAAACCTCCGGCGGCGTTGTGATGGTTGATTGCGGCCTCATGTTTCCTGACGACGCGCACCTTGGCGTGGACGTTGTTATCCCGCACTTTGGCGCTGTCAGCGGCATCAAGGACAAGCTGCTCGGTATTGTGCTGACGCACGGGCATGAGGATCACATTGGCGCACTGCCCTGGATTGTGCCTGAAATCAAGGGAACCCGTATCTATGGCTCACGCTTTACCCTGGCGCTTGTGGAACACAAGCTCAGGGAGCGGGAAATTCTGGATTGGGTGGAGCTGTGCCCTGTCGATATCAACACCGTGCTGCCTCTGGGCGACCTGACCTTTCATTTTTTCCCCGTCTGTCACTCCATTCCCGAAGGCTTTGGTCTGGGCGTAGAAACGCCCGTAGGCCGGGTGGTGCACAGCGGCGATTTCAAGATTGACCCGCATCCCCTTGACAGCACAGGCACCGACCTGAATCTTTTCCGCAACTTTGCCGGGCCGGACGGCGCACGGCTGTTGCTTTCGGATTCCACCAACATCGTGCGCGAGGGGCGTTCCCTCACGGAGCGCGAAGTCAAGGATTCGCTGGACAAGATATTCGCCAAGGCCGAAGGGCGCATCGTCATCACGCTCTTTTCCAGCCATATTCAGCGTATTCAGGAAGTTTTTGACCTTGCGCGCGAGCATGGGCGCACGGTGGTCATCAGCGGCAAGTCGCTGGCGAACAATATCGAAATGGCCCGCGATCTTGGCATTGCCAAGCTGCCGCCTTCGTTTTTCAACGCGCACAACGGCGTACCCGACCTGCCGGATGACCAGATCGTGCTTGTTGTGACAGGCGCGCAGGGTGAACCGCTCTCCGCCTTGTCGCGCATGGTGCTTGGCGGCCACAGACAGCTGGAGATCCGCAAGGGCGACACCGTGGTCATGAGTTCGCGTATGATCCCCGGCAATGCCAAGGCCATCTCCCGGTTGATCAACGAAATGTACCGCATCGGCGCGGAAGTGCTGTACGAAAGCGTACACGCCATCCATGCCTCGGGCCACGGCCAGCGCGAAGAA
The DNA here is from genome assembly GCF_902477725.1 of uncultured Desulfovibrio sp. Lineage (NCBI taxonomy): Bacteria > Pseudomonadati > Thermodesulfobacteriota > Desulfovibrionia > Desulfovibrionales > Desulfovibrionaceae > Desulfovibrio > uncultured Desulfovibrio sp. The sequence continues at coordinate 11,878 of NZ_CABSIF010000012.1, read as the reverse complement.
CTGCGCGACATGTTTGAGGCCGTGCGGCCCACGCTGTTTGTGCCCGTGCACGGCGAATACCAGCATCTGGTCAAGCATGGCCGCCTTGCTGTTGAATGCGGCGTGAAGCAGGACAACGTCATTCTGCTGGAAGACGGCCTGCCCCTTACCCTGCTCAAAGATTCCTTCCGTCTGGAACCGCGCGTTCCGGTCGAGTGTACGCTCGTGGACGGCAAGGGCGTGGGTGATGTGGGCTACGCCGTGCTCAAGGAGCGCCGTATCCTTGGCGATGAAGGTATGGTTATTGTGGTGCTGGTGGTGGATTCCGAAACCGGCAGCATACTGCACGGGCCGGAAATGATCTCCAAAGGCTTTGTATTCGAGCAGCACTACAGCCACTTGCTGGAAGACGCCAAGTGCCTGGTGCTGGACGAGATTGAAGCGGCCCGCCCCGGTCAGCTTGGCCGCTTGCAGGAAGGCATTCGTTCTTCGCTGCGGCGTTTCTTCCGCCGTGTGCTGGAGCGTGACCCTGTGGTCGTGCCCATCATCAGCGAAGTCTAGGGCAAAGTTACAGATAAATCTTCATATTGTTGCGGGGGCTGAGGGATAATCCTCCTCCTCGAATAGCTTCAATACAGCTCAAAAGCCGTTGCCGACTGCCAGTCGGCAACGGCTTTGCTTTTGAGAAAGATAGGCAGGTGGAGCAGGGCACGTGTCCGTTACTGCGGTTCGGGAATATACGCGGAAGGAGTATGCTCGTTTCGTTTTGGCTCTGCACATAAAAAGCGGTGCGTTTGCCTGGCAAACGCACCGCTTTACTATCGATTGCAGCGCGGCACTGGTTAAGCGCCGCTATGGGGACTGCGGTCTACATGCCCAGATAGGCAGTGCGCACTTCTTCACTGGTGAGCAGATTGGCGGCAGTGTCGTGCATGACTATGCGACCATTTTCCATAACATAGCCGTGGTTGGCGATGCGCAGGGCCTGGTTGGCGTTCTGCTCCACCAGAAAGACCGTAGTGCCGTTGGAATTGACCTTCTGGATAATGGAAAAGATCTGCTGAATGATGATGGGGGCGAGGCCCAGTGAAGGCTCGTCCAGCAACAGCAGCTTGGGGCGGCCCATGAGGGCGCGGCTGATGGCAAGCATCTGCTGTTCACCGCCGGAAAGCGTCCCGCCCGCCTGCTTGCGGCGTTCGGACAAAATGGGAAAGAGGCTGAACACGTAGTCCAGATCGTCCTTCACGCCTGCCGGATCACGCCGCAAAAATGCGCCGAGGTCGAGATTTTCGCTGACGCTCAGATCAGGGAAAATCAGGCGGCCTTCCGGTACCTGCGAAATGCCCAAGGCCACGATTTCGTGCGGGGGCAACTGGTGTATGGGCTTGCCATACCAGAGTATCTCGCCTTTTCTGGGGCGGTTGATGCCGCAGATTGTCATAAGCGTGGTGGACTTGCCCGCGCCGTTGGCCCCGATCAGGGTGACAATTTCGCCTTCCTCAATATTCAGCGAAATATCGCGCAGGGCCTGAATGTTGCCGTAATAGGTGTCTACGTTACGCAGCTCAAGCATCGCTTTCTCCCAGATAGGCCTTGATGACGCGGGGGTTGGTGCGGATTTCAGCGGGGGTGCCTGTGGCGATGCAGGAGCCGTATTCCATGACGTAGATGCGGTCGGAGAGCGACATGACCATGCCCATATCGTGCTCGATAAGCAGGATGGAGAGCTGCTGGTTGTCGCGGATGGAGCAGACCAGCTCCTTGAGCTCGTTGGTTTCCTGGGGGTTCATGCCCGCTGCGGGTTCGTCCAGCAGCAGCATGCGCGGCTCAGTCGCCATGGCGCGGGCGATTTCAAGCCGCCGCTGCGCGCCGTAGGGCAGGTTGTTGGCCGTTTCGTTCCAGAAATCCTGAAGTTTCACCAGTTCCAGAAGTTCATAGCTGCGGTCGATGCAGTCCTGCTCTTCACGGCGGGTGCGGCCATCGCGCACGATCGCGCCAAAAATGCCCGCCTTGGTGCGGCAGTGGCGGCCAATCATCACGTTTTCAAGCACGGTCATTTCGCTGAAAAGGCGAATGTTCTGGAACGTGCGGGCCATGCCCATAGCCGTGATAAGGTGGGGCTTTTTGCCGTTGAGCATCTGTTTTTCGCCCGTGGCGTCGTGCAGATACATCTGCCCTTCAGTGGGGGTGTAGATGCCGGTCACGCAGTTGAAAAACGTGGTCTTGCCTGCGCCATTGGGGCCGATAAGGGCAACGATCTCGCCGCTGTTCACGGTAAGCGAAAGTTCGTTAAGTGCGCGGAGACCGCCAAAATCCTGAGAAAGATCCTTTACTTCCAGCACCGGTTTCATCAGCGGCCTCCTTCAGCACCGTGCAGGTTGCTGATGCGGTAGCGGCGTCGTTCACCGCTGATGAGGCCCTGTGGCCGGAAGAGCATCATAATCACCATGATCGCTCCGAAAAGCAGCATGCGGTAGTCAGAGAAAGCCCGCAGATATTCCGGGGCAAGAATGAGAATCAGCGCTGCAATGACCACGCCCGCAATGGAGCCCATGCCGCCCAGCACCACCATGGAAAGAATCATGGCTGATTCCATGAAGGTAAAGCTGGAGGGATTGATATAGGTGGTCTTGGCGGCAAAGATTACCCCGGCAAAGCCAGCCCAGCAGGAGCCGAGCGCAAAGGCCGAGAGTTTCACCCGCGTGATGTCCACGCCCATGGCCTCGCAGGCGATTTCGTCTTCCCGCAGGGCTTGCAGGGCCAGCCCCACGCGCGAATTCTTGAGCCGGGTGATAACAACAATGGTAACTACAACAGCGGCCAGCACCAGATAGTAGATGTAGGTGGTGGACTGGGTGATGTCCATGCTCATGCCAAAAAAGCCGGGGCGCGGAATGTCGCTGACGCCGCGCGGGCCGCCGGTGACGGTGTTCCAGTTTTGCAGGGTGAGGCGCACGATTTCGCCAAAGCCCAGGGTCACGATGGCGAGGTAGTCGCCACGCAGCCGCAGCACGGGAAAGCCCAGACCAAGGCCGAAAAGCACGGTGAGGAAACCGCCGATGGGCAGGCAGGTCCAGAAGCCGAGGCCGAAATACTGGTTCAGCAGGCCGTACGTGTACGCGCCAATGGCGTAAAAGGCCACGTAGCCAAGCACAAGCTGGCCCGCCAGACCCACAACGATGTTCAGGCCCAGCGCCAGCATGACGTACAGCAGGGCGGAGATCATGATGTTGGTCTGATAGAAGGAGCTGACCAGAGGCATGCCGATGAGCACAACGGCAAGCACGGCAAGCCCGCCAAGGCGGAGCCCAGCGCTGTTTCTGAATGATTCAATAATCTCTGCCAGGTTGAAGCACTTGGGCAGGGTGATGATCTTCATGCCCGATGCCTTGCGGCTGAAGCACCAGTCCCAGATAAGGGCAAGCACAAATATACCTGCACCCAGGGCGAATATGCGGTCAAAACGCCAAACAACTGTTTTTGCCGCTGTGTTCAGCTTGATGCCCAGCACCGGCAGGGTGAGGAGCATGAACCACAGGGCGGCGATGGCGGCTTTAAGTATGCGCTGCATGGCTACACCTTCTGCACTGTGGCTTTGCCCAAGATTCCATCGGGCCTGAAAATGAGAATGAGGATAAGAATGCCGAAGGCCAGCATGTCTTCGTAGTTGCCGGAAAAATAGCCCGTGGTGAAGCTTTCGGCCAGGCCAAGCACAAGCCCGCCCACCATTGCGCCGGGGATGGAGCCAATGCCGCCGAGCACTGCGGCGGTAAAGGCCTTAAGCCCAGCCAGAAAACCGATGCCAAAGTTGACCTGCCCCATGTGCGAGGCAATAAGCACGCCGCCAAGGGCCGCCAGGGCGGAGCCGATGATGAACGTGAGGGATATGATGCGGTCGGCATTGATGCCAAGCAAAAGGGCCATCTTGCGGTTTTGGGCCGTGGCGCGCATGGCTTTGCCCATGCGGGTGTAGCGGATGAAAAGCGAAAGGGAGACCATGGCAAAGGTGCTGACCATCAGAATGAGAAAGTCGCTGGCGCCCATGACATAGTCAATGTGCTCAAGAAAATTCATTTCCGGCAGCAGGTTGGGAAAGGGCACAAAGTCGGATGTCTGCGCAAGCAGCACATAGTTTTGCAAAAAGATGGACATACCAATGGCAGAAATAAGCGGCGACAGGCGCGGCGCGCCCCGCAGGGGCTTGTAGGCGACCTTTTCCAGCGTATAGCCGTAGGCGGAGCACCAGACTATGGCCGCAAGAGCCGCCACAATAAGAATGCCGCCAGCAGGGAAGCCGTAGACGCCAAGCGCGCCAGCTATCAGCAGGGCCGTGAATGAGCCCAGCATATACACTTCGCCATGGGCAAAATTGATGAGCCCGATAATGCCGTAAACCAGCGTATAACCGAGGGCGATCAGCGCATAAATGCTGCCTCGGGTTAAACCGCCGAAAAAGAGCTCTATAAAAAATTGGATGTCCATGCAAACTCGCGCGCGGTACGGGGGGTGTCCCTGTTCGTTCCGCCTGTCCCGTTAATGCCGTCAGCTTCCGGCGATGCGTGAAAAGCCGGGGCGCGGCCATGGCCGCGCCCCGGTAGACGTTTAGTCCAGGGTAATGCTGTGATTAAGCTCTACGAACTTGCCATCTTTGATCTGGTAGATGGAAAGGCCCATACCGGCGGCATCGCCGGTCTTGCTGAAGGTCAGCTTGCCCAGCGGGGTTTCCACTGGGTTGGTGCGCAGGGCTTCCACAACCTTGGCGGCATCGGTGGAGCCAGCCTTGGCAATGGCGTTCACCAGAGCCTGGGTGGCGGCGTAGCCGTTGTAGTAGAAGGAACCGGGATCGCTGCCGAACATCTTCACATGGCCTTCATGGGCATGCTTGTAAGCGGGCAAGTTACTGGTGTCCTTGGGATAGGAGGCGTACACGCCTTCGGCGTCCTTGCCAGCCATCTTGATGAAGGCATCGTCCTTGAGGCCGTCGGGGCCGATCATGGCGGTGGTCACGCGGTCGCGGCGCATCTGCTGCAACAGCTTGGAAGCGGTGGGCTGGTAGCCGCCGAACACGAGAATGTCGGGCTGGGCGCGGCGCAGTTTGCGCACAACGGCAGAAAAGTCAACAGCGTCAGGCGTAACGGCTTCGTACAGAACGGTTTCCACGCCAGCCTTTTCAAGGGCTTCGCGATTGTTGTCCACAAAGCCCTTGCCGTAGTCGCCATTGTCATGCAGGTAGGCGACCTTCTTGGCCTTGAGGCCGTTCAGGATAAAGTCGCTGGTCAACTTGGCCTGGGCCTTGTCGTTGGCGATGGTGCGGAAGAAATAGGGGTTGGTGCCGCTTTCGGTAAGGCTGGGGGTCGTGGCAGAAGGCGACATGGAGACGATCTTGGCTTCGGTGTACAAAGGCAGGGTAGCCTTGGTCGCGCCGGAGCAGATGTGGCCCATGACCACGTTCACCTTTTCGGAAATAAGCTTGGTGGCCGCGTTGGTGGCCAGTTCAGGCTTGCACTGGTCATCCTGGGCGATCAGTTCAATCTGACGGCCAAGCACGCCGCCGTTGGCGTTAACTTCGGCAATCACAACCTTGGCGGCGTTCAGGCTGGGAACGCCGTAGGAGGCCAGGTCGCCGGAGTGCGCGCCGGCAACGCCGATTTTAATGGGATCCGCAGCCATTGCGGGCGCGGCAATTGCCACGCAGAATGCCATTGCAGCAAGCCATGTCATACCTTTTTTCATCTCCGCCCTCCGCGAGAAAAGATGTGCGCACAAATGATGCGCCGCTTGTGGATGAAGGCTTTTCTATTGCCTCATTGCGGGCATCCTGTCAATGCGCGCATGGCGCGGCGATTGAAAGGCCACAGGGCGGCAAACCGCCGGATGCCTTGCAAAAAATGATATTCCATTAAAACTGTCTGCTCACTGCGCAAGGGCCTCTTGCAGGGCATGTACCCCGCGCTCCATGGACTGCTCCGACAGGTGGGCATAACCCAGTATCAGTTCGTGCGCGTGCGCGCCGTTGCGGCACAGCGAATGGTGCTCCACCGGCACGGCCCGAACTCCTTGTGCGCGCATGGCCGCGAGCACTTCGTCCGAAAAACAGATACCGGGAAATCCCGCCACCAGATGCAGCCCGGCAGCCTGTCCGCTGGCTGTGAAGCTGTCACCAAAGTACCGCCGCAGACATTCCAGCAGGAAGAGCCTTTTGCCTTTATACAGCTTGCACATTTTCCAGATATGCCGCTCAAGCCCCCCGCTTGAGATAAAGGCGGCCAGCGTGCGCTGCGAAAGCGCATCGGTGTGCACATCCGTGTACTGCTTTTCCTCTGCCCAGGGGTGCACCATATCCTGCGGTATCACAGCAAAGCCCATGCGCAGGGCAGGAGCCAGAATTTTGCTGAACGAACCAATATATATGACTCTGTCGGGCGCAAGCTCACGCAGGGCGCTGACAGGTGTTCCCTCAAAGCGGAATTCGCCATCGTAGTCATCCTCCACCACCATGCAGTCGCGCTGCCGGGCAAAGTCCACCAGCCCCTGCCGCCGCTGCGCGGAGAGGATGCCCCCGGTCGGATACTGGTGCGAAGGGGTCACATAGACAAAGGCGCATCGGCGGGTTGTCTGCTCCGCGAGGCTTTGCAGGCGGCTGACGTCCATGCCCTGCGCGTCTGCGGCTATGCCTTCAATGGCGTACCCGGCGCGCGATATCACTTCCACCAGCCCCCGGTGAACGGGGTCTTCCACAATTGCCAGGGCATCCGGGCGGTTGAGCAGGCGCGCCACAAGCCTGAGACCTTGTGTTGCGCCTGTTGTGATCATTATCTGCTCCGGTGCAGCGCGCAAACCGCGCATGCGCAGCAGCCATCCGGCAATGGCCACCTGTAGGTCGGCAACGCCTTGAGGCCTGCAATAGCGCAGGGCCGATGCGGGCAATGTATCGCAAACCTGCCGGTACAGCCTGCCCCATTCCGCCGCAGGAAAGTGCTCCAGAGCCGGGATGCCGGACTGAAAATTCACAAATCCCGGCGGGTCGGTGCGGGCATCGGCGCGCGCATGATCATCTGGCGTTGATTTTTGCCCGCATATTTTCGGCTGGGGCCGAATACCTTGCGCCACATGTGTTCCCGAGCCGCGCCGCGATTCAAGATAGCCTTCGGCCAGCAACTGGTCGTAGGCCTCAATGGCAGTGCTGCGGGCCACATGCAGTTCTTTGCCCAGTTGCCGGGTGGAGGGCAGACGGTCGCCTGCTGCCAGATGACCGCGTAAAATCAGTTCCCTGATCTGTGCGCTGATCTGGCGGTTCAGCGAAAGCGGGCTGTCTGCATCAAGGCTGATCCACATGGCGCACCTGCAATTGGTATGGTAGAAAATGCCAAAAAGTGGCGCTTATCAAAACCACTTTTACTACGCTAGCCTCTCAAACGTCAGATGGCAATACGTGTCGGAAGACGTTCAGCATGCCGAAGCATTGTTCGGACATCAAAAGGAGAGGAAGTAATGAGCGTGTGCGAAAACAGTGCGCAACGAGCTGCGGCTGAGAAAGCTGCCGGGGGAGCGCAACATCTGGTGCAATCGGGGCAAGCGCGTCCCTGGGGAGCATGGATCAGCCTGACACTTGCCATGAGCATCGCTGGCAGCGCCGTGGTGGCGGGAAAGTTGCTGGTGGGCAGCCTGCCTGTGTTTCTTGCGGCAGGGCTGGGCCTTGGAGCAGGGCTGCTGGTGATGCTGCCCCAGTTGTGGCTGCGGCGTGAAAGGGGGGCGCTCGATGGGCGTACCCATGCAACATTGGCGCTTCAGGCATTGTGCGGCATTGCTCTGTACCGGATTTGCACCTTTGAGGGGCTTCGCTTCACCAGCGCGGCTTCCGCGGGCTTGATGAGCAGCGCTGCGCCAGCGGTCATCGGCTTGCTGGCATGGGGCATGCTGCGTGAGAGGCCCCCGCTGCGGCGCATTGCGGGCATAGCCTGCGTGAGTCTGGGCCTGCTTGCCATTAATCTTACGCCTTTTCTGGCAGCGCAGGGGGCCGCTGGTGTGGAAGCCACGCCAGCAAGCGGAGGCGAGGCCTGGCGCACATTGCTGGGCAACGGCCTTGTGCTGGTGGCTGTATTGTGCGAGGCGGCATTTTCCGTACTCAGCAAGGCGCGCTGTTGCCCCATGTCGCCCATGCGGCGTACGACAATTGTGTCATTTTATGCTTTTGTCATGCTATTGCCCATAGCCCTGTTTGAGGCTCGTGATTATGATTTTACCTCGTTGTCTGCCTCAGCCATCTGGGGGCTTGCCTACTATGGCGCAGCGGTTTCTTACCTGTCGTATGTGTTGTGGTTTCGGGGGATTGCTCAGGTGCAGGCCAGCGCAGCCGCTGCCTTTACAGGTTTGGTGCCTCTGAGCGGCGTGGCGCTTTCGTGGCTGGTGCTTGGTGAGCAGATTCTGTGGACGCATCTTGCAGGTCTGGCCTGCGTGATGGTGGGCATATGGCTTTCGTGCGCTGCAAGAAACGCATCGGACGACAAATGAAAGTGCGGGCAAGCCGCAGCCTGCTCCTGATTTCTGGTCGCGTTGCCGATGGCAACGTTCATAAATAGAAAAGGGGGATTGTGCCCCCTTTATCATTCAGATGACAAACCCCGTTGCACGGGGTTTGCGCTGCCAGCGGCGGCAGACCGCCGGGCAGGAAACACAGAAATCAGTCGCTCGTCGGCGCGGGCAAGCCGCAGCCTGCTCCCGATTTCTGGTCGCATTGCCGATGGCAACGCTCATAAATAGAAAAGGGGGCTTGCGCCCCCTCTTATCATTACAGATGACAAACCCCGTGCACGGGTTTTGCGCTGCCAGCGGCGGCAGACCGCCGGGCAGGAAACACAGAAATCAGTCGCTCGTCGGCGCGGGCAAGCCGCAGCCTGCTCCCGATTTCTGATCGCGTTGCCGATGGCAACGCTCATAAATAGAAAAGAGGGCTTGCGCCCCCTTTTCTATTTATCCCACGGTCGGGAAACTATTCTTCTTCGCCTTCAAACTTGATGAACCCGGGGTTCACGTTGACCATGGCGTTGACGATGAGTTCCACCAGGCCGCCGTATGCGAAGTTGTTCTTGGTGTACAGATCGTTGTGTTCCAGCATTTCGCGGATCTGGCCCTTGCAGTTGGAGCAGGGAGCGCAGATGTACTTGCGGGTTTCCGGTCCAAGGCAATCCTTGAAGGCTTCGGCGATCTGCCACATCTTTTTGCGGCCAGAGATGTTGCCGCGCCATTGCTCGATGTTGTTGCGGGTCATGATGGCAAAGCCGGAGCCGCCGCCGCAGCAGTAGTTGTCCACACCGTGGCAGGGCATTTCGCGGAACATGGGCGCAATCTTGCGCACGATTTCGCGCTGGGGTTCAACAATGCCCATGAGGCGCACGATGTTGCAGGGGTCGTGCAGGGTCACGGGGAAGTTGTTGCGCGAAGGATCAAGCTTGAGGCGGCCCGACATGACGATGTCGTGCAGGGTCACATAGCAGCTTTCGCGCGGCACCTGATATTCGAAGGGGATAACGCGGTCGGCGATAACGGTCAGGGCCTTGTGGGCGTGGCCGCATTCACCGATGACGATCTTCTTCACGCCAAGTTCCTTGGCGGCCATCATGTGCTGCAGGGCAATACGGGCGGTCTGGGCGTCGTCGTAGAACACGCCGTAGTTCACGCCGTCGTATGCCAGAGCCTTGCTCGAAAGCGTCCAGGAAAGACCAGCTTCCTGGAAGATCAGCGAGAAGGCGGCGATGTTTTCAGGCCAGGCCATCACTTCGCCAGCGTTGTGCAGCAGCATGATGTCTGCACCCTGCACGTCGAAGGGAGTGTGGATGCCCACGCCGGTGATTTCGGTGTAGTCCTCGTCGATGAACTCCACGTTTTCTTTCACCACTTCAGGCGTCATGCCGGTGGAAGACCCGCACTTCATCTGGTTCATGGTGCCTTTTTCGTGCAGTTCGCGGGCGTAGATGCCCATCTCCTGGCTGAAAAGCTTGCGGATTTCGCGGGCCAGCAGGCCGTTGTCCACACCGATGGGGCAGGTCTGCGCGCAGCGACGGCAAAGGTTGCAGCGGTAGGCCAGCTCGCCCAGGCGGGCCACGGTCTTCCAGTTCAGGCCCATGTCGCCGTAGCGCCATTTGGCAAAGGGTTCTTTCTTCACATACTGCTTGTAAATGCGGCGGAAGATTTCAGACCGGAAGTTGGGCCGGTACATTTCGTTCTTGCCCGACATTTCGTACAGATGGCAGGCATCAGAACAGGAGTTGCACTGGGCGCAGTAGTCCATGCTGGTTTCGAGCATGGGCAGGAAGGTCCAGTTGTTTTCCTTGGTGAACAGCTTGCGCATGCCGTTGAGGAACTTGTTGACCAGTTCCTCTTCTTCTTCCTTGTTCTTGGGCACAGGAATGTTCAGCACGCACACATCGTCAAGGATGCAGGCGGTGTTCTGCTTCTGTTCATCGGTGAAGGGCTTCCAGGGCATGGTGTGCACGTCCAGGGGAAGCTCAGGAATATCCTTGAGGTCAATGCTGACCATCTGCCCTTCGGCAGTGGAAACATCTTTCAATTGCAGATTATCTTTCATTGTGGAACTCCCTAGTCTTCCTTCTTGGGGGCTGCGGGATTTGTGGTGGCCACGTCCACCCAGGTCTTGGGCTGGCCATCGCCATTGATATGATCGGCAGACCACGTGACGTTGAACTTCAGGGCGTCCATGATCTTCTGCTGGTTTTTGGGGCTGTAGTTGGTGGGTTCGTCACCCCAGCGGATGTCGTGGTAGGTGAAGTACTTCATGAAGACGTGGCCCATGTGGGTCATGGGAATCCATATCAGCAGGAAGAAGCCCACCAGCAGGTGCAGGCTGAACAGCACGTTGGTCTGCGGGGCAAAGTGGAACGTGATCAAGTTGTGCATGAAGGTGCGGGCCAGCTCGAAGTAGGAAGGAGCGGAAGCCCAGGCAGCCAGGCCCAGCACGCCGAAGAGCACGAAGACAAGCAGGTTGAAGTAGTGCTCGGGGGTGCTGTAGCGGCGCAGGCCTTCATCGGCGCGACGGCGCAAAATAAGGCTGACGCCGCCCACAATGATGCACAGTGTGCCAGCCAGGGCACAGGCGCTGATGATGTTGCCGACAAAGATCATCAGACCGCCCTGGGGGTTGAGGCCCAGAACCTGCGCAATGGCGGCAAACAACACCACGATGGTGCCACCCATGAGCATGTACATGCCCACATGGAAGGGGTAAGTGCGCACCCAAAGTTTGAGGTTGTGTTCAAAGGTGGCGTGCAGAAAAAGCACTTCGGTCAGCAGGGCCTTGACGTCGCCCATGTGAGCGATGTGACGAGGCTTGGTCCACCAGTCCTTTTCTTCCATAAAGCTGCCGCCGTACACCGTCTTGGAGCCTTCGTGAGGCACGGGGTACAGTTCCCAGCGTACGTGCAGGGGGCTGGCTGCAAGATACGATTTGATCTTGAGGTAGGCCATGCAGAAAAAGCCAGCTACCGCCAGATAGCCAAGAATGTAAAAAAGTGTGGTCATGCGTTTACTCCCGTGGGGTCAAGATGCCGCTAGATCGTGGGTTAGTTGCGGCCGGCACAGCCGACACGCTTTCAAGCCCGGCATGCGTCTGCCTGCCTGCAACCTCTCCTTTTAATGGGCCGACGCCTGAGACAAATCTGACCGTTGTAATCAGGAATTGATCACAATAGCCGACATAGTCAAGGTGTACGGTGACCCCCCTGATACTCAAAATTACAAAAAATGCAAAGATGTCAGATGGAAACAATACAGTAAACTTAATCTGGATTAACCTAATTTTATTTAACTAAATCAAGTAGATTACACCTATAAAAAATTTTTTTCAAGTAAACTAAAATTTTTTTTAACAAGCTTGGGATGAAAA
>NZ_CABSIF010000011.1 GCF_902477725.1 uncultured Desulfovibrio sp. | reverse complement strand
AACAATACACGTCTGTCTGCCACATACAGAACAGCCTTACGCAGCTCTGCTCCGAGGGTGCGGCCCCCCCCGCCAAGGAGCATTGCTATGCCGAAGACTTTTTTGATCGACACCACTCGGTGCACGGCATGCCGGGGCTGCCAGTTGGCCTGTAAGGAATGGCATGACCTGCCTGCCAATGAGACCAAGCAGCGCGGCACTCATCAGAATCCGCCGGATCTGAACCCCAACAACCTCAAGATTGTTCGTTTTCGCGAGCGTATGAAGCCTGACGGCACCGTCGTGTGGAACTTCTTCCCCGACCAGTGCCGCCACTGCCTTACGCCTATTTGCAAGGAAGTGGCCGACATGGCCGTGCCCGGCGCCATCATCAAGGACCCCAAAACGGGCATGGTGATAGCCACGGAAAAAAGCGCCAAGCTGAGCCCCGAGGATGCACAGGCCGTTATTGACGCCTGCCCCTACAACATCCCCCGGCTGGATCCCAAGACCAAATGTCTGACCAAGTGCGACATGTGCATTGACCGCGTCACTGCGGGCATGCTGCCCATCTGCGTCAAGACGTGCCCCACGGGCACCATGGCTTTTGGCGAAAGGGAAGAAATCCTGCCCATGGCCAAAAAGCGGCTTGAGATTGTCAAAAAGACCTTCCCCAAGGCTTTTCTGGCTGATGTAGAGGACGTGAGCGTCATCTACCTGCTGGCCGAAGAAAAAGAACACTACTACGAATACGCGGCCTTCATGTAAGGCCTTATCCCCTCTACCCCCGCAGGCGTATGGCTGCGGGGGTAGAAAAGCACTGCGGGGGCTTGGCAAATCCTTCGCTTTGGTTCACCATCAGGGTACAACCCCAGCAAACACGTTTGCCTTGTTGCGGCGTGAACGTTGCTGGAGCGGCCCCTGGTTTTTGCCTCAACCGGTTGACGCAGGCTCGCCTTGAATTGTGCGTGCGGCTTCAAAAGCTGGCGTTTGCCAAGGCAGTGTAACGGTCTGTCAGACCGATGCCTGATCGGTACGCGGAAATGGCAGCACCCCATGCATTTGCGTTGCGAAATGCCGGAATGAGCATTTTGAAAACATTGGGAGCAGACATTCTCAGTGTTGCATAGTTTGGGAAATTAGCCGGGAGTACCCCTCGGCATACGGAGTATCAATGGCTGTTAAAAGGCAAACCGTTGCCCAAACCCTTGAAGAAGTTATCTCGTGGCGCCCGGTATTGGCCCCTGTGCTGCGGTCGTTTGAACCGCTGCTTACCGCTCAGGAAGAGCTTGGCGATGCTGTGGCCGAAAGCCTGAAAAAAGAGGGCTTGTCACTGCCGCAGGCTGAGCCGCAGCGAATGGAGCAGGGTGTTTCAATGCTTGCCGGAGCTTCCTTTGCAGGCGTGGCCCCAGCGGTGCGCATTTGCGCAGAAAAGCTGCTGCCCATGTTATGCCGCATGGACGCCGTAGTTCCCCACAAGGCCAAGCTCACGGATTTTTTTCTGAAATCTGACGGAGCTGAAGCCCAACGAGCGGAAGAGCTGGTTTGCGCCGCTGCCTCGGGCGACAGGGATGCCCTGGCGGCTCTGGCTGAAAAAATTGGCCTTGACCCCTTGGTGCTGGACTTTGTGACGGGGTTCATCGTTGCGCCGATTTTGCGCGGCATGACCGTCCAGGCCGTATCCGCAGACGGCGACACCCCCTGGGAAGCCGGCGATGTATGGCGGCAGGGATATTGCCCTGTGTGCGGCGCACTGCCTACCATCGGCTGGATGGATAAACCCAGCATTGATGAAAAAAATGCTTTTCTTGCGGGCGGCGGAGGTAAAAAACACCTGCACTGCGGCGTGTGCGGAGCGGACTGGAAATTCCGGCGTGGCGCATGCCCTGCATGCGGCGAGGAAGGCAGCGGAGTTATGGAACTGCTGCGTGAAAGCGGCACTGCTCACGGTGAGCGGCTGGATTGGTGCACCAAGTGCAAGTCTTACTGCCCGGCGGTGGATCTGCGCGAACGCGAGTTTGTTCCCAACCTGGATGCGCTGGCGCTTGGCATGCTGCATCTGGATATGGTGGCAGCACGTAAAAAGTTGAAACCAGTCAGGCCGTCATTCTGGAACATGTTTTAGCGGCAGCTTGGGGCAAACCCGAAAGGCGTTTTTTGAAGCTGCCATTACTGCAAAATTTATTGCTGGCAGTCTGACTGTCTGCGGATTGCTGAGTCGGTTTGTTGAACCGTTTAAATGCTCCTGATGTAGCAGTCTTTAATTATTGCACATACAGGCATTATTAGGGTAGAACAACCGCTGCGGAGAGAGTGGTGTTGATGGCGGTTTTTCAGCCGCCTGTGGTGCGCCGGGGCCTGCTCCTGCGCTTTACGAACCCAGTAGGAGGAATAGCTGATGAAATATGTGACCTTGTTGCTGCTTGCGTTGAGCCTCGCGTGGGTTGGCGAAGCGCAGGCGCGTGATATCAAGGAAATGTCGCAGGTTATTAAAAAGCCTATTGAAATTCCTGGTGGAACATCTTCGCGTATGAGCGTCATGTTCCCCCACACGGCGCATAAAGGCATCAACTGCATGCACTGCCACCACGAAGTGGGCAGCGACAGCCGCTACGTAGCCTGTACCGAATGCCACGCCACCCCTGGTGCGCGCGAACGTGACCCCATGAGCATGTTCATGGCCTTCCACTCCAAGAATGGCGACCGCTCTTGCTACGGATGCCACTCGCAGAAGGCTCAGGAAAATCCCGCCAAGTATGGCGCCAAGTTCAAGGGATGCCGTCCCTGCCACATGGCCGCCAGCGCTCGCGAAGCCGCCAAGCAGAAGTAAGCTCACTCCCGCCACAGGTTTTCTGTATTGCATAAAGGCCCCGAAAGGGGCCTTTATGCGTTGCAAAACAAGCCATTCAGGTGTGGTGCAGTTCCGGCTCCGTCAGGCTGGGCATCCTCTCCCATGCGAATCTTCTTCAGTGCATCATCGCGCCAATGGTGGCCGGTTCCGGCTGAACCCTTTTGGGCCTGAATAAACAGTAAAGAACTGCAACGTGGCATTGGGCGCAAAAAAAAGGGCGTTTTGCAACGCCCTGATTCAATAGCCGAAAAGATTTTAACAAGATATCCGTCTAGAGGCCCAACTGGGAAAGCATGTCGTCAATAGCGCCCTGCGAAGCCCCGGCCTTGTCAGGCCCTTTGAGTTCGCTGCGGCCCTGGTTGAATTCCTTGACCGCCTGACGTGCTTCATCCTGCAATTCCTGAACGTTCTTGCTGGGGTCTTTTTCAGCCGCGTCCAGAATAAGGCCCGTGGAAACATAGAGTTCCACCACCATTGCCTCAATCTGGTTCAGGGCAGAAACGACCTTTTTAATGCGCTGGCCTGTGATGTCCTGAAAGCTCAGGGCGGTCAGCACTGACGTGAGGTCATCGCCAAGGAGCTTGTTGTTTGCTTCCAGCTCGGCAATGGGGGTCGCATCCGCGCCGCCGCTAAGCAATCCTGCCAGATGCGCCGCATTCTGTTCTTGAAGATCCAGATGCCGCTCCACAATTTCCATGATGGTCATGGTGGCGCTTTCCGTATCTTTCAGCACTTCATCCAGCTGGCTTGATGCTTCCAGAAATAGCGCATCTGGATTTGGAGGGGGCAGGGGCTGGCCTTTGGAGGCAGTGGAGATGCGCTCAAAAATCTCTCTCAGACCCTGGCGCATTTCCGTGCTGATCTGCTTGTAAACTGCGGCTTCGGGCTTTTCGTCGCTCATGCCCGTCCCCTTTGCGCGCGGCGCGGTTTAATTTGTGCGTTTGAACCTTTGAAGGTGTATGGTCAAAGGTAAAAAATGCAGTAAAAAACTCCGCCGCGCGAGGGCGCGGCGGAGCCGGGATACTTACTTGTTGGTCTTCAGAAACGTCTTGGCCCGCGCAGCTTCTGGCGAGTTGGGATATTTCTTGATCAGCTCTTCCAGGCGGGTTTTGGCAGCCGCAGACTGATTGAGCTTGCTGAAGCTGATGCCCTGCTTGAGGTACGCGCCAGGCGCGCTGGAAGAAGAAGGATACTTTTTGATAACAGCATCGTACGCCAGGGCCGCATCCGCAAACTGGTTGCGCTGGAAATAGCACTCGGCCAGATAATACTGGGCCTCGGGAGCCTGGCTGTGGTCTTTGTAGTTTTTCAGAAAGTCATTGAAAGAACGCTGCGCCTCATCGTACTTGCGGGACTGGTAGGCGTTAACGCCAGCGTCAAAAAGCGCCAGCGAGATGTCCTTTTGGGGAGCCTGAACCTGCGGCTCGGGCTGGGGGCTGGGCTGGCCCCAGGTGCTGGAGCTGGGGTTGATGACGGGCTGTGGGTGTGCCGCTGCTGCGCCCTGATCGCCAGCGGCGGAGGCCGCAGCGTAGCCCACGGAACCAGCGGCCATGCCGCCTGCCGCTGCCTGCCCGTAAGAAGGCTGGCCATAACCCGGCTGGCTGAACGCAGGTGCCGCCTGGGGCGCCGCTTGAGGAGCAGCCTGGGGTGCCGCCTGCGCAAAGGGGGCTGCACCGCTGCCGCCGCTGGTCATGGGGTCGCCAAGGTTCAGGTTCAGCGCCATGCTGCGCTCCACCTGACGCAGAGCTTCATCGTGCGTTCTCACACGGCCCACCAGGGCCTTGGCGCCGCCTGCGTTTTGCAGATCGTCAATCTGGCCCTTGAGCGTGTTGACTTCCTGCCTCAGCGTCTGAATCTGGCTCCAGGCATCAGCCTGAGCAGGCTGCAACTGGCGCAATTGCACGTCTTGCTGTTGCACCTGCTGTTCCAGTGAGATGCTGCCATTACCGCTGCTGGTGCTGCCACCCATGCAGCCGCTCAAAGGCAGCGCCGCGCAAGCCAGAGTCAGGATGTACATAGTACGGAGTGTGCGCATAGTACCCTCTTTCAATTTTGCACTTTTCCCAGAACTTTTTTTCGTCCGGTGAAAATATAGATGATTCCCCCCACACATGGCAGAAAAACTACCAGCACAAGCCACAGGGCGCGCTGTTGCGGGGTTTCAAACTCATGTCCCCATATGTGCAGAATGCTCCACAATGTCGGGATCATGGGGAACATTACCACAAGCACATGCCACCAATGAAAGATCATGCGGTTCCTCCCTTGCCGGGGGTTGGTTTGCCGCCTTTGTCGCTGGCGACAGCCTGGGGCTTGCGCCAGAGAATCAGGCAGGCCAGCACCGCGCCCACAAATATGGCCGAGTCGGCTATATTGAAGGCTGGCCAGTGCCAGTCGCCCCAATAGACATCCAAAAAGTCCACCACGGCGCGAAAGCGCACACGGTCAATCAGATTGCCAAGCGCGCCGCCCATCACAAGCCCAAGGGCCGCGAACAGCCAGGGGTCTTCATCCGAGCTGCGCACCAGCATGACAATGGCCCACACAGCCACAACCGTGGCCGCGAGAAAAAGCCAGAACTGCCACTCAATGTCTGACCGGTTCAAAAAACCAAAGGCCGCGCCGCGATTGCGGATGTTGACCAGATCAAACAGCCCGGCAATGACCGTGATGGGCCTGTGCTCGGGTATGAACTGCATGACAGCCCACTTGCTCACCTGATCGAGAACAAGGGCGACAATGGCCGCTATGCCGAGTATGCAATAACGCCTTGGCATTCCTGTTACGCTTCCATGGCCTTGATAACGGCGGTGCAGCGGGGGCAGAGCGTGGGATGCTCCACATCGGTGCCAAGTTCCGTGCTGTAAATCCAGCAACGTTCGCATTTTTCGCCGTGAGCCTTTTCCACGCCGATGGCAAGCCCGGCGATTTCTTCATCGCAGTACGCGCCTTGCGGTGCGCTTTCAAGGGGCTGCATGGCGATTTGCGAAACAATGCAGAAGGCGCGCAGGTCAGTGTTCAGGCCCTCAAGGCGCTGGCGCAGTTCGTCTGCCACAAAGAGGGTCACGCGGGTGTCGAGTGAGTGGCCGATAACGCCATCGCGCCGCATGGGCTCAATGGCCTTGGTTACTGCCCCGCGCACGGCGGCGAGCACGTTCCAGTCATCGCGCGTGCCTTCGTCAAGCATAAGCGGGGCAGATTCAATGGGCTGAAGGGCAAATACCGTGGGTTCCGCACCGCGCAGGCCTTCGGGCAGATGCGCAAAGATTTCTTCCGCAGTGAAGGAGAGCACCGGGGCCATGTCGCGCAGCAACAGGCCAAGGATGTGCCACAGGGCGGTCTGGGCCGAGCGGCGTTCCGCGCTGGCGGGGCCGGAGGCGTAGAGACGGTCTTTCAGCACGTCCAGATACATGGACGAAAGGTCGGTCACGCAGTAGTTGTGCAGGGTGTGGTAGACCTTGTGGAAGTCAAAATCCATATAGGCCTGCTGCACACGGTCGTGCACCCGGGCCGCAGCGTCAATGGCAAAGCGGTCAAGCGGCATCAACTCGTTCAGTGGCAGCAGATCGTCCTTGCCGAGGCCTTCAAGGTTGCCAAGGATGAAGCGGCAGGTGTTGCGGATGCGGCGGTAGGCATCCACAAGGCGGCCAAGAATTTCATCGGAAATGCGGATGTCCTCGCGGTATTCCACTGAAGAAACCCACAGGCGCACGATTTCTGCACCGAATTTTTCAATGAGTTCTTGCGGTGCGATGACGTTGCCGATGGATTTGGACATCTTGCGTCCTTCGCCGTCCACCACATAGCCGTGCGTGAGCACAGCCTTGTAGGGCGCGCGCTGGCGCGTGCCTTCGCTGACCAGCAGGGAACTGTGGAACCAGCCACGGTGCTGATCCGAACCTTCAAGGTACAGATCGGCGGGGTAGGCAAGCTCGGGCCGCTGTTCCAGCACAGCGGCAAAGCTGGTGCCGGAGTCGAACCAGACGTCAAGGATGTCGGTCTCGCGCTTCCAGTGGTTGCCGCCGCAGTGCGGGCAGGCAAGGCCTTCCGGCACGATTTCCGAAAGTTCGGCCTCGTACCAGTAGTCACAACCGGTGGGGTGCTTGGCAAAGCGGTCGCAGATGTCGCGCATCCAGTTGGGGTCGTTCCATGCTTCGCCGCAGTCTTCGCAGAGCAGGGCCATGATGGGCACGCCCCACTGACGCTGGCGCGAGATGCACCAGTCAGGCCGGAATTCGATCATGTTGTGGATGCGTTCGCGGCCCCAGGCGGGGATCCAGCGCACCTGCTCGTCAATGGCCTTGAGCGCGCGGCCACGCAGGTCGTTCTTTTCCATGCTGATGAACCACTGGGTGGTAGCGCGGAAAATAACCGGCTGCTTGCAGCGCCAGCAGTGCGGGTAGGAATGCTTGATCTTGGCCTGGCGCAACAATGCGCCAACTTCTTCAAGTTTTTCAATAACCTTGGGGTTTGCTTCAAAAACATTCAACCCGGCAAAAAACTGCACCGTGGGCAAAAAGCGACCGGCGTCGTCCATGGGCGAATAGATTTCGAGGCCGTATTTGAGGCCCACTTCGTAGTCTTCGCGGCCATGACCGGGGGCGGTGTGAACGCAGCCCGTGCCAGCTTCAAGGGTGACGTGCTGGCCCAGGATGATGGGCGACACGCGGGCGTAGAAGGGGTGGCGGGCCTTGAGGCCTTCAAGCTGTTCGCCGGTGGCGCGGCCAAGAATTTTGGGTTCGCTCCAGCCGAACTGCTCCGCGCAGGAGGCGAGCAGTTCTTCGGCCAGCACGTACTGCGCGCCGTCCACTTCCACGAGAACATAGGTGAACTCGGGGTGCAGGCACACGGCCATGTTGTCCGGCAGCGTCCAGGGGGTGGTGGTCCAGATGACCACAAAAGCATGGGCGGGATCCGCAGCGGAGAATACCTTTTTCAGGCCATCGTCCTGCAAGGGAAAGCGCACAAAGATGGAAGGGGACGTGTGGTCATAGTACTCCACCTCTGCCTCTGCAAGGGCCGTATGGCAAGAGCAGCACCAGTAGATGGGCTTTTTGGAGCGCATGACGCCGCCCGTTTCCACAAAGTTGGCAAGCTCGCGGGCGGTGGCGGCCTCGTAGGTGGGCCGCATGCTCATGTAGGGATCTTCCCAGTTTCCGAGCACGCCGAGCCGGCGAAATTCCTTGCGCTGCACGTCAATCCACTTGGAGGCGTAGTCGCGGCAGAGCTTGCGCACCACATGGGCGGGCAGGGTCTTTTTCTTTTCTTTCAGTTCCTGCTCGACCTTGTGCTCAATAGGCAGACCGTGACAGTCCCAGCCCGGCACATAGCGCGAGGCAAAACCAGCCATGTTGCGCGATTTAACAATAATGTCCTTGAGAATCTTGTTCAGGGCCGTGCCCATGTGGATGTGCCCGTTGGCATAGGGAGGGCCGTCGTGCAGCACGTAGGTTCCCTTGCTGCCGGAAGCTTCAACCATTGCTTCGTAGCTGTTAATGGCATCCCATTTTTTCAGGGTTTCCGGCTCACGCTGGGCCAGGTTGGCTTTCATGGGAAAGGCGGTCTGAGGCAAGTTCAATGTTTTCTTATAATCGCTCATGCTGGCTCCCGGCACAGTTCAACTCAAGGACTTGGCAATATAGTACGGTGAAAAAATCGCTCTACTGTGGGCAAAGAGCGGGGCAAAGTCAAGAAGAGCAGGGCACTGCGTGCCTGCTGGCGTGGCCTGTATGTGCGCAGGCTGAGCATGAAAATGTCTGGCAGATCGCGCTGATACTGTGTAGCTGCATGGCAACCCGCCTTGCAAAATGCGCCTCTTCATGAACGAAAAAGCTGGCTCATACTCGTGGAGCACCAACAAAAAGGGCGTTTCAGACGCGTTGCGCGCAATAGTGAAACGCCCGGGATATTCTGTTCCGCAGCAATGACCGCACAGTTATGCGGACTAGGCCGTCAGAAGTTTGCCGGAGCGCCATCCATGGCCTGGGCCAGTTCGCGCAGGGCCGACAGACTGTCTTCAGCTTCTTGCGGCGTCATGGTGTGAAGGGCAAAACCGGCGTGTACGATCACATAATCGCCGACCTTGGGTTCTTCGGGCAGCAGCATGATGGAAGCGGTGAGAAAGGTGGAGCTTTCGCCCACGCGCACGCGGGCCATCCCCTCTCCCTGGAGTTCTTCAATTCTGGCTGGTATGGCAAGACACATATTGGGTACCTCTTGAAAGGCAGATAATCACTGAATGCCCGGTTGCAAGGCCGCGACTGTTCCGCAGATTTTCAGCTTATCAGCGCGGCAAGCTTCACGCAAGGTGCCTTGATGAAGTGGCGGCAGGGCACGCAACGGGCGGAACTGTTCGGATATGTGCAGTATCTATGGCTGTCTGCCTGTTGTGCACCCACTGCCAAAGCCGTCAGGGTATGCCGTGCTCTTATGAGCGCGATGCACGCAAACGTTTCCTTCATTCCCCAAGTTCCCTGTACATAGCCTCGGCATTCTGTATGGCGCGGTATGCCCCCTGATGCAGCGGATAGTCCCACGAGCCGCTCCGCAGTTCGATGCGACCGCCAAAGCCGACCTTGAACTGGTGCAACCCGTTGAAGGGGTGGGTGGCATTAGGCGTGGGCGAAACAGCCCCCATTTCATAACTGCGGCAGCCCAGTTGCCGCGCAATGCGTATGCCTGTCCAGTGCATAAGGCTGGATGCCATGTAGTTGCGCTTGATATTGCCCGATGCCCCGTACAGAAAGTTGGCGTGTTGCCCTGAGATGCCGATTATAGCGCCAGAAAGGATATCGCGCCCGTGCCGTGCCAGCAAGAATACAATATCTGCTCCATCCTTTGCGCCGAAATTGCATCGGAACATGGCCGAAAACTGCTTGCAGCTGCATGGGGCAAAGCCGTTTCTTCTGGCTGTCTGTTCGTACAGGCCGTAAAAATCAGCAAGGTTGCTGCTGTCCGCTTTTTCCACAGTCACGCACTTGCGTCTGGCCAGGCCGATATTGTAGCGGGTTTTGGGCTTCATTCTGCCAAGGATGTCGTCTTCGCTGCCGTCAAGATCAACCACCAGCGAACTGGCCACGGTCATGTCTGCGGAAGCCTTTTTGAAGTTCCAGAATCTGGTGCCCATGTTCATACGCATTTCGCGTATGCGCGCTTCAGGAAAGGCGCACCATCCCTGCTCCTGCATTTCGTCCGCATACAGGGATTTCCACGGCAGGTCGTAGCGGATAAAGGCCACGTCCGGTTCAAGCCGGTCTGCCAGGGCAACGGAGAGGTCTTCCAGATACTGTCCGTATGAATCCTCTGAAGGCGCATACTCCGGCCCCTGCGGCACAAGAGCCATCTTGTGCCCGCAATGGTCTTTTATCAGCACCAGCACGTCGCCCCAGGTTTTTGTAGAATGAATGTCAAAAGCCAGGGGGGCCATGCCCATATGCGATTTGACCTGCGCCCAGTAGGGAGTCTGAAACAGTATGTCTGTCGGATTCAGTTCGTTAGTCGCCTTGGCGATCACATCCACCATGATACCTCCTCGCATAGGTGGGGAATAAGGTTGTTCCGTTCCCGCTGGAATCGGCAACGGGTGTTGGAATGAGCTTACAGGTCGTAGTGCCCGGCGCGTTCCGGCTGGTCTTCCACTTCCTGCACCACGAGGTGCAGGGTTCCGCCGTTGGGGTTGGGCCAGCGGATGTCATCACCCTCGGAAAGCCCCAGCAGCGCGCTGCCCACAGGCGCCAGAATGGAAATGGAATCTTCGCTGGCGTCTGATTTGCCGGGGTACACAAGCTTCAGGCGGCGCTCTGTGCCAGAAGGCAGCATGGCAAAACGTACGGTGGAGTTCATGGTCACCACTGAGGGCGGCACTTCTTCTGGGGCAACAACATTTGCGCGGTAGAGCTCTTCTTCCAGAGCCTTGCGCCCAGGAAAGCCGTCGGCGGGCAGGGTCTCCAGCAGGGTTTCCAGCCGCGCTGCATCCTTGCTCGTGATGGTAATATTAGGATATTCTTGCATATTTACCTCCTGTGCGCTGCGTAAGGCAGCGCGCGTTGCATAAAAAAAGAGGGCGTAACCGGTACGCCCTCTTTTTTGTGAATTGTAGTTAAGCGGGCGTTATCAGGTTGCAAAAAAAACGCGAAGTTTTGTCACTTCGCTGGAAATGTTTTTTGCAAAAGAAACGCAGAAACGCATTGTATTATCCTGGCCTAAAAAAACGTTTGGATACAGAAAAAAGGGCAGCTATTCTTTATACGGAAAGCTTGCCGCCACGATTGCGCAATTTGTATCAGCTTAGCCTAACAGTTGGCCTGCGTATGTGCAAGCACAAAAGCAAAACTTCGTTTTAGGTGTGAAATTATCAATTAATATAGTGTGCATGAATTTTTCGGGCAGAGGTTGCCGCAACCAGCAGAACAAAAAACAAGGGCGGAGCCTTGCGGTTCCGCCCTTGTGATTCCGTACCCCGAGCAGGCTAGTGCTTGGAGTTGTTGTTACGTTCTTTCTTTTCGGGGAACAGGACGAAGTTCCAGTACAGCACATAAAGGGGCAGTACCACAAACATCATCACATAAGCCCAGCTCTTCGTGAAGAGAAAATACTGATAGAAAGTATTGAATTCCATGGGATTCTCCTCCTACGCGCGGCTTAGTGCTCGCCCTTGAAGTCTGGGTGTTCGTACAGCACCGGCATGTTGTAGACGATAAAGCGGTAGACCGTGACAATCATGGTCACCACAAACATGGAGATGCAGATTTCCCAGATGCTGGGGAAGTAGCGTTCCGCCGACGGCAAGTTGTAGTTGAAGGCGATCATGGAAACGTTGAAGCGGTTCAGCACGATGCCCAGCACCGTGTTGGTCGCGCCAATGCGGCACAGGGTCAGATTGCGGTCACGCGCGCCCTTGGCGTAGATCAGGGCGGGCATCAGCACAAAGCCCAGCATTTCCACCAGCCACCAGGCCCCGTAACCCGTGAAGAGGTAGGGGAAGTTGGCTTGCACAAGCATGTCGATAAGCTTGAGCATGAAGTAGGCAAAGAGAATGAACGAAGCCGCC
Organism: uncultured Desulfovibrio sp.; assembly: GCF_902477725.1. NCBI lineage: Bacteria > Pseudomonadati > Thermodesulfobacteriota > Desulfovibrionia > Desulfovibrionales > Desulfovibrionaceae > Desulfovibrio > uncultured Desulfovibrio sp. Next base: position 105,432 of record NZ_CABSIF010000011.1, on the reverse strand, counting down.
CGGGCAAAGCTGAAGGTCACGTCGTCAGCTTCACGCAGGTGGGTTTTGTCCATGTAGTGGTGCACGCCACGGTGGGCCAGCATGCCTTCAAAGATAACCATGGACGCGCCAGCGGCCATGGAACTCACAAAGAAGAACATGGGCATGAAGGGCGAGTACCACAGGGGGAAAACCTTGCCGGGGGAGATCAGATAGAGCGAACCCAGCGAGGACTGGTGCAGGGTGGACAGGGTCACGCCGAAGATGGTCAACGGAATGGTGCACTTGACCACGATCTTGCGGATCTTGATGAGCCAGGGGTAGCGGCAGGACATCCATTCCAGCGGGGCCACCGAAAATTCGATGAGCAGCACGGAAACGTAGGTCGCCACGCACAGACCCACTTCAAACAGAACGGACGTGGTGCCGGGGAAGAAGAACATGAAGGGCAGACGCAGCGGATGGCCCAGATCGTACAGCAGGGCGATAACCACGAAGGCGTAGCCCAAAAAGGCTGTGGTGATGGCCGGACGCACCGCCGAGTGGAAGTGTTTCATGCCCATGATGTAGCAGGCGACAGTGGTGAAATAGCCGCCCGCTGCAAGGCACACGCCGCACAGAAGGTCAAAGCCGATCCACATGCCCCAGGGCTGCACATCGCTGAGGTTGGTGACGGAACCGATGCCCACGGTAAAGCGGATAACGGTGATAACAAAGCCCACGGCCAGAATGATGGCAGAAATGATGTTGCCGGGGGTGGGCGTCAGGAATTCGCTGATATTGAACAGCTTGTCCCTGGTGGGAATAACTATGCTGTGGTGTGCCATTTATTTATCCTCCCCGTGCTCCTTGCAGCACTCCGCTTCCCGAGCCTTCAAGGCATCGGTCATTGCGCGGCGGGCTGTGTCGGCAGCGCCCGGACCCTGGGTTTCCTCAATCTTGCGCACTGCTGCGTCAACGGCTGCGGCCAGATCGTCCTTGGTCTCCTTGACGTGTGCGTCCTTCTCCGCCTTGAAGATGGCGTCGCGGCGTTTGGTCATGGCGTAAGCACCGCCAAACAGCACAGGCCAGAAGGCCACGATCATGGGCACGGTACCCAGCGCGCCGTAGGTCAACTCGCCCATGGGCTGCGAGCCCAGGTTTTTGTCGAGCCCAAGCTGCTTGAGTTCGCTGGTGTCGGCGTGGGGATCATGGGCTTTGGCGTCCTTGGCGGCGGCAGGAGCAGCCACGGCGGGAGAAAGCACCATCCACGCGGTACCGCCGGCATCGTGTTCGCCGTAAACGTAGTTCACGTACTTGCCGGGATTTTCAGTGATCCGCGAGCGGGCAATCCTGATCAGGTCGCTGCGGCGGCCAAAGGTCAGGGCGTCCATGGGGCAGGCTTCCACGCAACCGGGCAGCTTGCCTTCCTTGAGGCGGGGTTCGCAGAAGGTGCACTTCTGCACCAGAGGATCGAACGCCTCGTCGTACTGGAAGCCCGGCACATAGAAGGGGCAGGCAACCATGCAATACCGGCAGCCTACGCACTGCGAACCATCGTAGGCCACGCTGCCATCGGGCAGCTTCTGGAAACATTTGGCAAAACAGGCAGAGGCGCAGGCCGGGTCGTTGCAGTGGAAGCACTGCAATTTGCGGAACACGTCCTTGCCGTTGACGTTGTACTTGTTAACCACTGTCCACTCATAGGCCGAGGTGCGGCGCTTGGTGGCAGTCACCGAAAGGTCGGTGAAGGGTTTTTTGGGCTTGGGCAGGTGGTTCACCGCGTTGCAGGCTTCTTCGCAACGGCGGCAGCCGATGCAGCGCGTGGTGTCATGCAGCACGCCGTAGCTGTCTGCATAGTAGGGGAAGGTGTGTACCCCGGCATTGGCCACCTTGGCAGTGCCCAATGCCGAAACCACGCCCGCGCTTCCCATGATGGCCAGGAATTTTCTGCGATTCATATGCGTTTCTCCGTGCAGTTGGCGCCCTACGGGCGGGCCTTATGACAAGTGGTGCAGTCGGTGTTCTTAGGACGACCCACGTTCATACCCTGGTGGCAGCCCATGCACTGGAGGTGATAGGCAGCTTTGAGGTTGGGACGGTTGGGATTGGCGGGGTCGATTTCCTTCGTGTGACAACTGCCGCACTTGGGAGGCGTAGCCGAAAGCGGGCTTCTGTGGTGGCACGTGGCGCACAGAGTCTCGGGCTTGTTGTGGAAAGCTTCGGCCAGCTTGTCGCCCTTGATGCGTTCCATAAGGGAGGCCATATGGCGGCGGTGCGTGAAGTTGCTGGGCTCGTACTTGTCGGCCAGCGCATCAATGCTCACCTTGTAGGGACCCTGCATGGCGGTAAGGGGCTGCACGGGCTTGTGGTTCAGCACGGTTTCAGCGGCCAGGGCTTCGTTCTGGTCGGGGGGCAGCTTGCCCTTGATGCCCTGCTGCATCTGCTCCGGCGTCATGGAAGACGTAACATTGTGGCAGGTGGCGCACCATGCCTGGTCGCGCTTGGGTGTCACAATGGCGTGACAGCCCGCGCATTCGCGCCGTTCTTTGGTTTGCTGTTCATGACAGCTCACGCAGCTCACAGGGGTGTTTCCCTTGGCGCGTTTGGCGATATTGGTGGCATGCATGGCGCGGTCAAGCGTCACGAAATTGCCTTCCGCCTTGCCTTCTGTAGTGTGGCAGGTGCTACAGGCCACAGGATCGCCGGTGTGGTGGCATGTTTCGCAGTTGGCAATCTTTTTCTCGTGTGCGAGATGATTGAAAACAGCGGGTTTCATGGCCGCGCCCTTGGGATTGGGCTTGGCGCTTACCGGAAACATGACAATGGCCGACGGCGCGCCGCTGTCTGTCGGCTCCAAAGCTGCGGCCGTGGCCGATCCAGCTCCGAGCGCCGTCAGACACGCCGCGCCCGCCAGGGCCAGAGCCGCCAGCAAAAGCAGTGATGTGCCGTTCCTCATGTGCTTGTCCTTTTGCAATCAGACATTACCCCAACGCCCGCCGCATACATTGCAGCGGGTTCCTCCGTACCCCCGATCCCTACGGGGGTGAACACGCAGATATTGCAACGGTATCCCAGCATGCAAGACACGTCAAGGAGGGGCCGTTGTTGTAATTGCTTCTTATGCCTTGGGAACAGGGAGCTTGGGATATTTTTCGCTAAAAAGAGCGTTCTATTGATTGTTCACGCAACCTACAGAAAACACAGATTGTTTGCGAAAAAACATTCGTATCGTGTGATTTTGGCCGAGCAAGGGCGTTCAGCAGAGCACGGAAGAGGCGAATATCTGTGCACCGGCAAACACTTCAAGATGTTTCTGCGTAATGTTCAGCGCATCAGAGACGTGTCCGGCGCCGGAAAAGCCATAAATAACAGTGAGCAGACGCCGGGGCGAAGATGTGTCCGGCCCGTCCTCGGCAATCATGGCCCGGCGGGAATCACTGCAAGGGCAGCCGAACGCGCCCTGATCATCCGCCAGAAGAGGCATGCGGCAGAGGTCGAGTTCGTCCTTGCCAATGCCCGCATAGGATTCGCCTTCTCGCCCCGCACGCAGCACGATATTGCCGCTCAGGCGGGCAAGATCGTAGGTGCCAAGCGAAAAGCCCGTTTCAAGCGAAACCAGATTGTTGGCATCCACTGCGGAGTTTATGCGGTACAGATCCTTGCCCTGCCGTACGCGGCGGTAGAGCGCCTCGGAGGAAATGCGCACCCGGCCCGGATCGCGTCCAAAAGCCTTGAATGCCTGGCGCGAGGCACCTATTTGCGGCATGTCGGCAAGCTCCGTGTGTTCAAGACGTTGGCGCAAACCGGGCAGCACATTCTGGCCGAAAAATTGCCATAGTCGCGGTTCTTCGGCCCGAACAGGAGCAGACCAGAAAACACAGCCGAGGGCGGTATCCGGCCAGAGTGAACGTAAATGAGGATCAATGGAAATGGCGGGCATGAGCATATCCACGGGTACTCCCTTGTAATGGCCTGAAACAGCAATAAAAGTTCCAGGTGGGCCTTGGCAAGCAAAGCATCCAACACCAAAATTTTAGCTGGTGCGCGCCTCCTGCCAGAAGCGGCAGGCGGCCTCCACCACTGCGGCGGGATCGTCGGGCGGCAGCCATTGGGCCTCGGGCCGGGCGCGAAACCACGTGAGTTGCCGCTTGGCATAGGCCCGGGTGTTGCGCAGCCAGAGGGAGCGGCAGTCCTCAAGCGAAAGACGGCCCAGCAAGTACGCCAGCGCTTCGGCACAGCCAATGCCTGACCAGCCCGGCGCGGCAGGGGCGGCGCAATGGCGCATGGCCGCGCGGGCCTCGTCCAGCGCACCGCCTGCAAGCATGAGGTCAAGGCGGCGGGCCAGCCGAGGCTCAAGCCATGCAAGGGGCGCGTCCAGGGTCAGCAGGGGGCCGACGCAGAGCGGCGTACTCATGGAATTGCTGTGCCACCACGTAAAGGGCCGCCCCGTGCTTTGGCAAACCTCCAGCGCGCGGATGATGCGCTGCCGGTCGTTGGGGTGGATTTTGGCGGCATAGGCGGGGTCGGTCTGCGCCAGTTCGGCATGCAGGGAGGGTGCTCCTTGCGCGTCCACGCGGGCGGTGATCGCAGCGGTGAGTTGCGGGTCAACAGGTGGAATTTCCGCCATGCCCCGCAGCAAGGCCTGAAAGTACAGCCCCGTGCCGCCCACCAGCAGGGGCGTTTTGCCCCGTGCAAGGATGTCGCGCACCTTGTCCACGGCGGCCTCTGCCCAGCGGCCTGCGCTGATCTTTTTTTCGGTAGGCAAAAAACCGTACAGGTGGTGGGGGCAGCAGGCGCGTTCTTCCGGCGAGGGCTGGGCCGTAATCAAGGGGAAATCGGCATAGACCTGGCGCGAGTCCGCGTTGATCACTTCGCCGTCAAGAGCTGCGGCCATGGCAAGCGCCGCCGCCGTTTTGCCCGAGCCGGTAGGCCCGGCCAGGCAGATAACCGGCAGCGGCGCAGAAGTCGTTTCAGGCATGATCACTTAACGCGGAAGCCGCCAAAAGGCGGTGCAAGACAGGGCGTGCCCTGACGCACTTCACCTTTGCGGTATTTATCCATAAGGGCCGTGCGCACGTTTTCAGGCACGAGGCCCTTGATGTCCGCGCCGTGGCTGGCGGCTGCCTTGACGATGGTGGAACTGATGAACAGCCACTGGTAGTCGGTCATCAAAAAGACCGTCTGGATGCGGCGTTGCAGGCGGCGGTTCATGAGCGCCAGCTGGAATTCGTACTCAAAGTCCGAGGCGGCGCGCAGCCCGCGCAGCAGGGCGCAGGCCCCGCGTTGGGCCGCGTATTCCACCGTGAGGCCGGAGAAAGGCTCCACCACGGCGCGCGGTTCATCCTTGAGCGCCTCCCGGGCCATTTCCACACGTTCTTCATGGCTGAACAGGGGGAATTTGGGCGTGTTGTCCGCCACGGCCACAACAATTTGGTCAAATACTTCGCAGCCGCGCCGTATAAGGCTCAGGTGCCCGTTGGTCAGCGGATCGAAGGTGCCGGGGTAGAGTGCTATTCTCATGGCAGTGTCCAGATGCATATGCGTGTCTGACCGAACAGGCGTTCGGCCTCAAGAGTCCATTCTGCGGGCAGGTTTACCCGTGCGTCTTTTTCAATTTCAGCCGTTACAAAAGCCCCCGGTGCAAGCCAGCGGCGAGTAGCCAGCAGCTTGAGGGCCGGATTGGCAAGATTTTTGCGGTAAGGCGGATCCATAAAAATAAGCGAATACGGCTCCGCAGGGGGAGTTTTGAGCACACGTAGCACATCGTCGCTCACAATGCGGGCCTCATTTTCCACCCCCAGGGCGGCGATGTTGGCCTTGAGGCAGCGCACGGCCTGGGGGGCCATTTCCACCATCAGGGCGTGTTCCGCGCCCCGGCTGATGGCTTCAAAGGTCAGGCTGCCGCTGCCCGCAAAGAGGTCAAGCACCCGTGCACTGTACCAGTCCATGCCGCGCGCGGCGAGCATGGAAAAAAGCGCCTCGCGCGTTTTGCCCATGGCGGGGCGATAGCCCTCGCCTTCAACAGTCTTAAGGTTGCGTCCGCCAAGACGCCCCGAAATAATCCGCATGACGGCCTACATGCGTGAGAGCAGGCGAGTGAGGGCGTAATCCATCTTTTCCATGGCCTCCTGCAGCTCGGTTTGTTCCACCCACGGGCGGTTTTCAACATCGGCCATCTTGCCTTTGAACATGCCCCATTTGCGTTCCACTTCGTCCGTGAGGAACGTCCAGTTGACGCGGGGATGGGCCTGGGTTTCGTGCTGCACGGTTTCGGTGAGCTGCGGCCCTTCAAGCACCATTTCTTCAAGATAGGTGGCAATAAAGGGGCGCTTGGCGAATTTTTGCTCAATGAGTCCGGCCAGCACGCTCTGGGCCTTTGTCTCGCCGTGGGTCAGCACCACCTGCGCGCCGTTGCCGGTCAGGGGTTTGAGCCATTCAATCAGCTGGCTTTGCCCGGCGTGGCCGGAAAATCCGTTGATGGTGAAAATCCGGGCGGCAACTTCAATATCTTCGCCAAAGAGCGTGATCTTTTTGGCCTTTTCCACCAGCTTGCGGCCCGGCGTGCCCACGCCCTGATAGCCCACAAAAACAATGCTTGCGCCGGGCTTCCAGATATTGTGGCGCAGGTGATGGCGTACACGGCCCGCATTGCACATGCCACTGGCCGAAATGACGATGGCAGGGCCCTTGTAGTCATTGATGGCCTGAGATTCGGCGGCGGAAAGCGTGTAGCGCAGGTTGGGCAGCGAGAAGGGATCATCCCCGCCGTTGAGCATTTTGAGGGCTTCATCGTCAAAAAGCTCACGGTTGCGCTCAAAAACTTCTGTGGCGCGGATGGCCAGGGGGCTGTCCACAAATACGGGCATATCCGTCGGCAGTTTGTTCTGCTTGGTGAGCATGTGCAGGCAATAGAGCACTTCCTGCGTACGCTCCACGGCAAATGCCGGAATAATTACCTTTTCGCCCTTGCCGTAGCTGTAGGCAATGGCTTCGCCCAGTTCGTCCACGCTGAGGTTTTCGTCCTTGTGGTCACGATCGCCGTATGTGGATTCCATGAACACGTAATCGGCCTTGGGCGGGGTTTCGGGGCTGCGTACAATGAGCGACTGCGGGCGGCCAATGTCGCCCGAAAAAATGAGACTGGTGGTTTTGCCGTCTTCATCGGCTTCAAGGCGCAACGAGCCGGAACCAAGGATATGTCCAGCATCATAATAGGTTACGCGAATGCCCGGTGCAGGTTCAAACACCTTGTGGTAATCAACAGTTTGAAAAAGAGTGGTCGTTTTTTGGGCGTCTTCAACATTGTACAGGGCCGTGGGGGGATTTTTAAGCCCGCGCCGCTGGTATTTGCGCGCTTCCCACAGGGCTTCCATTTCCTGAATGTGGGCGCTGTCCTGCAACATGAGGTCCAGCAGCTCGCTGGTGGCCTTGGTGCAGAAAATGGGGCCGGCAAAACCCTCCTTGACCATCTTGGGCAGCAGGCCGGAGTGGTCAATGTGGGCGTGGGTGACAAGAATAAAGTCAATAGCGGTGGGCTGATAAAGTTCAGCTTCGCGGTTGCGGGCTTCTATGGCCTTGTTGCCCTGGTGCATGCCGCAGTCAATGCAAAAGCGCTTGCCAGCTGCCTCAACCATATAACACGAACCGGTCACGGTTTGCGCCGCACCCAGAAATTGTACTTTCATCTGTTCCTCCACTGAGGGTTGGCGGCCTGAAAGACCGCAAGCCCCTTGCTGCCCGCGATACAAGGCGGAAAAGACGCAAGGAGACTTTTTTCCATAGCCGCAAGCGCGCCCCAGCGTCAAGCAAGGGCTCAGCCGACAATGTTCCCGCATTGCCTTTGGCCGAAGGCCCACATATACTGAAAGTTGCTGGCCCGTGCGGCGTCTTTTGCGCGCAGGTCTCCCCCCATACTTCAAGAGGAACAAGGAGCATTCATGCCTGAACTGCAACAGAACATGATTGACGATCTCTCTTCCGTCACCACAGAATCCTGGCGCACCTTCCGCATTATGGCGGAAATGGTGGAGGCGCTTGATGCGCTCAACGCGCTCAAGGTCAAGTGCATATCCCTTTTTGGCACTGCGCGGTGCAAGCCGGATTCGCAGGAATATAAAGATGCTGAAAAAATTTCGCGCCTGCTCGTAGAAGCTGGATTTGGCATCATCAGCGGCGGCGGCCCCGGTATTATGGAAGCCGCCAACAAAGGGGCGTATGACGCAGGCGGTGTATCTGTTGGCCTGCACATCCAGTTGCCGCACGAGCAGGGCTGCAACCAGTATGTAAAAACACGCTGCAATTTCCGCTACTTTTTCATCCGCAAATTCATGTTTGTCAAATATGCCATGGCCTACGTGGTCATGCCCGGCGGCATGGGCACCATAGATGAACTCTCGGAGGCTTTTGTGCTGGCCCAGACCGGGCGCACCCGGCCTTTCCCCATCATTCTGTACGATTCAAGCTACTGGAGCGGCCTGCTGGAATGGATGCGCAAGACCATGGCTGCACGGGGTTTCATCAAAGAAGGCGAAATCGACAAACTCATTACGGTTTGCGACACGCCTGAAGAAGTGGTTGCCCAGTTGTGCAGGGTAATTATTTAGCCGCCGTATGAATACGGAGAGCTCTGACGCGCGGGCCTTTTCTCCTGCCGGGCCGTTAACGCCGCCCCCGCCGGGTCATACCTGGCAGGGGTTGATGTGGCTGGCTCTGGAAAAGGCCCGCGTCAGCGGTGCTGCGGGCGAGGTGCCAGTGGGGGCGCTGGTGGTGGCCCCGGATGGCCGCATCCTTGCCTGTTGCGGCAATGCGCCCATCGGCGGCAATGATCCCACAGCCCACGCCGAAGTGCTGGCGCTGCGGGCCGCCGGGGCTGCGCTTGGCAACTACAGGCTCAACCAGTGTGTGCTGGTGGTGACGCTTGAACCCTGCGCCATGTGCGCCGCCGCCATAATCCATGCGCGCATTGCGGGGCTTGTGTACGGCGCAGCCGACCCTCTGGCCGGAGCTGTTGTTTCCCGCGCCGAATATTTTGACGCCCAGTGCGCCAATCACAGGGTATGGCACATGGGCGGCGTGCTTTCCGAGGAATGCGCCTCCTTGCTCCACGACTTTTTTGGCCAGAGGCGCGAGTAGGCTGGCATGTCGAAATGAAGCCGCGGCGGGGTCTGAGTCCTGCATCCGCCGCACAACCTGCCACAGGAGCAGTATGCTCGAACTGACAGTATTTATGAGCGGCGCGCTGGTCATGGTGCTTGAAATGGTCGGCGCGCGGGTATTGGCCCCGCATGTGGGAACATCTGCCGTCGTGTGGACAAGCCTTATAGGCGTGGTGCTGGCCTGCCTAGCCTTGGGTGCATGGGCGGGAGGACGGATGGCCGACAAGACCCTTTCCCGGCGGGGGTTGGCCCTGGCTCTGGCCGGGGCAGGCCTTGGCAGCGGGCTGACGGCCTTGTGCCATGAGGCCATCGGCCAATGGGTGACGGCTGCCGTGGGTAACCTGTATGTGGCAGCGGTTCTGGCGGCGGTGTGCATTTTTGCCCTGCCCGCCTTTTTTTTCGGCATGGTGACGCCTTATGCCATACGCCTGCGCATCAAGAGCGTGGATTCCTCAGGTGCTACCGTGGGCAGGCTTTACGCCCTCTCCACTGCGGGCAGTATTGTGGGGACCTTTCTGGGCGGCTTTATTCTCATATCCTTTTTGGGCAGCACGAGCATCTTGTGGGGTGTGGCTGCGGCCATGCTTGGGCTTTCGCTGTGCAACGGCGGGGGACAGGTGCGTTTGCGCGTTGTGCTGCTGGCTGTTTGCGGGCTTATGGCTGTGGCGGCGGCAAACTATGGCCGCTGGCAGGATGGCAGGGCCATGAGCCATCTGGTGGAAAGCCCCTATAACAGCATCCGCGTTTTTGAAGGGGTAGACTGGGCGCAGAACGGCAGGCCCGTGCGCCTTATGGCTACTGACCCCGGTTACAGCCAGTCGGGCATGTATCTGGACGCTCCCAATGAACTGTATTTCCGGTACACCCAGTTTTACGCGCTGGGGCCGCATTTTACGCCCCATGCGAGCCGGGTGCTCATGCTGGGCGGCGGCGGGTATTCTGTTCCCAAGTGGCTTCTTGCCGATAATTCCCCTCTGGCAAAGCCCGAAGCCGTGCGTGTGACCGTGGTGGAGCTTGACCCGGCCATGACGGAAACCGCCCGGCGCTGGTTTTCTCTGCGCGACGATCCCCGTCTGACAGTGCGCCACGAGGACGCCAGAGCTTTTCTGAATCGTCAGCGCGATCAGTATGACTTGGTGTTTGTGGATGTTTTCAACTCGCACTACGCCGTACCTTTCCAGATGGGAACACGCGAGGCCGCGGCTGCCCTGCGGCGGGCGGTGGCCCCTGGCGGGGTTGTGCTTATGAACGTTATTTCCGCTGTGGAAGGGCCGGATGGTCGCCTGTTTCAGGGGATTTTCAACGCGTTGCGCCAGTCCTTTGCCGAGGTGCAGGTGTATTGCGCTGGCGGCGAAGCACCCGACAAGCTGCAAAACCTGATGGTTGCGGCCTTTCCCGAACAACGGCCCGACAGCTCCGCGGGCGCGCTGCCATCCCTTGCGGCGGCAGGCACAGAAAATGCCCCGTCAGGCGGCTTGCGCCTTGCCGACATGCTGACAAGCAGGTACACGGGTACAGACCCTTTTGCCACCCCGGCGCTTACGGATGATTTTGCCCCGGTGGAACGCTACACGCTGGTTTTGTTGCGTCAGTAGCGCACAGGCGGCAACGCTTGCAGAGGGCGGAGGAAAAAGCTATTCTGGTGCCCTAACGTGAGGGAGGCGCATATGGACAATAGTGTTGTCAAACCCGTCAATCCCAATGACCTCGTGCTGGATATCGTTGGGAGAAAGTATGTGAGCGGCAGTTCTCTGACCACGGCGGAAGAACTGATGGCTCTTTCCGCATCTGCTGGCGAGATGGCCAAAAATTATGGCCCCGGCCCCGCCGAAATGGTGTTGAAGAAGCCGGAACTGCCGGAAAACGTCAAAGGGATACTGGTCGAACACGCCGGGTAAGTTTTCTGCCAAAAGCGCTGTTGCCCACCTTTGCTGGATGGCCGTAAGGCCCGGAAGGCAGAGCTTGGCCCTTGCTTGCTGTTACTACGTTACTAATGCCTACTTGGGGGGCTTTTTTTGAACGAAACAATTGATGATCTCACAGTGCAGTTTGAGGAAAACGGTCAGGTTATCGTTAACGAACTGGACAAGGTTGTGCTGAGCAAGGGCGCGTGGACCACCATTCTTTTTCGCTATCAGCAGTGGCAACCGGAAAAAGACTGTTTTGGCCCGGACATGTATGTTATCCGGCGCTACAAAAAGGCGGGTGGTGAATACCGCCAGCAGTCCAAATTCAATATTTCCAGTGCGGATCAGGCCCGCAAGATTGTTGACGCCCTGAGTTCCTGGATCAATTAGATAAAGCCTCGGCGGAGCGGGCAGTTGCAGCTTTTGCAAGTACACTCCCGTGTTTGACCGGGCAAATGCATACCTCCTGCGCGTGAAAGTTACACATTGTAACTTGCAGGATATTTAACCAGCTTGCATCTGGCAAAGGCCGGCTCCTTTTGGAGTGTCGGCCTTTTTTTGTGGAGCAGGGCTGAGGTTGGCAGCACAAAAGCTTTTTATGAGCTTTTGTGCTGCCATGCGCAGGAAGCGCCCCGGTTTATCAGGGCGCTTCGCGCAGGAGGAGGGAAGGGGATACGCCCATGTGGCAGCATCGGCGTATCCGCAGCTGTGGCTGCGGAGGCAATGGTTGCGGCGTAGTTGCGGCCTATCCGCTACCATTATGTATGTTGAAACATACCGTGGGCGGCGTTAGCTTTGCGTTAAGGATTATCGGTGGTCTGCTGTTGCAGACGCATGTTGGCTGGCGGGCTGGCAATGCACTGTAAAAACACCCTGCCGGGCTTTGCTGAAAAAATCGGATTGCTGAATGGACATAGCGGTACCGAATTTTAGCGGGTATTCCATATCCAAAAAATACAGTATACCCGCATTTCGTACTAAACAAAATTGAGAAAGCTGAAGTTTGGCAAAAAACACTGTGAACAGGTAGGGAAATGCGGTGCCGCCAGCGGGCAGGCTCAGTTTTTTGCTTGAAAAAAATAATATCTGTTGACATTGAAAATGCCCCAAACTATGTTTGGGCAATCACTGATTGGGTATAGTAAATTTTTTTGCAGAGGCTTTACATGGGTAAGGCTCCAAGCGGAAAGTCTACCTCCCGTAATCTCTGGAGTCCTTATGGCTACTTCTATCTACGTCGGCAATCTGCCCTGGTCCGCCACTCAGGAAAGCGTTGAATCCCTGTTCAACCCCTACGGCGAAGTTCTTTCCGTGAAGCTCGTTTCCGACCGCGAAACCGGCCGCGCCCGTGGCTTTGGCTTTGTGGAAATGGAAGACGCCGACGCCATCAACGCCATTGCCGCTCTTGACGGCAAGGAATTTGACGGCCGCGCCCTTCGCATCAACAAGGCTGAGCCCAAAAAGCCCGCCCCCCGTCGCTGGTAGTCGACCAAATTCGCTTGATATGGAAGGCCGCGAGAAATCGCGGCCTTCTTTTTGTCTTAAAGCCGAATGAATATGGCTTGTTTGCCGGGCTGGTGCGCACAACAAAAGGGCGGTTTGGGATCAATGCCAAGGAACAACGGCCTGCCTGGGTCAGCCATCAGAACGGCTCATGCGGTAGCCAATGCCCACATGGGTGCGGATGCAATCACATTGCGGCGATGCGGCCTCCAGTTTTTTGCGCAAGGTTGCCATGAACACGCGCAATGAAGGAAGCGACTGCGGCAGGGCACTGCCCCACACGGCCTGCAAGATTGTTTTGTGCGTAAGCACCTTGCCCACATTGTTTGCCAGCAGGCACAGCAGCTTGTATTCCATGGGCGCAAGATGCACCTGTTGCCCGGCAACGCTGACGCACCCTGCGGCAAAATCAATATGCAGGTCGCCATTCTCAAAGCTGCTTTCGCTGCGGTCCATGTGCCCGCGTTCATACCGAACGCGGCGCAGGGCGGCGCGCAGCCGGGCCAGCAATTCATCAACGCTGAAAGGTTTGGTAAGGTAGTCGTCCGCGCCTGCGTCCAACGCGGCCACCTTGTCGTCATCTTCGGTGCGGGCGCTCAGCACAATAATGGGCAGCATGGACCATTGGCGCACCGCCCGGATGATATCTACGCCGTCCATGTCCGGCAGGCCCAGGTCAAGCAGTATGACGTCAGGATTGGCCCGCGAAGCCTCTGCAAGGGCCTCGCGCCCGGTGGCGGCGGTCAGAAAGGATATGCCGTGGCTCTCAAGCGTGGTGGTCATAAGCGCGCGGATGACCTTGTCGTCTTCCACCACAAGAATACGCTCTGGGACGCCGTTGGCGTTCTGCGCTGGGGGAGTAGCTGCTGGCGAATATAGCGGCATGGATGCTCCTTCTGTCAGGCCGGGAGGGTAAAATCTTCGGTTTCGCGTGGCAAAGTCATGGAAAAAACCGAGCCTTGCGGCGTGTTGTCAAATACCTCAATACTTCCGCCGTGGGCCTGCACAATGCTGCGGCACAAGGCCAGCCCAAGCCCCATCCCTCTGCGGCCATCGCCATTTTTTATGGCTGCGGAGTGGAACATGTCAAAAATGCGGCCCTGTTCCTCTTTTGAAATCCCCAGGCCGTTGTCGGCAACTTCCAGCCTGACCCACGGCCCGTCAGCCCTCGCCCGTATGCGGATGGCTGTTCCCTCTGGCGTATGTTTGACGGCATTGTCCAGCAGATTGACCAGCACCTGCACCATGAGCCGGGCGTCCATGCGGGCCATGAGCATGCCTTCGGGCATTTCCGCGCGCAGATCGTGGTGTGCTGCTCGGCGGCTGGTGATCTGTACGGCCTCGGCGATGACATCTTCAAGCAGCTCCGGTTCAAGGCGAAGGGTAAAATCCTGCTGCTCAAGCCGGGTGAGGGCCAGCAGGTTTTCCACCATGCCCACAAGATAGCGGGCTTCCTCTTCAATGGAAGAGGCAAGGGCCGCATTGCGTTCCGGCGAGCCGGATCCGTCCTGCCCGGCGAGGATGGCGGCATTGCCGCAGATGCCGGTGAGCGGCGTGCGCAGATCGTGCGAGATGGAGCGCAGCACATCGGCGCGCAGTTTTTCCTGCTGCGCATGTACGGCAATACTGGCGTTGGCCTTCGTGAGTCGCTCTTTTTCCAGAGCAAGCGCGCATTCCCCTGCCAGCGCCAGAACAAGGTTTTTGCTGTTGGCATCGGCAAGCGGAGCCGTGCGCCCCGGCAGAACATGCAGCTCGGCCACGGCGAGCACGGCAGACTGGCTGCTGATGGGGATAAAGCTGTGCCGCGATCCGGGCAGGGAGTCTGTTCCAGCGCCGGCAGGGCGGTTATTCTTGGCAACCCACTGGGCAACGCCCAGTTCGTCTTTTGGCGTGTCCCTGTTATCTCGCGATGCCGCGCGTGCGCTGCCAGAACCCTGCATTTTGTCAGCCCGGTAGGAAAAAACGGGTCGGGTTTCAAGCAACCCTTGCCGCACGGAATAAAGCGTTGTTTCGCACCCCAGCAGGGTGCCGAGCTGGCGGGCAGTTTCCAGCAGGATGGCTGGTTCGTCCTTGGCCTTTTGCAGGCGGCGGCTGTTGCCCAGCAGCAGTTCCGTATGCAGCGCCCGCACCGTGCTTTGCCGCGCCTGCATACGTGCCCGCCCCGTGATGGCGCTGGTGGCGGCAGAAACCAGCAGCATTGCGCAAAAAAGCCCCACATAGTCCGTATCGTAAACCGTAAAGCTGAAGCGCGGCTCAACAAACAGAAAATCGAAGAGGCCCACCCCGGCCACGGAAGACGCCACACCGTACCACGGCCCGGTGGTGAGGATGGAAACGCCCAACACTCCCAGCATGTACAGGCCCGCAATGCCGCCATTGGGCATGCCCAGCGAGAACATGAGCAGACCTGCAACGCTGCACACGGCCATGATCGCAGCAGTGGCGCACCATTGCCGCCACGAGCGGGGGGCTGTGCCCCGCAAGGCTCTGAGCGCCGCAAACAAAGGGCCGGCATGTTCGGGTGCTCTGCCCACGGGCACGACATCGGGGATGATGTAGGTTTCCATCTCCGGCGCAAGTTCGGCAAGGCGCTCCACCAGCGTTTTGCTTTTGCGGAACAGCCACCCGCTGGCCGGGGAGCGCCCCACCACAATCTTGCTTACCCCGCTCATGCGCGCGTATTCCGCTATCTGGGCGGGAACGTCCTCACCGTGCAGGGTCACGATAACCGCGCCCAGGTCTTCCGCCAGTTTCAGGTTGTCGTGCAGGGTGTCGCGGCTTTTGGCGTCACTGCGGCGCGGCGCAGTGTTTTGCACAAAAAGGGCAGTGAAATCAGCACGAAAGGCCTCCACCATGCGCGCGGCGGTGCGGATAACCCGCGCATTGCTGGGCGCGCCTGAAAGGCAGATGAGGATATGCTCCTTGATCTGCCGCCCTGTTTCCTGCCCTCCGCCAGCGGCGGATGCCCGCCGGTTGACGCGGTCGGCCATGCGGCGCAGGGCAATCTCCCGCAGGGCAATGAGGTTGGCTGGCAGAAAAAAGTGTCCCAGCGCCCGTTGCGCCTGCGCCTCGGCGTATATTTTGCCTTCGCGAAGGCGGGATACAAGTTCGTCTGGCTCCAGATCGACCAGTTCCACCTGATCTGCACCGTCAAAAACGCTGTCGGGTATGCGCTCGCGTACCACCACTCCGGTCATGGCGGCTACCACATCGTTAAGGCTTTCCAGATGCTGCACATTAACTGTGGTCCATACGGATATGCCCGCCTGGAGCAGCTCCTCCACGTCCTGAAAACGCTTGAGGTTGCGGCAGCCCTGCGCATTGGAGTGGGCCAGCTCATCCACAAGGGCGATTTCCGGCTTGCGAGCCAGCACGGCATCCACATCCAGCTCGTTGAGCGTGATGGTCC
Organism: uncultured Desulfovibrio sp.; assembly: GCF_902477725.1. Taxonomy (NCBI): domain Bacteria; kingdom Pseudomonadati; phylum Thermodesulfobacteriota; class Desulfovibrionia; order Desulfovibrionales; family Desulfovibrionaceae; genus Desulfovibrio; species uncultured Desulfovibrio sp. The sequence goes on along the minus strand of NZ_CABSIF010000011.1, from coordinate 89,497 downwards.
TGTGCTCGATCCGCAGGGGCGGCACGGCCTCCAGACCCGGCAGCAGGGCCGCTGTCTCCGGCCTTGGATGCGGCTCCACATAGCCCACAACAATGCTGTGCCCCTGCTCCTGAGCGGCGTGGGCCGCCCGCAGCATGGAATATGTTTTGCCCACGCCAGCCGCATAGCCGAAAAATATCTTGAGCAATCCTCTGGGCGATGGGCGCACGATTGCGCCCGCCTCGCCAGCGAGGGGCTTGCCGCCCGGAGTCACCTGTTGCAACTGGGCCAGCAGGGCATCGGGGGATGGACGTTTGTAGCTGTCTGTCATGGTTGTTCTCAGGTTCGTATACCGCGCGGCATTCAGCGGGGAGCAGCGGCCGATGCCACTGAAGCAGTGCGTCCGTTGGGCAGCAGGCCTTCCAGCGCCAGATTGACTTCAAGCACGTTGACCCGCGCCTCGCCCAGCAGCCCCAGGGTGCGGCCCTGCGTATACATGGCGATGGTGCGGCGCACTTCCGCAGCCGTAAAACCTGTGGCGCGGGCCAGCCGCTCCACCTGAAATTCTGCTGCGGCTGGCGAAATATGTGGATCAAGCCCGCTGCCTGATTCCGTGAGCATATCCACAGGAATGGGCTGGTCGGATTTTTCCGGATGCGCCAGCCGGATGCGTGCCGCGCGCTCCTGCAACGTTGTAGCGTATGCGGCTGTGGCAGGGCTTTTGTTGCTTGGACCGGCGTAGAGCAGGGGCTTGCCGTTGTCGGTATAGGTGTCGGTATCTGCACTCACGGGGCGACCCCACAGGTGGTTGTCTGCTGTAAAGGGCTGGCCCAGCAAAGAGCTGTAGTGCCTGCCCTTGGCTGTAATGATACTGCCTTCAGCCTGAAAGGGAAACAGCGCCTTGCCCGCAAGGGTGAGCGCGCCGGTATAGGCGCAGGTGAGGGCCGTCATGATGCACAGAAAAACCAGAGAGCGGCGCAGCAATGTTGTGATGGACATGATGTTTCTCCTCAGGCCAGCCCAAGGCCGACCAGGCAGAGGTCAATAAGTTTGATGGCGGCAAAGGGAGCCGCGAGCCCGCCGAGGCCGTAAATAAAGAGGTTGCGGCGCAACAGCAGCTCTGAACTTTCCTCCCTGTAGGGCACGCCGCGCAGGGCCAGCGGAATGAGGGCCACAATGATGAGGGCATTGTATATGGTGGCCGCCAGTATGGCGCTTTGCGGGCTGTGCAGACCCATGATGTTGAGTGCGGCAAGGCCGGGGTACAGCCCCATGAACAGGGCCGGGATGATGGCAAAGTACTTTGCCGCATCGTTGGCGAGAGAAAAGGTTGTGAGGCTGCCGCGCGTCATGAGCAGCTGCTTGCCGATGCGTACGATATCCAGCAACTTGGTGGGCGAGGAATCCAGATCAACCATGTTGCCCGCTTCCTTGGCGGCCTGCGTGCCCGTGTTCATGGCAACCGCCACGTCCGCCTGCGCCAGAGCCGGGGCGTCATTGGTGCCGTCGCCCGTCATGGCAACCAGATGTCCCTTGGCCTGATATTCCCTGATCAGGTTCAGCTTGGTCTCCGGCGTGGCCTCAGCCAGAAAGTCATCCACCCCGGCCTCGGCGGCAATGGCGGCGGCAGTGAGCGGATTGTCGCCCGTGATCATGACGGTCTTGATGCCCATGCGGCGCAGCTCGCCGAATTTTTCACGCACGCCGTCCTTGATGACATCCTTGAGGTGGATCACGCCAAGCACTGCGGCATCGCGGGCAACCACAAGGGGCGTGCCGCCCTGGCGGGCAATGCTCTGCACCACTTCATCGCACTGCGGGCTCAAACGCCCGCCAAGCTGCTCCGCAAAAGCGCGCACGGCGTCTGCCGCGCCTTTACGTATGGACGAACCCAGCGCATCAATCCCGCTCATGCGTGTGTGTGCGGAAAAGGGAACAAAGACTGTATTCGTTTCAGGATGCGCTGCTCCGTCCTGCGGGAACAGGCTGTTTGCCAGTTGCACAATGCTGCGGCCCTCGGGGGTTTCATCCGCAAGCGAGGCAAGGCGAGCGGCCTCCGCCAGCTCCGGTTCGGTGTGTCCGTCCACAGGTATAAAGCTGACGGCCAGCCGGTTGCCAAGGGTTATGGTGCCTGTCTTGTCGAGCAGGAGCACGTCAACATCGCCAGCAGCTTCAATGGCGCGTCCACTCATGGCAAGCACGTTGGCCTGATTGAGGCGGCTCATGCCCGCAATACCTATGGATGAAAGCAGCGCGCCGATGGTGGTCGGGGCCAGGCAGACAAAAAGCGCCACCAGCGAGGTAACATCCGCCGGATTTGCCGCATGGTTCTGATCTGCCGCAAAGCGGGCAAAGCACCACAGTGTGCCCGTGACCAGCAGAAAGATGACCGTAAGCGCCACCAGCAGGATGTTCAGGGCGATCTCATTGGGGGTTTTCTGGCGGGCGGCCCCTTCGACCATGGCGATCATTTTGTCCAGAAAGCTGCGGCCAACCTCGCTGGTAACGCGCAACACCAGCCAGTCGGAAAGCACTGTGGTGCCGCCGGTGACGGCGCTGCGGTCGCCGCCGCTCTCGCGTATGACAGGGGCGGATTCGCCTGTGATGGCGCTTTCGTCCACAGAGGCGGCCCCTTCTACCACGTCGCCGTCGGCGGGGATCATCTCGCCTGCCAGCACAAGCACGTAGTCGCCGGGTTTCAGCTCAGTGGATGAAGTTATGACAAAGGCTTCGTGCTGCGCAGGATCCGGCAGCTTACGGGCGTCAACGCTCTTGCGCGATTTGCGCAAGCTGTCGGCCTGGGCCTTGCCCCGGCCTTCGGCAATGGCTTCCGCAAAGTTGGCAAAGAGCACCGTGAACCAGAGTATGGCGGCAATGGCACAGGCAAAGACGCTTTGGTTTGCAACGGCGGGCATCAATCCCCACGCCCCTGCCAGCGCAAGGCCAGTGGTCATGATGGCGGAAAGATATACGGTGAACATGACAAAATTGCGCGCCTGAATATGCGGGGCCAGCTTGATGAACGAGTCGCCAAGGGCCCGGCGGAGCATCCGGCTGTTGCGCGGGGCATGTGCAGTTTTGGCTGACATGGCTGTATCCTTTATTATTGAGCGCTAATTAGCGCGTCATTTGCAGGTGTTCGGCCACGGGGCCGAGAGCCAGAGCGGGGAAGAAGCTCAATGCGCCCACCAGCAGCACCACAAATATGAGCAGAAAAACAAACATGCCGTTGCTGGTGGAGAGCGTGCCGGAGCTTGCGGCCACGGTCTTTTTGGCCGCCATGCTCTCTGCGGCGGCAAGAATGGCTGCCACGGGCACAAAGCGCCCGGCAAGCATAAGCGCGCTCAGCAGTACATTCAGAAAAGGCGTGTTGGCATTCAGCCCGGCAAAGGCAGAACCGTTGTTGGCCCCGGCAGAGGTGGCGGCATAGAGCAGCTCGCTGAAGCCGTGGGGCAGGGCATTGTTCAGGCTTTCCACAACTTGCGGAACAAGGCACATCAGACCAGCCCCGATCAGGATGACGACTGGCGTGGTCAGGCAGACCACCACGGCCATCTTCATTTCAAAGGGTTCCACTTTTTTGCCCAGATATTCTGGGGTGCGGCCCACCATCAGGCCAGCCATGAAAACGGTCAGCAGCACAAAGGCCAGCATGCCGTACAGGCCGCTGCCAACACCACCAAAGACCACTTCGCCCAACTGCATGAGCACCATGGGAACCATCCCGCCCAACGGCGTGAGGCTGTCGTGCATGGCGTTGACCGAGCCGTTGGAAGCGGCAGTTGTGGCGGCGGCCCAGATGGCACTATTTGTTATGCCGAAGCGCGCTTCCTTGCCTTCCATGTTGCCTCCGGCCTGAGCCAGCAGGCCGCTGCGGGGGGCAAGATCAACCTGCTCGCTCTGGGCCAGTTGCGGAGTGGCGCTCTGTTCGGCCCAGGCGGTGAAGCCAATGGCGCCGGTTAGCAGCAGGGTCATGGTGATGAATATGGCTACGCCCTGGCGCATGTCCTTGATCTGCCTGCCAAAGGTGAAGCACAGCCCTGCGGGAATGAGCAGCAGGGCCAGCATTTCCAGCATATTTGCGAGGGGGGTGGGGTTCTCGTGCGGGTGGGCGGAATTGACGCCGTTGTAGCCGCCACCGTTGGTGCCAAGCTGCTTGGGCGCAACCTGTGAGGCCTGCGGCCCCATGGGAACCATCTGCTCCGTAACGGTGGTCCCGTTTTCGGTTGTAAGCGGTTCAAGCAGGGCAACAGTTTTGTAAGGGGAAAAATTCTGCGGCACACCCTGCCAGATGAGCAGCAGCGAAAGCGCAAGGGAGAGCGGCACAAGAATGTACAAGGTTGCGCGGGTGGCGTCTGCCCAGAAGTTGCCAAGGCCTGAAACGGCTGGCGTGGGGGAAGTATCTGGCCCGCCGGATGTTTCTGTTTTTCGCGCGCGCAGCCCCCGAATCAAGGCGAACAACACCGCAATGCCCACAGCGGCGGAAACAAAGTTCTGCACTGTAAGCCCTGCCATCTGGGCCAGATAGCCCATGGCGCTTTCGCCCGAATAGGCCTGCCAGTTGGTATTGGTGACAAAGCTCACCGCCGTGTTCAGCGCCAGATCCCAGCTTGTACCCGCTATGCCCTGCGGATTCAGGGGTAGGCTGCCCTGCGCCATAAGCAGCAGCATAAGTGCCGCAATGCTCACGGCACTGAAAGCAAGCACGCAGCCGAGGTAACGCTTCCAGCCCATCTGTTCTGCCGGGTTGATGCCCATGACGCGGTACAGGCCGCGCTCGCATGGGCCCAGCATTTTTTGCAGCCAGAACGGCTCTCCGTCCATGACCTTGCCCATGTAGATGCCCAGCGGCCATGCCAGCAGGGCGAGCAGTATGATGTACAGCAGGCATTGCCCGATCATGTTTTCCATAACGTCCTCCTGTGGGGCTTGAACCTTGCCCACGGGAACACGGTATGAAAAAGCACATAAAATGGGTGTTAAACTTGGGGTGGGAGTATAAAATTTGTATTAAGGTTGATGTGGTTTCCGCGTCAGCCACGCTTGACATTGTTCAATTGGTGTTGAATGATTGTCCAATGGAAACAAAAAAAGCTACTCAGGTGTTTGAAGCCCTTACGTCCGAGGCGCGCCTTTGCATTTTTCGCCTGCTGGTCAAGCATGCTCCTGACGGGCTGGTGGCGGGGGAACTTTCCCGCCTGGCGGATATCCCCAAGACCAACCTTTCCTTTCATCTGAAAACTCTTGTTCACAGCGGGCTGGCCAGCGTGGAGCGGGAGGGGCGCAACACGCGCTACCGGGCCAACATCCCCCTGATGCTTGAAACCATTGGCTATCTCACTGCCGAATGCTGCTCTGGCCATCCAGAGCAGTGCAGGGTGTATCGACGTGAGAGTTGCGTGGATGCGACTTTTCTGCCCACCTGCTGCGGGGGCAAAACCTCTGACCCGGAGAGCGGCCATGAGTGATGCTGAAAAAACTGCACACAAGGAACAGGTGCGCGAAACAGTGCGCGCCGGATACGCGGCTATTGCCAGTGGCCAGAGCGCCTGCTGCTGCGGCGGCTCGTGCAATACCCATGACCCTGCACGGCTGGCGCAGGCCATAGGCTACTCGGCTGAAGACCTCGCCAAGCTGCCGAAAGGGGCAAACATGGGGCTTTCGTGCGGCAATCCTGTGGCCATAGCAGCCTTGCGGGAAGGCCAGACCGTGCTTGACCTTGGCAGCGGCGGCGGCTTTGACGTTTTTCAGGCTGGTGAAAGGGTAAAGGCGGGCGGACGTGTCATCGGTGTAGACATGACGCCGGAAATGATCGCCAAGGCCCGCAAAAATACTGATTTTTATCAGCAGCGCACGGGGTTTGCCAATGTGGAGTTCCGCCTTGGCGAAATCGAACATCTGCCCGTGCCGGATGCTTGCGTTGATGTGGTTCTTTCCAATTGCGTCATCAACCTTTCACCAGACAAGGCGCAGGTGTGGCGCGAAGTTTTTCGCGTATTGAAGCCCGGCGGCAAGGTGTCTGTTTCAGATCTTGCGCTGCTGAAGATGCTGCCGGATACAGTTCGGGAAATGGCGGCAGCGCTGGTGGGGTGCGTGGCCGGTGCCGTGTTGGTGAGCGAAACCAGAGGTATGCTTGAAGAAGCGGGCTTTTCCTCCATAGAACTCACGGCAAAGCCCGACTACGTGCGGAACATGCAGAACTGGAACGACCCGCTGTACAGGCAGATTGCCGAGGCCCTGCCCAAGGGCGAGGACATGGCGGATTATATCGTCAGCCTCTCCATTGAAGCCAGAAAGTAGAGGTAGGTATGAACATCCTTTTTTTGTGCACGGGCAATTCCTGCCGCTCAATCATTGCCGAGGCGCTTTTCCGCTCCATGGCCCCAGCGGGGGTAACAGCCCAGAGCGCGGGCAGCAAGCCTGCGGGCTATGTGCACCCCCGTGCTCTTGAGGCGCTGGCCAAGGCCGGAGTTTCAACCGCGGGCCTTGCAAGCAAGTCATGGGATGATCTGCCGGAAAAACCCTCGGTGGTCATAACCCTGTGCGCCGACGCGGCGGGTGAAGCCTGCCCCGTGTACTTCGGCACAGTAATACGCAGTCACTGGGGCATGCCCGATCCAGCCAAGGTGCAGGGCGATGAAGCCACCCTCAGGGCCGCCTTTGACGAAACGCTGTCGGTGCTGCGCAGGCGTATCACGGCTCTGGTGCATGCGCTTGCCGCACAGCCGGGCATGGACGCCAACGCTCTGAAAAACATTCTTGACGGCATTGCCGCGCACTAAGGGGCGCAAATTATGAGTCAGTCAACATTGCAGCGGCTTTCATTCCTTGACAGATTCCTGACCCTGTGGATTTTTCTCGCCATGTTCGCGGGCGTGGGGCTTGGCTGGGCTGCGCCGGGTGTAAAGAACGTCATCAACTTTTTTCAGGTTGGCACCACCAACATTCCCATTGCCATCGGCCTTATCCTGATGATGTATCCGCCGCTGGCGAAAGTGAAATACGAGCAGCTTGGTCAGGTGTTTCGCAATAAAAAGGTCTTGCTGCTTTCGCTGGTGCAAAACTGGGTGATCGGCCCGGTTCTTATGTTTTTGCTGGCGATAGCCTTTCTTTCCGGCAACAACAGCTACATGGTGGGGCTCATACTGATCGGCCTTGCGCGGTGCATTGCCATGGTCATTGTGTGGAACGACCTTGCCGGGGGCGACAGGGAATATTGCGCGGGGCTTGTGGCCTTTAACGCCATATTTCAGGTCTTGTTTTTCTCTGTTTACGCCTATGTGTTCATCACTGTGTTGCCCGGTTGGCTCGGCCTTTCGGGGGCGGTTGTGGATGTGAGCATGGGGCAGATTGCCGAAAGCGTATTCATCTACCTTGGCATCCCCTTTATCGGCGGCATTGTGTCCCGTTTCTATGGACTCAAGGTCAAGGGGCTGGACTGGTACGAGAATGTTTTTATTCCGCGTATCAGCCCCTGGACGTTGCGGGCGCTGCTGTTCACCATTGTTGTGATGTTCTCCCTCAAGGGCGAGTACATTGTGCAGCTGCCCATGGATGTGGTGAAGGTTGCCATCCCCCTGCTCGTTTACTTTCTCATCATGTTTTTGTTGTCGTTCTACCTTTCGTGGCGGGCAGGGGCGAACTACGAGCAGTCGGCAACGTTGTCGTTTACCGCTGCGTCCAACAACTTTGAGCTTGCCATTGCCGTAGCCATTGCCGTGTTCGGTCTCAATTCCGGCGAGGCCTTTGTGGCGGTTATCGGCCCATTGGTGGAAGTTCCGGTGCTGATCGCCCTTGTGAATGTGGCACTGTATATTCGCCGCAGGTATTTTGTCGGGCGGGAAACGGCCTGACCAGCCTTGCCCGGGAATTTCTGCTGATCTGGCTGGTCGAAGCCAAGCCTGTAAGTAAAGTAGGCCGCCTAAAAGGCGGCCTACTTCGTTCAATGCGTATTGCTAATCATCGCTTGATGCGTTCAGGCAGGTTGAAAATAATGGTCAGACCATTGGGGAGAGGTTCTGGCGGCGGGAGCCGAACGCCGCTCCTCTGGGTTCGCACTATGGCGTTCTGGGCGGAGTTGTCAAAATACTTGTTTCCAGAGCTTTTTATAAGCTTGTATGCTACAATTTCTCCGTCTGGCGAGACATTCACATCTATTGTGCAAGCCATGGGTTCATCCTTTGGTGATGAAAATGCCCAATACTGGCGCACAGTCTCCATAAAGCTGTGTATATAATTTTCCATTGGCGACATTTTTCTAGTTATTGCAATAGAAGATTCCTCTCTTTGCGTATATTCAAGATGTTGATTTGAATTTTTTGTGCAGGAACATATGAGCAGTAGAGTTAAGACAATAAAGAATGAAAGCTTGTTGTTATGTGCACGCATTTGAATTTTTCCATAAACCAGGGTTACAAAGAGATTACTCGGTAAAGAACACGCACATTTTTCTTTATCAACTTACGCCAGTCTCTTCTTTTTCGATAGTCCCCAGCGATGTCCAAGCTTGTTGGGGGATTCATGCATCTTCCTAATTTTTCAGCAAAATAGTCACTGCCGCAGGGCGCAGGAGATACGCGTATGTGCGCTAATAAAATACTTAGCTAGTAGGTATTAAATGATATATGTCCATTTTTATTGACATAAATAGTGCAGTTGAAAATTAGCTGTGGTAGTAAGCAAATAATACCATCTTACTAAGGTATCGGCGCGCAATGATTGTGCCTGGTCGTAGTAGGGAAACCTTTTTATGGCGCACTGCTATATACTTAATTTGGGGTTAATTGCATGAAAAAATTGCTTATTCTTGGTGCTGGCGCTGGCGGAACCATGATAGCCACGAAAATGAGAAAGCTCTTGAGTGAAAGAGAGTGGGAAATAACGCTGATTGACCGGGATCCCGTCCATCACTATCAGCCCGGCTGGCTCCTGATTCCGTTCGGAGTTGATACGCCGCAGGGTTGCGTTCGTCCCAAAAAGGATTTTATCAGCCGCGGAGTTAACTTCGTGATTGATACGATCACCGCTGTTGATCCTATCCAGCGCAAGGTTGAATGCAAAAACAGCACGCACACCTATGACTGGATTGTTGTTGCCTCTGGCGCAAGGATCGCTCCTGATGAAGTGCCCGGCCTTCTGGACGACTGGGGCGGCAAGATCCACAACTTCTACACCCATGACGGCGCTGCGGCGCTTGGCAACAAGCTGAAGCACTTCAAGAAGGGTCGTCTTGTTCTCCATATTTGCGAAACCCCCATCAAGTGCCCGGTTGCGCCTCTGGAATTTGTGTACATGGCCGACTGGTATCTGCAAAAAATGGGCGTGCGCAAAGATGTGGAAATTGAGCTTGTCACGCCGCTTACGGGTGCTTTTACCAAGCCTGTGGCAAACAACATTCTTGGCGCGCTGTGCGAGCAGAAGGGCATCAAGGTCACCACAAACTGGACTGTGGACAGCGTGGAAGCCGACCGCGCCGTGATCGCTTCCGTCACGGGCGATGAAATCCCCTACGACCTGCTGGTGAGCATTCCCCCGAACCTTGGGCAGGAATTCCTTATCGAATCTGAAGTCTCCGACGTGACCGGCTTTATTGATACGGACAAGGAACTGCTGAAGTCCAAGAAGTTCGAGAACATGTACATCATCGGCGACGCAACAAACGTCCCCGCGTCAAAAGCCGGGTCTGTGGCCCACTTTGAAGCGGACGTGATCGCCCAGAACCTGATGGCCGACATTGAAGGCACCGACAACTATTACAGGTTTGACGGCCATACCAACTGCTTTATCGTCACAGGCTTTGAAAAAGCCTCGCTCATCGACTTCAGCTACGCTGTGGAACCCCTGCCGGGCATGTTCCCGCTGCCTGGCGTTGGCCCCTTTGAGCTGCTGGGCGAAAGCCACATCAACTATTGGGGTAAGCTCATGTTCAAGTGGGTGTATTACAACCTCATGCTGAAAGGTCATGAGCTCCCGTTTGAACCCAATATGTATCTTGCAGGGAAAGATACCTCCTTGCTGAGAAGCAAGTAGACCGGAGGGATCATATGACACCTGAAGATAAAATTCTTGAGCGGCTGGAAGCCATTGAAGGAAGGCTCAGCGACCTTCAAGCGAGCAAGGAAAGCAGCAGCATGCTGCTGAGCGAGCTGACACCCATTGGGAACCATGCCTTTCGCCTTATTGTTGAAGAGATGGAGACCCTCAACGGCAGGGTTACGCTTGACGACATCCTGGATCTGGGCCGAAAGGGTTTGCTGACTGTTCCCAGGCTTACGTGGCTGCTCGACCAGCTCGAGAACGCCACCGACCTGTGGAAGATTCTGCACCCTGCGTTTGCGCCGACTTTTCCGCACATCATTGAAAAGATGGGCGAGTGGGAAAAGGATGGCGTGTTTGAAAAGATGTCTGCATTCAAAAACGCCGGAGGTAACCTGCTTGGCTCCATGAGCCCGGAAGACATTGCCAAAACAGGCGAAGGCCTGGCCTTTTTGATCAGCCAGTTGCAGCGCCTTGCCGACCCCGACCTGCAAGCCAAGATCACGAACCTGATCGGCATGCTGGGCGAGATCGACACGGCCAACGTGAAGCCCACGGGCGTCTTTGGCCTTATTGGGGCGCTTGGCAGCGCGGAAGGCAAACAGACTCTGGGACTGCTTGCCGAACTGATAAAAGTAGCAGGAAAGTTCACGGGCCAGAACGCGTCCAAATAACCGGATTATGTTTGAAGTAGGCTGTCCATGTGGAAATTATTGCCTGAATCCTCTTTTAGCCTGTAACGTGTCTCAGAGAAGATAACAGGAAGCCGTTTCCTATCATTCCAGCCTTTTCGGCAAGGGCGCAGTCCGCTACGAATACCGGACTGCGCCCTTTTGCCGTTAAAGCTTCCACTGTGCCCATTATTCTCGTGGTCTTCAGACCCGGCTTGCCGCAAGGTCAACAAACTCTGTTCCGCTTTCTTCTTGCGCACCGATGGCAGGAACATATGCTGTGGTGGCCTACCTTGCACGGGCAAACTTGATAGCGACAAACTTGCGGGGTATAGTACCACTGACGGGACGACCCGTCAGCATAGCCAGTTCACGAGGACGACCTCATAAAACGAGGAATTCTTATGAGCTGGCTTATTTTATTTTTTGCAGGTCTGCTTGAAACTGTATGGGCCGTAGGGCTGAAATATACTGAGGGATTTTCACGCCTGTGGCCCAGTGTCATAACCCTTGCGGCCATGGCCGCAAGTTTTTGGCTTTTATCCATCGCCATGAAAACCCTTCCACTGGGCACAGCGTACGCGGTCTGGACAGGCATAGGTACGGTAGGTGCGGTTTTTGTCGGCATTGTGCTGTTTGGAGAACCGATAGCCCTTTTGCGTCTGCTTAGTGTCGCACTGATTGTGGCAGGGATAGCCGGATTAAAGCTGTCTTCATGATGCTCAGGCATTATCCATTTTATCCACACGCATCGCAGCGGCTGTAGCTATCGCTTGCGGATTTGAAAGAGTCGCGGTTTGCCTAAATGCAAAGTCCGCCGAAGTTGTGCAGCTTTGGCGGACTGTTGCTTGAAGAGTACTTGGTGTGCCACCACTTGAAAGCCAAGTTATGCGCTAAGCGATCAGGGATTCATCAAGAGGCAGTATCGGATGTCAAAAAAGGCATAGCTGACAGCGGGTGGGCAACCTGCTATTATCGCCCCAAGAAAAATTATGCGTAATCATCTGACCCGCCAACAACTCGAAGGCCTGACCCTGTGCTGGGAACAGTGGGAGGCCGAGGCCGCAACACGCACGCAAAAAACCATGCGTGCGCGTCTGCACCTGATTTTTTTGCTGATGCGCTACGGCGGCTTGCGGCTGGGCGAAGTGCTGGCGCTGGAGCCTCGTTCCTCCATCGATACCGTTACTGGCATGCTGCGCGTTTCTGGCTCCAACGCTCGCGAAATCTTGCTGCCCATGAGCGCCATGCGCAACATCCGGCGCATTCTTGGTCTGCCGCAGGCGGCGGAGCCGGATTTTTTGCAGTTTGACCAGAGCTTTCTGCGCAAGAAATTTTACGCAGTGGGCAGCTTGATGGGCCTGTCTTCTGCCTGCGTGGGACCTCGCGCCATACGTTATTCGCGCGGGCTTGAACTGCTGGAACTGCATGTGCCCATGCCGCTGGTGCTCAAGTTTTTGGGGCAACAGGACGCTGACCAACTGCTGGCCTTTCTGAACTTTTCTGACGGCGAGGCGCGCAAACTGCTGACCACGCAGGCTCAAGGAAAAGACACCTCGGCAAGCGCCTGCCACGGCGGCGAGGCCGATGACGGAACCAATCTTTTTTGGGGCATTGTTACCCGCATATTTACCGGCATGCGCAAGGTGTATGTGGAGATAACCACTTTTTCTGATTTCAGGCTCGCGGCGGCCTGCACACCGGAAGAAGCCGCCCTGCATGAAGTGCACGAAAATCAGGTGCTGAGCGTGCGGGTAGACCCAGAGCGCATAGTTTTAAGCCCTGAAAAATCGTCCATGAGTCTTGCCAACTGCGTCAAGGGCGTGGTGGACAGTCTGCACTCTGATATGGTGGAAACCTTTGTCTGCGTTGGTTTGCCAGACGGCACAACCCTGCGGGCCACGGTAGACACCTGCACGCTGGACAACATGCATCTGCGTGACGGCAAAAAGGTGTATGCCCATTTTGCCTCCAGCGCCGTTCGGCTGGTGGCCGAGTAGCTTTTGTTTCTGATATCGGCTGCGGCCCGCATGGAGCCGGATTGTTGCCTCCCTGTTTTGGCCTTCTTTTGCAATCTTTTATGTCCCGCTTTTTCATGATAGCGTGATTATTGTCGCGCTGAACTGAGTTGGTCTTTTAAGATTACCTCTTCAAAAGGAGTCTGATCCATGTTCCGTTTACCCCGTTTTCTGCTCCTGGCTTGCGCTGCGGGCTACATGGCCTGCGCCGCGCCAGTTCTGGCCGCCGATACTCTCTTGATGGCAACCACCACCAGCACGCAGGATTCCGGCCTGCTCGAATATCTGGAGCCTGTCTTCAAGCAGGAAACCGGCATTGAGCTTAAGTGGGTTGCCGTGGGTACCGGCAAAGCCCTTGAAATCGCCAAAAATTGCGATGCCGACGTGCTGCTGGTGCATGCGCCTTCGGCTGAGCTTGAATTCGTTAAGGCCGGGCATGGCGTGGACCGCCGTCAGGTCATGTACAATGACTTTGTGATCGTTGGCCCCGTGGCTGACCCCGCTGGCGTGAAAGGGCAGACCACTGCCGAGGCGCTGAAGCGTATTCTGGATACCAAGTCGGGCTTTGTGAGCCGTGGCGACCAGTCCGGCACGCACAAGGCGGAGCAGAAGTTGTGGCAGCAGAGCAATATTGTGCCTGACAAGGATCCCAAATATTTTTCTGCGGGGCAGGGCATGATCTCCACCCTGAACATGGCTGCAGAAAAGCAGGCCTACGCCCTCACAGACCGTGGAACCTGGATCACCTTTGCCGACAAGATGGGCGACAAAAACCCGCTGGCTATCGTGGTTGAAGGCGACAAGGCCCTGTTCAACCAGTACAGCGTCATCACGGTCAATCCCGTCCAGTGCCCCAAGGTCAAGACCGATCTGGCCAAGAAGTTTGAAGACTGGTGGGTTGCCCCGGCCACCCAGCAGAAGATCGCCGGGTACATGCTCAAGGGGAAACAGCTTTTCTTCCCCAATGCCAACAAGTAGCGCACCCCGGTAGCGCAGGCATGTAACACGCATTCGCCCGAGGCCCGTGGTGTGCCCCGGCTTCGGGCGAATGCTGTTTTGACCAGCAACGAGCGGCAACAATGGATTATCTTATCAACGGCTTCAGCAGTGCCTTGTATCTGCTCACGCATATGGATGCGGCCACGCTTTCGGCCATTTACGCAACCATTGCGTCTACCTGCTACGCCATGGCGGCAGCCTTGCTGCTGGGGGTGCCGCTGGGTTTTCTGCTTGGGCATTGCTCCTTTCCCGGTAAAAGGGCGCTGCGGCTGATTTCAGATACCTTGCTGGCCTTTCCCACAGTGCTGATCGGCCTGCTGGTCTACGCCTTTATCACCGCGCGCGGCCCCCTTGGCGAATACGGTCTGCTGTTTACCCTGCCGGGTATGGCCATCGGGCAGGCGGTGCTGGCCCTGCCCATAGTGATTTCGTGGACAGCACAGGCGCTTGAAGACCTTGATCCCCGCTGCCGCGAAACCCTGCTTACGCTGGGTGCCAACGGCAGGCAGCTTGCCATGTACGCGCTGTGGGAGTGCCGTTACGCCGTGGGCATGGTGTGTGTTACGGCCTTTGGCCGTGTCATTACAGAAGTGGGCGTGGCCATGATGCTTGGGGGCAACATTCGTTATGCCACCCGCACCATGACAACGGCCATTGCCCTTGAAACCAGCAAGGGCGATTTTGCCCAGGGGATTGCCCTTGGCCTTGTGCTGCTGCTCATGGCCTTTGTGGTCAATCTGGCGCTTGCATTTTTCAGGCGCAGGGGGCGGGCATGAGCGCCAATCTGTATGAAGCCCGCAACCTTGTGCAACGCTACAATGGGCGCGAGGCGCTCAATGTGCCGCACCTTGCTATTGGGCAGGGCGAGGCGGTCTTTCTCACCGGCCCCAATGGCTGCGGCAAATCGACCCTGTTGCGGCTGCTGGCCTTTCTGGAGCACCAGGCTGCTGGCGAGCTGCGCTATGCCGGTGGTGCGGAAGGGCGCAAGGAGGCAACCCTGCTTTTGCAGGATCCCTACCTGTTGCACATGAGCGTTTTCAACAATGTGGTGCTTGGGCTGAAGTTCCGCAACCAGACGGCTGACCTGCGGCAGACTTTTGAACGCTGCATGCAGGCCGCAGGTTTTGGCGATCCCTGGAATTTTGCGGATCGCGGCCCGCGCGAACTCTCTGGCGGAGAACGCCAGCGGGTTGCCCTGGCATCGCGCCTGGCCCTGCGGCCCAGAGTGCTGCTGCTTGACGAACCAACAGCCAATGTGGATGCCGCAAGCGCACGGGCTATTGCCCTGGCAGTAAGGAACAGCACGGCAGAAGGCATGACTGTTGTCTGCGCCACACATGATCCTGCTCTTTTGCGCGCACTTGATGCAAGGGAAATCAAACTTGGCGCAGCGTGGGACATGGACACTCGCGTTTCGTCATCATAGATCCTGCCTGCATTATCCCGGTTCCCGTTTACAGCATTTCCCCTTATTCCTCCGTATTGCACAAAAACTCCCCTTTCCTCCCCAACTTTTCCTCTTGCGGGAGAAAAGCGAGACGTTTTTTTTACCCGCTTGCACTTTTTTTTCTCACAATGGTATCGAAGGATAAACACAAACAGGCGTAGATGCGCCTTGTTTAAGGAGGCTCCATGTTCCGTTTTTTGCGCGTCAATATGGCAACCAAGACCTGTGTTTTTGAAGAAATCCCTCAAGAATACGCTGGCCTTGGCGGCCGTGCGTTGACTTCTACCATCGTTGCGCGTGAGGTGCCGCCCACCTGTACGCCCATTGGCCCCCACAACAAGCTTGTTTTTGCTCCCGGCCTGCTGGGTGCCACCAATAGCCCCAACGCCAACCGTATTTCCGTGGGCTGCAAAAGCCCGCTGACCGAAGGCATCAAGGAATCCAACGCGGGCGGTCAGCCCGGCGGTCACTTGGCCCGTTTGGGCATTCTGGCTGTTATTGTGGAAGACATGGCCAAGGAAGGCGAGTGGTGGCAGCTTGAAGTGAGCAAGGACCACGCCAAGCTGATTCCCGCCGAAGTAGCCGGAATGAACAACTTTGATGCCGTGGCCAAGCTGGTGGAAAAGTACGGCAAGGATTGCAGCTACATCACCATTGGCCGCGCGGGCGAATTCAAGCTCACGGCGGCTTCCATTGCCTGCACCGACCGCGAACTGCGCCCCATGCGCCATGCCGGGCGCGGCGGCGTTGGCGCGGTAATGGGTTCCAAGGGCCTCAAGGCCATCATTGTGAATCCCGAAGGCGGCAAGAGCCAGCCTCTGGCTGACGAAAAGGCTTTTCGCGAGGCTTCCAAGCGCTTCGCCACGGCGCTTTCCGAACACCCCATCACCAGCAAGGGGCTTGCCGAATACGGCACCGCCGTGCTCGTCAACATCCTGCACGAGGCGGGCGGCCTGCCCACCGCCAACTTTACTGTTGGGCAGTTTGACAAACATGAGGCTGTTTCGGGCGAGCTTTTGAACCAGCTCACCAAGGAACGCGGCGGCGAGGGCAAGGTGGCCCACGGCTGCATGAGCGGCTGCATGATCCGTTGCAGCGGCATTTTGCCCGACAAAAAAGGCAAGTTCCAGAGCAAGTGGCCCGAATACGAAACCCTCTGGTGCTTCGGCCCCCACTCAGGCATTGGCGACCTTGATGCCATCTCCAAGTACGACTACATGTGCGATGATATCGGCGTTGACACCATCGACGTGGGCGTTGCCGTGGGCGTGGCCATGGCTGGC
Source organism: uncultured Desulfovibrio sp. (assembly GCF_902477725.1). NCBI lineage: Bacteria > Pseudomonadati > Thermodesulfobacteriota > Desulfovibrionia > Desulfovibrionales > Desulfovibrionaceae > Desulfovibrio > uncultured Desulfovibrio sp. The sequence goes on along the minus strand of NZ_CABSIF010000011.1, from coordinate 73,065 downwards.
GGCGGTATCCCCTACGGAGATACCAAGGCTGTGCTTGATGTCATGAACGGCATCAGCGAGGGCTCTCCGCTTGGTCGTATTGTTGGTTGCGGCGCGGCCACCACGGGCCGGGTGTTTGGCGTGCGGCGCGTGCCTGCGGTCAAGGGCCAGAGCCTGCCCGCATATGATCCCCGTGCGGTCAAGGGCCAGGGCGTCACCTACGCCACCTCGCCCATGGGCGCGGACCACACCGCCGGTTACGCCGTGACGGCCAACATCCTTAACTGCGGCGGTACGGTTGACCCCCTCAAGAAGGACGGGCAGATCGAGCTTTCACGCAATCTCCAGGTGGCTACCGCCTCTGTGGATTCCGTGGGCCTGTGCCTGTTCACGGCCTTTGCCATCCTTGACGTGCCGGATGCCCTGCCCGCCATTGTGGACATGCTCAATGCCAAGTTTGGCTGGAAGCTCACCGGCGACGACGTTGTGACGTTGGGCCAGCGTATTCTTTCCACAGAAATCGACTTCAACCGCCGCGCGGGCATCACCCAGGCTGCGGACGTGCTGCCCGATTTCTTCACTGACGAAAAGCTGCCCCCGCACAACACCACTTTCGACATCACCCACGAAGAACTCAAGACGGTCTTCAACTGGATTGAGGAAAAGAAGTAGGGTCGCCCTTATTGGTCTCCGCTCCGGCTGGCTCGGAGCGGAGACCAGAAATTTTGTTTTACGGCGGCGCCATAGCGCGCCCCGGCTGGCTTGACTGTTTTCGGACAGGGCGGGCATAACTGGACAAGACCTCATGAGGTCAAGGAGCGTCCATGAAACTGACCGTTAAGCTGAGCACCACCCTGCGTGACTACGTGCCGGACTATGTGCCGGAAACAGGCCTGCAGGTGGAAATGCCGGAAGGAAGCACTGTAGCCCAGTTGGCGCAACATCTGGGTTTGCCGCCGCAAGACATAAAAATTGTCATGGTCAACGGACGCCAGCAGAAGGTGAACGATCCCATGCGCGACGGAGACCGTATTGCCTATTTTCCGGCTGTCGGAGGAGGCTAGGCCCGTTGACCATGACAATATCTGATCTGCATCAGTTCTTCCGCCCCTATATCCGGGCAAGATACCCCACAAAATCTGCTGGCGACGCGCAGGAAACCCTGTTCGTGAGCCTTGAGGGCTTGCGCCTTTGGGCTGCGTCCCAGGCTCTGACGTTACGTGCTGCCATGATTTATCTGTTGGGGCAGGATATCTGGCCGGAGCGCTTTCGCCGGAATTTCGGGCTGGTCACAGCGGAGGAAATGACGCGGCTGCTGCAAAGCCGTGCCCTGGTGCTGGGCTGCGGCGGTCTGGGGGGACATGTGGCCGAGCTGTTGGCCCGCTCCGGCGTGGGGTGCCTCCGGCTGGTGGATAACGATGTGTTTGACGAGAGCAATCTCAACCGCCAGCGATTCTGCTCCGAGCGTATGCTGGGGCAGCGCAAGGTTTGCGTAGTGCGCAATGCTCTGGCGGATATTGCCAGCCACGTGGAAACAGAAGCTCTTGGATTAGTAGCAGATGCGGGCAATCTGCCCGATCTTGTGGCTGGTATGGACGTGGCCCTGGACTGTCTGGATAACATCAGCGCCAAAACAGCTCTGGAGCGGGCAGCCCTTGCTGCTGGCGTGCCCTTTATCCACGGTTCCGTACTGCGCGAAGAAGGTTTTTGCTACGCCAACTCAGGCCCGCAGGCGCGTCTTGAGGAGCTTTACCCGCAGGGGCAGAGCGACAGCGAGCTTGAGCATGCACGGCGCGAAGGCGTTGGGGCGCTGGCCCCGGCTTCGGTTGCCTGCCTCATGGCAAAGCTGGCTCTGCGGGCCATTTTGAGCCGCACCGCCAGCAGCGCGCTGTTCCACCTTGACCTCTCCGTGCCGGAGATGGAGCGCTTTGACTGGGCGGGCAAGGCCTAGCCGTTCATTTCATTTTCTTCCTATTTTCCGGCGTATTCCCAGATAATCTGTCCGGTTTTTTCCGTGCCGTAACCGCCCATGCCCTCCACTGTCTGGCGGAATGCTTCGCTGCGGATAACATCCAGCAGGGCCTGAACCGCATCCCCATCAAAAAAACGCTGGGGAATGACCAGATCATATTCCTCAACACCAACGGGCGTGAATGGCAGGCCCAGTGCGTTGGCTGCCGCCCGCACGGCAAGCCCGGCATCCACCCGGCCGGAAAGCACAGCGGCAGCGACGTTCATGTGGGTATATTCCTCGTCGCGGTAGCCGTTGATGCTTGTGGGCGCGATGCCAAGGCAACTCAGGCGGTAATCAAGCAGCACGCGGGTTCCGCTGCCGCGCTGCCGGTTGATGAAGCGTACCCCCGGCTTGGCGAGGTCTTCAATGCTGTTGATGCCAAGGGGGTTGCCGGGCGCGGTCAGAATTCCCTGTTCCCTGTCCACCAGACGCAGCAGCACTGTGGGCTCTTCCAGATTATCCTCAATGGCCTTGCGGTTGTATACGCCGCTTGCAGGGTCAAGCAGATGGCTGCCCGCCAGATGGCACTGCCCGCGCTTGAGCGCCATGATGCCGCCCAGCGAACCCACATGGGCCGAGGTGAGCCGGTACTGCGGATGCGCCTTGCGCAGCATGCTGTCCAGCAGGTCAAGTGTGTTGTCGTGACTGCCGATGGCAAGCAGTGCGCCCGCAAGAGCCGTGGCGGGGCGCAGCAGTTCAACTGTAACTGGTTCCCCGGCATTGCAGCCTTCGCTGTCGCGCGGAATGCGGATAATGCCGTCGGCCCGGCTGAGGCTGGTTATGGTGCCCGCGCCGCGCGGCAGGGGCACGGCCACAACCGTATCGCCCACGCAGCCCAGTTTGACCCGCAGTCTTTCTTCCATGCCGGGGCGCGAGGGCAGGGGATTGCAGGGAACCGCAGTGATCTTCTGCCGCTCGCTCATGGCTCGTTTCTGCCACAGGGCCAGCAAGGGCAGAACAAATTCTTCCATGGATATGCCAGCAGAAACCGGATACCCCGGCACACCCACCACGGGCTTGCCGTTGACCACCGCAAGCACCGTGGGTTTGCCCGGCATGACTGAAATGCCATGCGTCACCACGGTGCCCATCTGCCCGAGCACATGGGCCGTAAAGTCGTGGCTGCCAGCCGAAGACCCGGCATTGAGAATGACCATGTCGGCAGTTGCAATGGCGCTGGCAATGGCCGCGCGGATAGCCTCTGGGTCGTCAGGAACCACAGGTAGAGTGGCGGCTTCGCCCCCGGCCTCCGCAATCATGGCCGAAAAAATCAGTGAATTGAATTCGGGCAGCACACGGCCTGCGCGCAGGTCTTCCTCGCGCGCATCCACCAGCGGCACAATTTCCGACCCGCTGGGGATGATGGAAACGCGGGGGCGGCGAAATACTGGTACTTCAAGCGCGCCGCCAGCCGCCAGCGCGCCAAGGTCGTAGGGGCCAATGCACGTGCCGGGGGGCAGAATGATCTCTGTAGCCACCATGTCTTCACCCATTTTGCGCACGTGCTGCCAGGGAAAGGCGGCCTTTTCAATGACGGCCCACTGCGATTCGCCCTGAGAACCCTTTTCGGTCTCGGTATTGATGTTCTCCATCATGACCACGGCATTGCAACCCAGCGGCAAGGGGTGCCCGGTATTGATCCAGTGGGCCTGCTCGCCGATTTTGAGGCGCAAGGGGGTACGGGCGGAGGCGGTGAATGTATCCTCCGCATGTACGGCGATGCCGTCCATTGCCGCGCCGTGAAATGCCGGGGATGAGCGCAGGGCAGCTACGGGCCTGCTGAGCACGCGGCGCAGGGCCTGCGCCAGAGGGATGCGTTCTTCGCCAAGGGCGAAGGCTTTGGCGTCAAGGCATGAAAACCAGTTGGCGCGGGCTTCTTCCGGGGGCAGCAGGGTCAGATAGGTGTTGCGCTTCAAGATAATTCTCCCAGCAATAGTGCCAGACGCATACTGGTCTAGCGAAAAAGTTCCACCATTACGGTATCGCCCGCATCGTAGCCTTCGCGATTTTCAGGGCAGACCATGAGTCCGTCTGCCGCAGCAATGCCTGAAATAAGGCCCGATGCGCCCATGATGGGTTCCGCCTCGTACAGCGGTTGCAGGGTTTGGCTTGACTGCGTTTGCGCGGGGGGCTGGCTGGGCAGGGGGCGCAGTTTTACGCGCAGATAGTCGCGCCTGCCCTGTGCAGAAGCTACAGACCGTGCAAGCACTGCGGGAACCTGCGGCTGTTTTGCGGAATCGGCATGCCCTTGCAGATGCTCCAGCAAGGGAGCAAGAAATACGCGGGCGCAGACAAGCGCGCTGGCGACATGACCGGGCAGGCCCACAAGGCAGACTGTGCGCCCGTTTACTATGGCTTTGGCCAGAATAAAGGGTTTGCCGGGGCTGATGGCGACCCCGTGCACAAGCAGCTGCGCCTGAGGCAGGGACTCAAAAATTTCCACGGTGTGGTCGCGCATGCCCGCGGAGGAGCCGCCGGAAACCACCACCACGTCATGCATTTCTGCAAGTTGGGTTACGGCTGTTTTGAGCTTGGCGGCGTCATCGTTGACAATCCCGGCTCTCACGGCCTGCGCGCCAGCCTCTCGGCAGAGGGCTGCAATGCTGTGGGCGTTGATGTCGCGGATTTTGCCCGGCGGCGGAGTCGCGGAGCTGGGGACAACCTCATCGCCTGTGGAGAGTACGGCAACCAGCGGTTTGCGGCGTACCTCCACCTCCACCACGCCAAAAGCCGCCAGCAGGCCGATATCCTGTGGGCGCATGCGGTGCCCGGCTTGCAGCAGCAAAGACCCTGCGGTTGCGTCATCATCGCGAAAAATAACATTGTCGCCCGGAGCCTGACTGCGGGTAATCTCAATGAGGTTGCCGCCCGCAGGGCGGGAGTATTCAACCATCACCACGCAATCTGCACCCTGTGGCAGCATGCCCCCGGTGAGAATGCGCGCGGCCTGTCCTTCTTCAAGCTTGATATCCGGCACTTCGCCCATGCGGCAGTCGGCCACGCATTCCACCAGAGCGGGGTTGCCCTCCTGCGCGCCAAAAACATCGCGGGCGCGGCAGGCAAAACCGTCAACGGTGGAGCGGTCAAATCCCGGCAGGTCTTCTGTTGCCGAAAAGCATTGGGCAAGACCGCAACCAAGGGCGTCGTCCAGCAGGACGCGCTCTTCACCCAAAAGGGGAAAGGCCCGAATATGCTCAAGCACCGATTCAACTGATTGCAATGTCAAAAAAGGCTTCACCCAGCCCTCCGGTTCATGTGCGCGACGGTATGAAATTTATGGTAATACTGGCGCAAACGGGGGTAAAGGGCAATACGATTTGCGCAAGGGATGGTAAGTGCGCAAAGGCCGCCCATCTCAGGGCGGCCTTTGCAGTTAAAGCGCGCGGAAAGTTCAAAGGAATAGGCGACAACTCTTACAAGAGCTCTCCATATTTCCAGACAAATGTCTTTTTGGCGATTGTTGCCAGCACCATGTACAGCAGAATTGTTGCCGCAAGCCAGGCAAAGTACACGGGCGGCAGCGTGCCAAGCCCAATAGATGCCCCAAACGCCGTGAAGGGAATCATGGTGAGTACTGCAATGCCTGTAAACGTAACTAGAGTTACCGATGCCGAAGCGCGGCTTTGGAAAAACGGAATTTTGGGCGTGCGAATCATATGGATAACCAGAGTCTGGCTCCACATGGATTCCACAAACCAGCCCGCCTGAAACACCGCAATGTACTGCGCCTGCACCGCTGGGTCTGCAATCTGGTGAAACAGCTGCCCACCGCACATCATGGGGCAGATGACAAAATACATCAGCAGATAGGTTGTTATGTCAAAAACAGAGCTTGTAGGGCCGATCCACAGCATGAACTTGCCAATGGACGAAGCATCCCATTTCCTTGGAACACTTAGATATTCCTTGTCCACGTTGTCCCATGGTATTGCCGTGCAGCTCAGATCGTAAATGAGATTCAACAGAATCAGGTGGATTGAGAGCATGGGCAAAAATGGCAAAAACGCGCTGGCCGCAAGCACCGAAAACATGTTGCCGAAGTTGGAACTGGCGGTCATCTTTATATATTTGATCATGTTGGCATATGTTTTTCTGCCTTCAATGATGCCTTTCTCCAGAACCATCAAATCTTTTTCGAGCAGGATAACGTCGGCAGATTCCTTGGCGATATCTACAGCGCTGTCCACAGAAATGCCCACATCGGCAGCTTTCATAGCGGCAGCGTCGTTTATTCCATCGCCCATGTAGCCAACACTGTGGCCGTTTGTTCGCAAGGCAGTAATAACCTGCGTTTTCTGCTGGGGAGAAAGCTTGGCAAATACGCTCACATTCTCCACCTGCCGGCAAAGCTCCTCTTCGTTCATGGCCGCAATATCAGACCCCAGCAGCATGTGTTCAACCGGAATCTTCAACTGGCGACATACGCAGCGCGTAACCTTGTCGTTGTCGCCAGTAAGAATTTTTACGCCCACACCGTGCTCATGCAAGGCTTTCAGTGCCCTTTCTGTTGACTCCTTTGGCGGATCAAGAAAGGCCAGATACCCCATCAAAACCATGTCGGATTCATCGGCAACAGAAAAAGCGCCAACCGGTGAAGGATTGGTTTTTTGTGCCACCGCTATAACGCGCATTCCGTCATCGTTAAGGGCCGACACTTTTTTTAAGATGTACTCCCTGATATCATCAGAGAGGGGAAGCACCTCGCCCTTGTATTCAGCATAGCCGCAAACAGAGAGCATTTCTTCTACAGCGCCCTTGGTGATCATCTGGGTTTTGCCATTTGAAACCACAACGCTCATGCGCCTTCTTTCAAAATCAAAAGGAATTTCATCCACCTTGGTGTACTTGTCAGAGAGGTCAACCAGGGATGGGTTTTCTTTTTGCTCTTGAAGAGTGCGCTCGATGATCGCAAAATCAATCAGATTTTTGAGGCCGGTCTGATAGTAGCTGTTCAGAAATGCGTGGCGGAGAACCCTGATGTCTTCCTGCCCATGGATATTCAGGTGGTACTGCAAAACAACTTTGTCGAGGGTAAGCGTGCCCGTCTTGTCAGTGCACAGAATATCCATAGACCCAAGATTCTGTATGGAATTTAGGTTCTTGATGATGGTTTTTTCGCGGGCCATGCTGACCGCGCCCTTGGCAAGGCATGTTGTCACAATCATGGGCAACATTTCGGGGGTCAAACCCACAGCAACCGAGAGCGCAAACAGGGCGGCGTCAACCCAGTCGCCCTTGGTGAAGCCATTGATAAACAGAACCAGGGGCACCATGATCAGCATAAAGCGAATAAGCACCCACGAAACCTGATTGATGCCTTTTTCAAAGCTGGTTTGTGCGGGCTTTGCAGTAATGCTCTTTGCCATTTCGCCGAATATGGTGGAATCGCCGGTTGCGACCACAACTCCCATTGCGCTTCCGCTGACCACGTTTGATCCCATAAAGGCAAGGTTCGGGCACTCCGCCATGCTGTTCAGGCCGCTTTCAACCTCACTGGCGATTTTTTCTATGGCGATGCTTTCGCCAGTCAGGGCAGATTGGCTGACAAAAAGGTCTTTGGCCTGAATTATGCGCATATCTGCGGGTATCATGTCGCCTGCGGCCAGATAAACAATATCGCCGACAACCACTTCTTCAAGCGGAATTTCGGCCCTGCCGACTTCCCGCCGCTGAACGCAGGTGGTTGTCTTGATCATTTTCAGCAGATTTTCGGCAGCCGCACCGCTACGAGCCTCCTGCACAAAGCGCAGAATGCCAGAGATCATGACCATGGTCATGATGATGACTACGGTTTTGGGGTTCGCTTCGCCAGGCTCTGCCCACACAATATCCGTGCAGGCTGAAACTGTGGCCAGGCCAAGAAGAATGGCCGTAAAGGGATTGATGAACGCTCCAACTAACCTGCTGAATAGAGACTGTTTTCTTCCGCGAGTGATGACATTGCTGCCAAACAGGTCACGCGAGGTTTTGACTTGCGCTTCATTAAGGCCATCTCTGGCCGTTTTGAGCTTCTTGAGCAGGGTGTTGGCATCGAGCAATGCTGCAAGTGCAAGGCGGTCGCCAGCTTCTTTATAGTGGCGTTCCCTTGTACGGGCATTTTTGCGCGCAGTGCGAGTAGATTGACGCATGAGTGCACCTCCACAAATGAAAACTGATGGAAGCACAGCCCATAATCTGATGAACCCAGAGCTATCGTGGCGGAACGGACATAAACATCCCTTCCGTCACGCACCTTCGCGGTACGAAATCAGAATTTGGGCTGTATCTACTGTCCGGTTCCATTTTTGTCCTCTGAGTTAGGGAATGTTCCCTGTTTAGGCAGAATTGCCAGCTTTATAAAAAAAGCCCCGGTCATGGCGCACAACGATGACTGGGGCAGCTACCCTGAAGCCCCAATATTGGGCCTCGTGTCATCGTTCAAGTTTTAGCCTCTCAGGGCAGTGAAGTTACATAGTCCATGCCTTTGACGACACCGACTGTTGGCCTTCTCATAGTGTCTCCACTACTCCGCGGCAGTAACCCATATCCCTGAGGTAGCCTCGCCTACCGATAAGCTAGAAGTCACCTACGCCCCTAAGTGCGAGGAGTCAATGGCTGAATGGAAATGTTCAACAAGGCATGGAATAGCAGTGCACAAAGTATTTTTATACGTCTGGCAAACTCCCAGTGATTTTTATGTAACAGGCTTAAATTGTGTGGGATATAGTGAAAAATATGAAAAGGCTGCAATGGGCTAGCCGAGAATATAGATAAGTGGGAAGTAGCAGATATTTTAAAAATAATTAAATAATATCAATGAGTAAAAGAAATCACGAAAGAGAGCCAATGCATAGGACACCCCACAGAGGACCAAAACGTCCCGATTCTCGCAGTTGAGAGCCAGTTACCCCTAAAAGTTACCCCAATAAATTTGCCGCGGCCAACGAACTCACGCGAAACGAAAAGAACCATTGGGGGGCGCAAAACGCAAAGACCGCCGAAGTTGTGCAACTTCGGCGGTCTTTGTCTGAACAGTTCTTGGTGGGCCCACCAGGACTTGAACCTGGGACGGGCCGGTTATGAGCCGGAGGCTCTACCAACTGAGCTATAGGCCCCAAGGAGGGGAAATATAGCTGCAAGGCTGGCTTCGGTCAAGTGCGCGTATCAGGCAGCGTTGGGCGGGCCGCAAAACCAGCCCCTACTACATGGCGTTGCCTGCTTCCAGCAAGGAAATCTGCTCGTCCATGGCCTTTTTCAGCGGGGCGGGCAGGCCCATGATGTCCACGTTCAAAAAGCCCCGCACAATGGTGGCGGCGGCTTCGTCTTCGTCCAGACCGCGCGCCATGAGGTATTCAATTTCCTCCTGCGCGATCTTGCCCACCGCGGCCTCGTGCGAAAGCTCCACGCCGTCCTGGTTGCTGTCCAGCTCGGGGATGGCGTGCATGCGCCCGCCGCCAAGAATCAGCCCCTTGCATTCAAGGTGCCCCTTGGCGGGAGCGGCCGAAGCGCCGATAAAGCCCCGGTTGATGACCGTGCCGCCCGTGGTGACTACGCGCGAGATGATTTCGCCGCGCGTATCGGGGGCCGCAAGGTCGATGCGGTTGCCACAGTCCACATAGGAGCCTGTGGGGGCCACCACAACAGAGTTGAAGCGGGCCACTGCTCCGGCTCCAGCCAGAGTCATGGTGGGGTACATTTGCAGGTCGCCCACAGGCTTGAGCAGAATGTAGTTGTTCTGGAACTCGCCCCCGGCCTCAACAATCCCGGCGGAACGGGGGCGTACAGTCGTGCTGCTGCCCCAGTTGTGAATCATGGTAAAGGTCAGCTTGCCGCCTTTTTCCACATAATATTCGGTCACGCCCAGATGGGCGGCATCGTTGGCATCGTGCGCTGTGGCGCAACCGCCAAGAATATGCAGTTCGGCACCTTCTTCAACAATCACGATATTGTGGATGCTCTGGCCCGCGCCGTGCCCCTTGATGAACATGCAGGACTGCACGGGCTGGGCGATTTTGACGCCCTTGCGCGCCCGCACAAAGTAGCCGCCGTTGCAGTGCTCCTGCGCCATGCGCGTGAACTCGTCCTTTTCGGGATTCAGCAGCTTCCAGTAATACTGGGGCAGGCCGTCGAACTTTTTCAGCGCCGTGCGGATGTCCATGAGGTCGAGCCCCTCATGGCGCGTTTCGCAGTGCACGCCAGCGTGGTTGAGCTGCATGAACGCGCCGCTGGCGGTGCTGTCGTTCACATCGATGCCAGCCAGCACCAGACGTTCCTGATCTTCGCGGGGCAGGGCTGCGAGGTTTTCAATGGGTGCGGCGTTTTCGCCGCCGCTGAACTGAAAGCGGGAAAGATTGACAGAACTCATTTAAGGGGCGCCTCCGCAATTTTGCCAAGCATGTCGCCGGTGAGGCAGCGCAGACATTCCTGATAGCCATGGGTAGCGATGTGATCCAGAATTTCGCGGGGCCGCGCCTCGCAGCACAGCTTGCCCTGATACATGACCTGCCCGCGGTGGGCATTGACGTATTCGAGAATATGACCGGTGTGGGTGATGATAAGACCGCTGGTGGAGCGCACCTTTTCACGCTGCCGCAGCGTGGCGCAACATCGGTCGGGTGTGCCGTCAAGCAGGTAGCGCACGGTTTTGCCCACAAGCGCCATGTTTTCAAGGTCAACGCCGGATTCCGGCTCGTCAAAGAGCAGCAGGTCGGGCCTCTGGGCCATGAGTTGCAGCAGTTCGGAGCGCTTGATTTCGCCGCCGGAAAAGCCCGCGTTCACATCGCGCTTGAGAAAATGGTCAAAATGCACCTTGCGGGCCATGTCCTCTATATCCATTTCGCGCCCGCGCCCGCACAGTTCCACCAGCTTGCCCGTGGGCAGGCCGTGGATGGTGGGGGGCCGCTGAAACGACATGCCAATGCCGAGGCGCGCACGCTCGTACATGGGCGCGTGGGTGATGTCTGTGCCTTTGTAGATGATCTGGCCCTGCGTGACCTCATACCCCGCAAAGCCCATGAGGGTCATGAGCAGGGTGGTTTTGCCGGAGCCGTTGGGGCCAAAAAGAATGAATGTTTCGCCTGGGCAGATGTGCAGATCAATGCCCTTGAGCACGGGCGTGCCCTTGACCGAAACATGCAGGTCACGGATTTCAAGCATCTTCTTCTCCGGTTTCGCCCAGATACTCCAGCACATCATAATGCACGTGATCCAGAATATGGGTCAGTCTGGAAACGCACTCCTCGCCCACGGCGCTGCCAATCAGGGTGACAATAAAGGCCGCGCGCTTGGAATTGACCAGCGCTTCATAGCCAGGATCAGCGGAATACGGAATGGCCCGGATGGAATCGCTGAATTCCTGGAGCTTTGCTTCGTCGAGATATTTGATGGGCTGGGGCTCGTTGTCGAGATAGGCTATGCCGTCCCGCAGCTCCAGCATGATCGGTTTGCCACGCAGATACGCGATGCACACTTCCATGGTAATCCCCTTGGTTTTGTGATGCCGCATAGTGGCAAACTTGCCACCCCCTGTCCAGAGATGCGGCGCATTCAGCTGCCTGTCTTTATTGGAGCGTGGCGAGGTATAGCGGCGCTGTTCAAGTGCTGGCGCGCCTTTGCCGGATATGTGGCATATGTCAAATATGGTGAAAATGCACACGGCAGATCACGCAACACTACGCGGCAGCAGGGTTTAGTTCCCCACTGCCGCGCAGCAGTGCCTGACGGGCAAGAATTATCTGTGCCGGGGCGTCATGCTGGACCCTCAGGCAAGGCCAAAGCGCAGGGCGGCATATCCCACCACCTTGCGGGTATCGCCCGATGCCGTGGCTGATGTGTCGTACAGGCACAGTTCCGCCCACGGTTCGCCCAGGGCGCGGGCGGCAAACAGGGCCAAGGCCATGGGAGCCGCCCCGCACATGGTGATTTTTTCACGCTGCACCATGGTGAGCAGACCTTCCGGGTCGCAGGCCAGCGCCTGCGAAAGGGCGAAGGCGTCCTTGCGCATGGTGGTTTCTTGGTCTTCGTAATGGTTCATGTCGGAGCTGACGATGATGCCGATCCGTTCGCCCTTGTTTTCGTACTGGCGGATGACCTCCGCCAGCGCAAGCCCCGCATCCTGCAGGGCCTTGTGCTGCATGGTGCCCACGCACACAGGTGTGATGCGGCGGGTCGCGCCGGGCGTTCCCTGCGGCGGCATGCATTGCAGAAAAGGCAGCAGGACTTCTATGGAATGCTCGCCAAGGTGCGAGTGCAGGTCAGGCGTAAAACCGCCCTTGCCGCACAGGCTGGCGGTCAGTTCCGCATCCACGTCAACACTGCCCAGCGGGGTACGCCACGTGCCATCCGGCCACACGCCGAGGGGCGCGCCTCTGCCCGTGTGGTTGGGGCAGAGCAGCACGAGCCGCTCCGGCAGGCTGGCTCCGGCTGTTGTTTTGTTCCAGGGGCTCATGAGCGCGGCCCCCAGCACGTTGCCGCAGTATACATAGCCAGCATGGGGAAGCATAAGGCCGCACAGGCTTGCGGACGCCTTGCGCTTTGCGTCAATGGGCGCAGTTGCCGACAAGGCTTTTCCAGCCGTGAGGTATGACCTGATTTCCTTTTGCAGCTCACCGGGCGAAGCGGGATAGAAACGCCCGGCTGCGACTGGTTCACGTTCGGGCATGAGTACTCCTCGCTGGCGCGTCAGTTCAGCCCGCCCAGCAGGGCATAGTGGGTTTCCATGTATTCCTGAAGGCCCTCGCGGCTGCCTTCCCGGCCAATGCCGCTGAATTTCACGCCGCCAAAGGGTGTTTCGGCAGCAGCAAGGCCCGCATCATTAAAGCCAGCCATGCCGTACTGCAATTTGTTGAACAGCCGCCAGATGCGCGGCATATCGCGTGTGCAGATATATGAGGCCAGGCCGAATTCCGTATCATTGGCAAGGGAAATGGCTTCTTCTTCATCGTCAAAAGTCATGAGGGCGGCCACCGGGCCGAATATTTCCTCGCGGAAAATGCGCATCTGCGGGTTCAGGCCCAACAACAGGGTAGGCTCGTAAAAATTGCCGCCAAGGCTGTGCGGCTTGCCGCCAAACAGCAGTTGCGCGCCTTTTTCCACGGCGTCTTTTACCAGGGCATCCGTGTGGGCCACGGCATCGGCATTGATAAGCGGGCCCATGTCGGTCTCCGGCTTGAGGCCGTCGCCCACGCGCAGGGCGCTGATGTGATCGAGCAGATTGGTGGCGAAGGTCTCCGCCATTCCGCTCTGCACCAGAAAACGGTTAGCGCAGATGCAGGTTTGCCCGGCATTGCGGAATTTACAGGCCATGGCCATTGTCACGGCCTTGTCCATGTCCGCATCGTCAAACACAATAAAGGGCGCGTTGCCGCCAAGCTCCATGGAAATGCGCTTGAGCGTAGGCCCGCACTGGGTTGCCAGTTGCAGCCCCACCGCCGTTGAGCCGGTAAAACTGAGCTTGCGCACCAGCGGGTTGGAGGTGATCTCGTTGCCGATGCGCCGCGCGTTGCCCGTAACAACGTTGAAAACCCCGGCTGGGATGCCCACCCGCACGGCCAGTTCCGCCATTGCCAGCGCGCTGTAAGGCGTGGCGCTGGCAGGTTTGACCACCATGGTGCAGCCTGCCGCCAGCGCAGGGGCCACCTTGCGCGGGATCATGGACATGGGGAAGTTCCACGGCGTGATGGCCGCAGCCACACCCACAGGGGCATGACGGGTGAGGGCCTGCACCCCGTGGCGGTATACGGGCGTGACCTCGCCGCTGAAGCGGCGGGCTTCTTCCGCAAACCAGGGAAAGTACGATGCACCCTGAAGGATCTCTGCTCTGGCCTCGGCCAGGGGCTTGCCTTCTTCAAGGGTAAGCAGGCGGGCCAGATCTTCAATGTTATCGGCAATGGCGCGTTCCCAGGCGTGGAGCAGAGCGCCCCGTTCCAGAGGCGTTCTTGCGCTCCAGACAGCAAAGGCAGCCTGCGCGGCCTCAATGGCCTCGCGGGTTTCGGCCTCGCCGCAGTTGGGCACGGTGCCCAACTGTTTGCCGTTGGCGGGATTAATGACTTCAATAACGCTTTTGTCGGCCGCATCGCGCCAGTGCCCATTGATGAGGCACTGGCTGCGGAACAGCTCCTGATCGTGCAGAATACGGTACATAAAACCCCCGTCATGAGCCCCGCAGGGCATCAGAACAGCTGCATGCCGTCTATCCAGTGGTGCTTGACCCTGCCGCGCAGGGGCTGACCCAGAAATGGCGTGTTGCAGCTCTTGGAATAGAGGTTTTCTGGCCCGGGAACCCATGTTTCGTCCGGGTCAAGCAGGAAGAAATCTGCTGGATCGCCGGGGGTAAAGCCGTTGCAGGGCAGGTTGAAAATCTCTGCCGGGCGGCGGCTCCACAGCCGGTGCACATCGGCCTCTGTCAGCACGCCTTCGGCCACCAGCCCCCAGGTGAGGCTGACAGCCAGATCAAGCCCGGTAAAGCCGCACATGGCATCGTCCAGTGTGCCTTCTTTTTCGTGGGCGGCGTGGGGGGCGTGGTCTGTGGCGAGTATGTCGATGGTGCCGTTTTTCACGGCGCGGCGCAAGGCCTCGCGGTCTGCCGAGGTGCGCAGGGGCGGGCTGACCTTGGCCTGGGTGTTGTAGCCCTCAAGGGCGGTTTCATCCAGCAGCAGATAGTGGGGGCAGGTTTCGGCAGTCACCTTGACGCCGCGCGCCTTGCCCCAGGCGATGCAGTCAACGGTCAGCGCAGCGGAAACATGGGCAATATGCACGGATACGCCAAGGTATTCGGCCAGCATGATGTCGCGCATGGCCTGACTGGCCTCGCCAGCGGCGGGCTGTCCTTTGACGCCGAGCAGACCACTGGTCACGCCTTCGTGCATGCGCCAGCCCTTAGCCAGTTGCGGGTCCTCGCAGTGGTCTATGAGCACCAGATCAAGGTCTGCGCCGTATTCCATGATGCGCCGCACAAGCTCCGCATTTTCCAGCGGGCGGCCATCGTTGGAAACAGCCACGCAGCCCGCTTCCTTGAGTTCCGCGAGGGGGGCCATTTCCTCACCCTTGAGGCCCACGGTGGCGGCGGCAATGGGGTGGAGGCGCGGGCCGTTGGGGTGGCTTTTGCGCGCGCTGTCGAGCATGGCACGCGTGATGCTGGCCGTGTCGTTGACGGGCTTGGTGTTGGCCATGCACATCACTGCGCCAAAGCCGCCCCGCGCTGCGGCCTCGAGGCCGGAGGCTATATCTTCCTTGTATTCAAAGCCCGGTTCGCGCAGGTGCACGTGGGCGTCGATGCAACTTGGCATGAGCACAAGGCCGTGGGCGTCAAAAACTTCGCGGCTGTCGTAGGTATGGTGGCCTGCCGGGGTCATGGTGACAATTTTGCCGTGCCGTACCAGCAGGTCTACCGGGGCTTCAAGGTGGCGTGCGTTCTTTATCAAGAGGCTCATGCGCGTACTCCATCGTTGCGCGTGGCCAGCAGATAAAGCACGGCCATGCGCGTGGCGACGCCTGCGGCCACCTGATTCAGCACCAGGCTCGCGGGGGCGTCTGCTATGTCATTGGAAATCTCAAGCCCACGGTTCATGGGGCCGGGATGCAAAACCTTGGCTTCGGGCGCGGCAAGGGCCAGCTGGCTGGAACCAAGGCAGAAACGGCGGGAATATTCCGCAAGGTCGGGCAAGAGGCCCGCCTGCTGGCGCTCAAGTTGCAGGCGCAGACACATGACGGCGTCCACATCGCGCACGGCTTTGTCCAGCTCCGTGTAGATTTCCACGGGCCAGTGATCCACACCGGCAGGCAGCAGGGTGCGCGGGGCGCACAGGCGCACCTTGACGCCCAGCATGGTGAGCAAATGCATGTTTGACCGGGCCACGCGGCTGTGGGCAATGTCGCCCAGAATCAGCAGGGTACGCCCGGCAAAGCGGTTTTGCCATGCCTGCCGCAGGCTGTAGCAGTCAAGCAGGGCCTGCGTGGGGTGGGCATGCCAGCCGTCGCCTCCGTTGACAATGCCGCAGGGCAGCAGCTCCGCAAGAAAGCGCGCCGCGCCGCTGCTGGGGTGGCGGATGACAATGACATCCGGCCCCATGGCCTGAAGGGTGAGCCCCGTATCTTTGAGGCTTTCGCCCTTGTTCAGGCTTGAGCCTGATTTTGCCAGGGAATAGGTGTCGGCGGAAAGGCGTTTGCCCGCCACGTCAAAGGACGTCTTGGTGCGGGTGCTGTTTTCCACGAAAAACAGCACAACGGTCTTGCCCTTGAGGGTTGGCACCTTCTTGACCGGACGGCTGTTGATTTCCTGAAAGCTGGCGGCCAGGTCCAGCAGGTGCATGGTGTCTTCCGCGCTCAGTTGGGTGACGTCCAGCAGGTCTTTGTGGGGCCAGTGGTAGCGATTGTCGGTATTCATGACGTTGCGTGGTAAAAAGGTCAAAAAAAATCCCCGTTGCTATACAACGGGGGAATACGAAAAACGCCTGCAAATGCGAAAAAAATCAGGGAGGCCGGGGGCGCTGTGCTTGCCCTGCCATAGGAAATTGCGCAAACGGGCGTTGGTCTTCATAAGTAGCAAATGTAGGCGCGCTTGGACGCTTTGTAAAGCAAAAAGTCGGTTGACGCTTGCAGGGGCATTGTCTAGTTGTAGGGCGTACCGCGCACCAACGCAGACGTTTTTTGCGGCGCGGCTGTAAGTATCTTCAGCGAGGAGAACCACATGCTTGTGTCTCTTGTGGCCTACGTCTTGTGCGGGGCTGTGGCCGGTGTTCTGGCCGGGCTTCTGGGTGTTGGCGGCGGTATTGTTCTGGTGCCCCTGATGGTTGCCATTTTTCCCACAGTGGGAGTTCCTCCCCAGTATGTGCAGCAGATGGCGCTCGGCACTTCGCTTGCCAGCATCATGATCACCTCCATCTCCAGCGCGCGGGCGCATAATGCCCGCGGCGCCGTGCACTGGGATATTTTCAAGGCCATTACCCCCGGCATTCTTGTGGGTACGTTCTTCGGTGGTCTTGTTGCTACCCATATGCCCACCATGTTCCTGAAGATATTTTTTATCTGCTTTATCCTTTTTGTGTCGGCGCAGATGCTCTCCAACTACCGGCCCCCGGCCAGCCGTGATCTGCCCGGCAAGATGGGAACCGCCGGCGTGGGCGGCGTCATCGGCCTCGTGTCGAGCTTTGTGGGTATCGGCGGCGGTACGCTTTCCGTGCCGTTCATGACCTTTTGCAACGTGCCGCTGCACCATGCCGTGGGCACCTCCGCCGCCATTGGTTTTCCCATTGCCGTGGCGGGTACGCTGGGCTTTATTGTGGGCGGCTGGGGCAGGCCTGATCTGCCCGCCATGTCGCTTGGCTTTGTGAACCTGTGGGCGCTGCTGGGTATTGCCACAGCCAGCTTTATGACCGCCCCGCTTGGCGCAAAGCTTTCGCATGCCTTACCCGCCGACAAACTCAAGAAAGGTTTTGCCTGTTTTTTGATCCTTGTGGCCTTGAAGATGATCTGGGGCCTGGTGTAACGTAGACCCATGAAGCTTCAGTCGTACAACAAGGCTCTGGCCGAATCGGTGGTCTGGAACCTGCTCTGGCTTACGCTGGGGTCGGTTCTTATGGCCATATGCATTCAGAGCGTGGCCGCGCCCCATGGCTTCCTTTCCGGGGGAGTCATGGGCGTGGGCCTGCTGGTCAATTACTGGACAGGCACGCTCACGCCGCTGGTCTGGTATGCCCTGCTGTGCGTTCCTGTGTATGCTTTGGGCTGGTTTGGCGTGGGCAAACGATTTTTGCTCTACACGGCCTACGGAACCCTTTGCACTACATTGTTCAGTTTTTTTATCACCTTTGAAATCCCCATTACCAACGAAGTGTACGCCACCGTGGTGGGCGGGGTGCTGCACGGTGCAGCCTGCGGCATCATGCTGCGCACCCTTGGCAGCAGCGGCGGTACGGATGTGGTTGCCGTGCTGCTCAAGGAACGCTGGAGCGTACCCATCGGGCAATTCAATTTTCTGTTCAATTCCCTGCTGTTTCTTACGGCGGCCTCGCACATGGCGCTGGATCTTATTGTTGCTTCCATGCTGATGATGTTCATTTCGGCCAGTACGCTGGAGTATGTGCTGGGCCTGTTCAACCGGCGCAAGCTCGTTATGATCATTTCTGACCACGGTGAAGAAATCAGTGAGGCCATTTTGGTGACAGAGCGCTTTGGCGCTACGCTTGTACGCGGCAAGGGGGCCTACTCCGGCTCCGACCGCGAAATCCTGCTCACCGTCACCAACAATGTGGCGCTCAAGCGGCTGGAGAATCTGGTGTTCAGCATTGATCCGCGCGCCCTGTTCATTGTGGAAAACACGTTCTATGTGTCGGGCGGGCAGTTTGCCCGCAGAAGCCGTTGACGGCGGAGGCCCCATGAACCCGGAAGCCACGGAATCTCCTGAATCTGACGAGCCGTCGGAGGCCTTGCTGGCCATCAGGGCCAAGAGCATTCTGACCCTTGGCGGCGAAGGCCCCGCACGGGCCGCCCGCCTTTTTGCCCCGCTGAAAAAAATCGACAACGGCGTACTGCTGGTGCGCGGCGGGCTGGTGGAGGATGTTCTGCCGTGGTCGCAGGCCAAACTACCCGCAGGTGCGCTGGTGCGCGATGTGGGCGCTGTTTGTCTTGCGCCTGCCTGCGTCAACGCGCACACGCATCTGGAACTTTCGCATCTGGCGGAGAAAACCCGCTGGGGGCGCGGCTTTACCGCATGGCTGCAAAGCCTTATTCCCCTGCTGGGCGCTGCCCCGCAGGCGGATGCAGTGGAAAGTGCCTGCGCCGCACTGGCCCTGTATGGCACGCTGTATGTGGGCAACATCACTGGCTCCCTGCCCGGCGGCACGGCTCTGGTCGATGCGGCCTGCAATGAGGCGGGGCTGACCGCAAGCCATTTTTGCGAATGGTTTGGCTTTGGCGCGCCCTTTGCCGATGGTGAACGCCCCTGGCCGCCGCGTTGCCGTCAGGCTCTTGTCGATGATCCCTTTCTCATGGCCCGTTGCGCTCCCGGCGGGCATGCCCTGTACTCCACCGGGCCGGAAATCCTCAGCGCCGCGCGGCAGGACTGCTCCCGCATGGGACGCGTGTTTTCCTTCCACCTTGCGGAATCGCCCGAAGAAACCCAGTTGCTCACATCGGGCAGCGGGCCTTTGCGCGATCTGTACGCCGGGGTTGTGCTGCCGCCAGATTGGTCTGCGCCGGGTCTGCGCCCGCTGGCTTATGCGGTGAAGCTGGGCCTGCTCGGCCCCGGTACCCTGGCCGTGCACGGTGTGCAGCTTGACGCGCAGGAAGTCGAGGTCCTGGCAGCCAGCGGCGCGGCCCTGTGCCTTTGCCCTCGCTCAAACCGCAATCTTGGCGTAGGGGTGCCGCCTGTGCGCGAGCTTATGGAAAGCGGCGCGCTGCTGTGCCTTGGCACGGACGGGCTGACCTCCAACCGCGATCTGGATGTGCGAAAAGAGGCGGTGTGGCTGCGCGAAACAATGGACGTGCCGCCGGAAGCTCTGGTGCGCATGCTGACGATTAACGGCGCTGCCGCCCTGAATCTTCTGGGCTGCGGGGCAGGGCGGCTGGAAAAGGGCGGGCCTGCGGATTTTTGTGTACTGCCTGAAAACCTGACCTACTAGCCATCCATGAGCCAACAGCGTTTTCTGAGGATCGCAAATAGCTGTCACTCCTCTGAAGGCAGCTATAAATACCTTGAAATTATTCTCGATTATCTGTGTTTGCGTTTGGCGCATAAAGTCCTTGTCAGGGTAATTTGTTGCTGGCAGTATTCGCCCAGCAGACTGACGCCGTTACGGCATGTATCGCCAGCCTGCCGGTTGCGCCGCCAGGGGGTATTTGCGGCTTATCCGGGTTTGGGGATGCCGACCGCGTTATTTACTGCAAGCGGCTTGCCGCTTTTTCTTAACCTGCGCCAAGAAGGACAACATGACCGAGGAAGTTTTGGATTGGAAGGAAGCCATTGCCAGGGTGCTCAACAAGCGCGACATGTACGTCAAGCTGCTTGCCAAGTTTATTGAAACGGAGCGCGACACCCCGTCAAAGGTGGCTCAGGCCCTGAAGAGCGGCAACATGGAAGAAGCCCGCAACCTTGTGCACAGCACCAAGGGAGCAGCCGCCAACTTGGGGGCCAAGGCGCTGGCCGCCGCTGCGCTTGAGCTTGAAATGGCCGTCAAGGCCGGGGCAGATACCGACCGCGCCATGAACCATTTTTCTTCCGCGCACATGGACACGCTTGTGACCATGCACGCCTTTATGACGCAGTAGGCTGGCTTTGCTGAAGAAGTCGTGCCCCTCCGCCGGAATGTCCGGCAGAGGGGCTTTTTTTATGGGCGGCAGACATGCGCGGGCCAGCGTGGACAGGCGCAGGCTGCAAGGGGTCAGTGCTGGCCCAGTTTCAGGCGGGGACTTCCTGCATAGCTTGATGCGATAAGAAACACTGGGGGGCGGGGTGGAAGTTCTTTTACAAAAGGCCCCACTCGGCAGCATAGCTCAATGATTAATAGTCTGCCCACCGCCCTAGGGGCAGAAGCATTCGTGCGTTTCGTCCATGAACTGCTCAAGCTTTGCCACAGCCTTGCGCAGTTCGTTTTCAACCTGCTGGTGTTTCTCCGGCGTGTCGCGAAAGGCTGGCAGGGAGACGCTCATGGCGCAATCCACGCGCCCGGCAAAGGTAACAGGCACAGCATAGCAATGCAGCTGCGGGTTGATTTCGCCAATATCTCGGGCAATGGCCCCCTGTCGTACCCCTTGCAGTTCTTCCAGAAAAGCGTCCATGTCAAAAGGCTCGGTGCAAAGCTCCCCGGCAAAAAGGGCGACCACTTCCTCCCTTTTGCACTGGCTGAGCAGCGCCTTGCCCAGAGCTGTTTTGCGGGCGGGCATGCGCGAACCAACGCGGGAAATGATCTGGATAGGCTCGCGAGAATCCACCTTGGCTATGTACAGCACCTCGGTATGGGAGAGGATGCCCAGCTGGCAGATTTCGGCGCAGGCGTCCACCACCTGTCGCATGCAGGCCTGCGCCTGTGCCATAAGGGGGTCTTGCGTGCGAAAACCCTCTGAAAACAGATACAGGCCCCGGCCCAGTTCATACCGGCCCGAGAGTTTGTCTCTGCGAACAAAATCATGCCGTTGCAGTGTTTCAAGAATGGGCGAGATCGTCCCCTTGCTGCTGCCGATGCACAGGGAAAGCTGAGTAAGCGTGAGGCCGTGTTCTGCATCAGCCAGGGCTTCAAGAAGTGAAATGACCCGCTGGGTCGGCATGTGGACGGTTGGTTTATGTTGGTCTTGCATGACCTGTGTTTTGCACGGAAAAGCAATTTTTTCAAGAAAGGGTCAGGGGGATGCTTGACGCAGATTGTTTGTCCGTATAGTTTGTATTTACGTATTGAGTTCGTATATACAAACAAATGGCTGCAATCCTGAAAAGAGGGTGACCAAATGGGAACAACGGGTGCTCTGATTATTCTTGGCGTAACGATCGTCGGCATTGTGGTGCTGTGCGTGCGTTACAGGGTTCATGCATTTTTGGCGTTGATGGCCGCCTGCGCCTTTTTGGGGATTGCCAGCGGTATGCCCCTGGGTGCCATTGGCTCGTCCATTGAAAAGGGCATGGGCAATACCCTGGGCTTTCTGGCCCCCATCCTCGCGTTGGGCGCGTTCATGGGCAAAATGCTCGAGGTTTCGGGCGGCGCACAGCGGCTTGCCAAATCGCTTATTGGCGTTTTTGGTCAGACCAAGGCCTATTGGGCCATGCTCATCATCGGCTACATTTGCGGCATCCCCGTGTTTGCCCAGGTGGGCATGGTGCTCTTGATGCCCCTGGCCTTCTCCATTTCCAAGGAATCCAAGCTTTCCATCCTGCTGGTGGCGCTTTCTCTCTACACTGGCCTGCTGGTTGTGCACTGCGTTGTGCCGCCGCACCCCGCCGCCATGGCCATTGCCAAGGAACTGAACGCCGATGTGGGCAAGGTGATTCTTTACGGCCTCATCCTGGTGGTGCCCGGCGCCGTCATCGGCGGCCCCATCTTTGCCAAGTACATCAGCAAGCGCATCATTGTGCCGCTGCCTGAAGGGGCCGTTACCACCGTTATCAGCAAGGATGGCCGTGATTTGCCCAATTTTGGCGGAACCCTGCTGCTGACCCTGCTGCCGCTGATCCTGATGATCGGCAAGACCGTGGTGGAATTTTCTTCCAGCAAGGATGCAGCCTACATGCCCCTGGTAGAATTTTTGGGCCATCCTGTGATCGCCCTGTTCATTTCCGCCGTGGCTTCACTGATCTTCCTCGGCGTGAAGCGGGGCTTCAGCTCCATTGAACTGAGCGGTTTCTGCGACAAATCGCTCCTGCCCATGGTTTCCATCCTGCTGGTCATTGGCGCTGCGGGCAGCTTCAACAAGGTCATCATGGATTCCGGCATGGGTAACGTTCTCAAGGACGTACTGGTCACGCTCAACATGCACCCGGTCATCATGGCCTGGCTCATTGCGTCCATCATGCGCTTTGCATTGGGCAGCGCCACCGTCGCCATGATGACGGCTGCGGGCTTTATCAGCCCCGTGCTGGCCGTGCATCCTGTTGACCCTGCGCTCATGTGCATTTCCATCGGCGCTGGGGCCATCGGCTGGTCGCACGTTACGGACTCCGGCTTCTGGTTCTTCCGCGAATTTTTGAACATGTCGGTCAAAGACATGTATATGTCCTTCACGTTGTCCGGCTGCATTGTGTCGATCATTACGGCGATATTCTGCTACCTGGCCTCGTTTGTTATCTAACTGAGCTATACGGAGATTATGATGAAATATATAACGCCCACACTTACCGCGCTGAAAAGCAAAACAGAAATCGACGTGCAGTCGTGCCTCAAGCACTACGACTTTCTTATCAATGCCGGTATTGACGGCGCGGCCATATTCGGCAGTTCCGGTGAATTTCCGCATCTTTCTGTTGAGGAACGCAAGAGCCTGATTTCTGCGGCCATCAAGCATATCGACCGCCGCATGCAGGTGCTGATCGGCACTGGCGACATGCGGGTTGAAGAATGCGTCGCCATGTCCAACTTTGCTTTTGAGCAGGGCGCGGACGGCGTGATGGTGGTGGGGCCGTGGTATTTTGCCCTCACCGATGCGGATGTGATGAGCTACTTTGGCGCTGTGGCGGAGCAGGTGCGCGGCAAGGTGTACATCTATAACTACCCCGACCGCACCGGATACAGCATCTCGCCCAGCGTGGTGCTTGAACTCGCGCGCCGCTATCCCAACATTGTGGGCATCAAGGACACCATCCCCGACATGGCGCACACGGTGGAGCTTATCCAGACCGTCAAGGGCAACATCCCCTCGTTTGAAGTGCTGAGCGGCTTTGACCATAACTTTGCGTCAAACGTTCTGGCTGGCGGCGATGGCTGCATTGCGGCTGTGTCCAACGTGCGGCCCGACCTGTGCGTGGCCTGGCGCGATGCCATGAAGGCCCGTGATTTTGACGGCACCATGAAGTATCAGCAGTTGTTCAACCGCATTGTGGGCGTGTACGGATTCTCCTCGCCCTTCATGGCGGCCATGAAAGGCCTGCTTGTGGATGCGGGCATTTTTGCCTCTGCCACGGTTGCGTCCCCCTATCAGGAGGCAACCTCTGCCCAGATGTTTGCCGTGCGGGAATTCATGCGCGGCTTTTAGGGCACTTCCTGCGTGAAATGCCCCAGATGGAGCAATCGGCGTTGGTTACGCTGACGCCGTCTCGGTTTCAGGTGCGCTATAAGGATGCAAAGGGCGGCCTTCCCTCTGGCCGCCCGCTGAAACCGGCAACTTCTCAACAAAGAGAGTATGCTATGTCCATTGCAGATATTTACGCCAATCCGCAGAACGATGTATATGATATAAAGACCCACGCTTCCGGCCCCAAGGGTTCGCTGCCGCTCACTGGCGACATGCTGCGCGAGCTGCCCTGCGGCGATATTTTCGGCATGACCCTGGATGCGGGTATGGGCTGGAAGCCCGAAGATATTCTTGGCCCCAACGTGCTGATCATCAGCACCCTTGGCGGCAAGCGCAACGATGACGGCACCCCCGATGCCCTGGGCCTGCACGTCGGCCACTGGGAGCTGGGTTTGCAGATTTCCGCCGCCAGCAAGGAGATCAAACAGCAGAAGGGCGTACCTTTTGCCTCATACGTGACCGACCCCTGCGACGGACGCACTCAGGGCACAACCGGCATGTATGATTCCCTTCCCTTCCGTAACGATGCGGCCATGGTTTTCCGCAGGCAGATCCGTTCCCTGCCCACCGTTGGCGCTGTAATCGGCGTTGCCAGCTGCGACAAGGGCCTGCCCGCAACCATGATGGCCCTGGCCTCCATGCACGACCTGCCCTGCGTACTCGTGCCCGGCGGTTCGACCTTGCCCCCCACCGATGGTGAAGACCTCGGCAAGGTGCAGACCATCGGCGCGCGTTATTCCAACAACGAGCTGAGCCTTGAAGACGCAGCCCGCCTTGGCTGCCGCGCCTGCGGTTCCGCCGGTGGCGGCTGCCAGTTCCTTGGCACGGCCGGAACCTCGCAGGTTGTGGCCGAAGGCCTTGGTCTGGCCCTGCCGCACACGGCCCTTGCCCCCTCTGGCGAACCCGTGTGGGTGGAAGTGGGCCGTCAGTCGGCCAAGGCCGTGATGGGCCTGCTGAAAAAAGGCATCACCATCAAGGATATCATCACCGACAAGGCCATTGAAAACGCCATGATGGTGCATGCGGCCTTTGGCGGGTCCACCAACCTGCTGCTGCATCTGCCCGCCATTGCCCATGCGGGCGGTTGTCACCGTCCCACGGTGGAAGACTGGGCGCGCGTGAACAGCAAGGCCCCCCGTCTGGTCAGCGTGCTGCCCAACGGCCCTGTGTATCATCCCACTGTCCGCGCCTTTATGGCGGGCGGCGTGCCGGAAGTCATGCTGCATCTGCGCGATCTCGGCCTGCTGCACCTGGACGCCCTCACTGTCACCGGTCACACCGTGGGCGAAAATCTTGAATGGTGGGAAAAGAGCGAACGCCGCGCGCATTTCCGCCGCATGCTCAAGGAGCTGGACAACGTGGAGCCGGACGATGTGATCATGTCGCCCGCCCGCGCCAAGGAGCGCGGCCTGACCTCCACCATTACCTTCCCCGTGGGCAACATTGCGCCCGAGGGTTCGGTCATCAAGTCCACGGCCATTGACCCCTCGGTTATCGATGCTGACGGAGTGTATCGGCACACTGCGGCCATCAAGGTTTTCACCGCCGAGCCTGACGCCATCAAGGCCATCAAGGCCGGAAAAATCGAAAAGGGCGATATGCTGGTGGTTATCGGCGGCGGCCCCTGCGGCACCGGTATGGAAGAAACCTATCAGCTTACCTCGGCGCTCAAGCACCTGTCATATGGCAAGTATGTGTGCCTGCTGACGGACGCGCGTTTCTCCGGCGTCTCCACTGGCGCGTGCGTTGGCCATATCGGGCCGGAAGCACTGGTGGGCGGCCCTGTTTCCAAACTGCGCGACGGCGATATTGTGGAAATGGTCGTGGACTGCAACAAGCTGGAAGGCCGTGTCAACTTTATAGGCACTGACCCGCTGCACCCCCTCACGCCCGAGGAAGGTGCCAAGGTGCTTGCCGGGCGCGAAACGCACCCCGGCCTCAAGCCCGCGCCCGCCCTGCCTGACGACACCCGCCTGTGGGCGGCCTTGCAGGCCGTGAGCGGCGGCACCTGGGGCGGCAGCGTGTATGATGTGGACAAGATTGTCACAGTGCTCGAGGCTGGTAAAAAAGCCCTGGGCATGTAACAGCTCCATAGAGCCTTGATAATGAAAAGGGCCGCTCCGTAATCCGGGGCGGCCCTTTGGCATATACAAATAAAAAAAGGCTATGCACCCGAAACCTGTAGCACAAAGCGGCGCACGTTACGTATTTCTTCGCACAGGGCGGGATAGTCGAAGCGGGTAAAGCGTCCGTCCTGATACAGCACCTCGCCGCCCACCATGGTCATGCGGGTTTCCATGCCCGTGGCCGCGTACACAAGGTGCGACACTTCATTATACATGGGTTGCAGGTTTGGTTCGCTGAGGTCAAGGGCCACGCAGTCGGCTGCCTTGCCAGGGGCCAGCGAGCCAAGGCGCTCATCGTGCATGGCGGCAGCGCCGCCGAGGGTCGCCATATCCAGAACCTGCCCGGCTGGCAGCAGGGTAGGGTCAAGGCCCGTGAGCTTGTGCAGCAGGGCGGCACGGCCCATTTCAGAAAACATGTTCAGCCGGTTGTTGCTGGCAGCGCCATCTGTGCCAAGGCCCACGTGCATGCCACGCGCCAGCATGGCCGTCACAGGAGCAGCACCTGAGGCCAGCTTCATATTGGACGAAGGATTGTGGGCCACCACGGCCTTTTGCCGGGCCAGCAGGTCAAGCTCCGCCGAGGTCACATCCACCACATGGGCAAGGGTGCAAGGCACGTCAAGCAGGCCGAGGCTGCGGCAGTATTCCGTTGGCCTTTTTTCCTGGGCAGACAGGCATATCTGCGTTTCTGACGGGGTTTCCGCCAGATGAATGTGCAGGGGCAGGGCAAGCTCCTGCGCGAGGTCGCGGCAGGCGGTCAGGATTTCCGGTGTGGTGGTGTAGACGCTGTGCGGGTTCACGGCCACACGCAGGCGGTCGTGATTGCGATATTTTTCCGCCAGAGCGCGGGTGGCGTCAAGCGCTGCTTCCGGCCCCGGGAAAGCCGCAGAGGGAAAGGCAAAAACCGCTTCGCCGCCCAGACAGCGCAGGCCTGCCGTGTCGGCGGCCTCAAAGACCGACTCTTCAAAAAGGTACATGTCCACACAGGCAGTGGTGCCCGTGCGCAGCATTTCCGCGTAGCCAAGCAGGCTGCCCAGGCGCACCATTTCCGGCGTCAGTTTTTGCTCCACTGGGAAGATACGCTGGTTCAGCCAGTCCATGAGCGGCATGTCATCGGCAAGGCCGCGCAGAAAGGTCATGGCCGCATGGGTGTGGGCGTTGACGAGGCCCGGCAGAACGAGCATGTTTTCAAGGTGCAGAGTGTTGGCGGACTGCCAGTTCTGGACAATCTCGGCGGTGGGTCCGACTGCGGCAATCAGTCCCTTGTCGATGGCCAGAGAGCCCTTTTCTATAACGCGGCGCTGCTCGTCTTGTGTGACGATGCAGGCGGCATGGAGCAATGTGTCACAGTGGTGCATGGTTTCTCCGCAGACAGGTTGGCGTAATATCTCTATTAATGACGCGATATTTCAGGTGTAGCTCCCTGGCTCGCGCTTGGCAAGATCCCTTGCCGCACCGGGTGGAATGACGGTGAACAGCATGCGTTGTCTGGTTTTGCACGGCCTTGCGGGAAGCCCTTTTGAGGTGCGCCCTGTGGCCGATGCCCTTGAAGCTGCGGGGCATGTTGCCGTGTGCCCGGTGCTGCCGGGGCATGCCGCCTTGGAAAAGGAATATCTGGCAAGCTCCTACGCGCTGTGGCTTGACTGTGCCCGCGCAGCCTATCTTGACCAGTGCGCAGACGGCCCCGCGCTGCTGGCGGGGTACTCGCTGGGCGGGTTGCTGGCTCTGGATATTGCCGTAGAGGCCGCCGAGGGGCGGCTTCCGGCCCCGGCGGGCCTGCTTCTGCTGGCAACGCCGCTTTTCTTGTGGCGCTTGCATCCCCTTTTTCTTGCCGACTGGCGCATGCCCCTGCTGCCCCTGTGGAGCCGCTTGCAACCTGTGCGGCGGGTGCCGCCACGGTCTGCGGCGAGCAGGGCCGTTGCCCCCTGGCAAGGGCACGAAACCCTGTGTTCGTACAGCCACTTGCAGCAATTGGCGCTGGCGCAAAAAAGGGTGCGGGCGGCTCTTGGCGGGATATCTGTGCCGCTGTGCGCCGTGCAGCTGTATAGTGATGGCGTATGCCCGCCTTTCAATTCCAGTTTTTTAGTTGAACAGTGCGGCGCGGCTGATGTGAGGCTGCATCTTTTGCGGGTAACAAGCCCCCACGGCGGGCATTTGCCAACAACGCACGTGGAAAGCCGCGAGCGCGTGGCCGCCATTGCCGTGGCCTTTGCCAGCGAAGTGGCGACGGGAAAGGCTTGCAAGATTGCGCCGCAGCGTATATAGAAATTCGCTGGCATTGCCCGAAAATCGGGCGAGGGCAACGTTTTGCCCTTGCCGATGTCGGGTGGTACTTTTTTAATGCTATACCCACACCCTATGGAGGTGCGTTTTGTTTGAATCCTTAGCTTATGCCATGGGCACTCCCCAGGCCGGGGCGGCTCCCGCCAGCGGACAGGAAATGCTGATGCAGTTTCTGCCCCTCATCGTCATGTTTGTCATTTTCTGGTTCCTGCTCATCCGTCCCCAGCAGAAGCGGGCCAAGGTTCACAAGCAGATGCTGGCTGAACTCAAGCGCGGCGACCACGTTATGACCTCAAGCGGTCTGCTTGGCCGTATTCTTGAGATCGACGATGAACAGGTGCTTCTTGAGAGCGGCGAAGCCAAGGTGCGTGTTTCGCGCGGCTCCATCGGCGGCGTTGTGCCTGTCAAGGGCGGCAAGGACACCAAGGAAGAAAAGTAGCAGGTCGCTTTTGCGGCTTGTGTCTGCCTCTGCCAGGCGGGCAAAGTGCATGGCCCATGAGCTGGACTGGCGCTCGCCGGATCGGCTCAAGGGCTTTTGCCTCTTGACGTGCCCGGATTTTCGGGTCTTCGGAGTTTCCGGCTTTGTCGGTAGCCCTGCGGCTGTCCCTCATGGGGATAGCCGCGCGGTTGCGGCAAAGCTTAATCTGTTGTGTGGAAGGTGAACGATGGGTCTGCTCTGGCGCTTGTCCATAGCCATCATGGTTTTTGTGTTGTCCCTTGTTTACGCGCTCCCCAGCGTTCCCTATCTGGGAACAGCTCTTGAGCGCGTTCTGCCGTCGAGCAAAATCAATCTCGGCCTTGACCTCAAGGGCGGCATCCATCTGACGCTTGGCGTTGACGTTGCCAAGGCCGTGAGCAATTCGCTGGCCCTGACCGGGCAGGATTTGCGCCGCGTGGCCGAAGATGAAAAGATTGTTGTGCTGCGCCCCCGCGTGGTGGGCGGCACCGCTCTTGAATTTGTTCTGCCGCGCGCAGAAAACGAACCGCAGTTCCGCGAGCTGCTGGCCCGTCACTTTCCGCAGTTGAGCGTGGGCGAACCCCAGGCTGGCGAAGCGGGCCAGTTGCGCTATGTGGCTCGTTTTAGTCCGGCGGAAGTCAAGCGCATTGAAGATCTTTCGCTTGATCAGGCCCTGCGCACCATCCGCAACCGTATTGACCAGTTTGGCGTGGCCGAACCCGATATCCGCAAGCAGGCTGGCAACCGCATTCAGGTGCAGTTGCCGGGTATTTCAGACCCGCGCCGCGCCGTGCAGGTCATCGGCCAGACCGCTCACCTCGAGTTCCATCTGGTGCGCGAGGATGTAGACCCCGGCAAGGCTGTGCTGCCCCCTGGCGTGATCGCGCTGCCCATGCTGGAGAAAAACCCCGGCCAGCAGCAGAAAGAAACGCTCATCGCTGTTGAAAAAGACGCCATGCTCACCGGCGAAGACGTGTCGGACGCCCGGCCCGCCTTTGACAACATGAACCAGTCGTACGTCACCCTGAATTTTAATGCCCGCGGCGCGCGTATCTTTGAACGCGTGACTGGTGAAAGCGTGGGCCGCCGCATGGCTATTGTGCTTGACGGCAAGGTGTATTCCGCACCTTCCATCCGCGAGCGCATCGGCGGTGGCAAGGCCAGCATCTCGGGCAGCTTCACCACTGCCGAAGCTCAGGATCTTGCCATTGTGCTGCGCGCAGGTTCGCTGCCCGCGCCCGTCTCCGTGCTTGAAGAGCGCACGGTCGGCCCCTCGCTGGGTCAGGAAGCCATCGACAGCGGCCTTCATGCCGCCATGGTTGGCGCAGTGGGCGTGGTGCTGTTCATCGGCATCTACTACGGTTTGAGCGGCCTCATCGCCGACGTCATGCTCTGCTTTACCATGCTCATTGTTATGGCGGGCATGGGCGCTTTTGGCGCAACCCTGACGCTGCCGGGCATAGCAGGTATCGTTTTGACCATCGGTATGGCGGTTGACGCCAACGTGCTGATCTACGAGCGCATACGCGAGGAAATACGGCTGGGCCTCACCCCACTTGCCGCTGTGCGCGCGGGTTTTGACCGCGCGGCCATTTCCATTACAGACTCCAACCTCACGTCCATCATCGTGACCGTCATCCTGTACCAGTTCGGCACCGGGCCCATCCGTGGCTTTGCCGTAACGCTTGGATTGGGCATCGTGGCCTCCATGTTTACGGCCATCTTTGTATCGCGGGCTATCTTTGAGGAGTGGGCGCGGCATTGCGGCCCAAAGGGCATCAGCATCTAGAGCATTTCCACTTAGAAATACTTGCTTAACGGCGAAGCAAGTTCGCCTTGCAAGCATTTCGTGGCGCGGATTTTCTTTTCAAAATCCGCGCAGAGCAGACAAACATTTTAATGCTACTCTGCTCTAGCGCGCCGGGAGGCAATTATGGGTTTCGCATTTATCAGACACGACACCAAGTTTGATTTTATTGGCCTGCGCCATTGGGCATACGGTATTTCGGCCTTGCTGATTCTGGTGGGCATTATCTCCACCATGTGGGGCAACGGCCTCAAGATGGGCATCGACTTCGCGGGCGGCGTTATTGTTCAGATCCAGTTTCAGCAGCCCGTGAAAGACGAAGCATTAAAGAAGAGCCTTGAAGTTCCCGCACTGCCGGGCATCACCACCCAGAAGTTCGGCGATGGCGACAGGGACTATCTGCTGCGTTTTTCCAATTCGGAAAACAGCGACGCAACGCAGGTTCGTACAGCTGTTGTGGATTCTCTGGCAGCTGCCTTCCCGGACAACAAGGCTGAAATTCAGCGCCTTGAAGTGGTCGGCCCCAAGGTTGGCGCAGACTTGACCAACAAGGCACTGAGCGCGCTTTTTTACGCAGTTTTGCTCATTGCCGTGTATATCTCCGGCCGGTTTGAACAACGCTGGATGGCTGGCGCGGCCATGGCTGCGGCATTGTGGGGCGGCACCTATCTTGTCGGCCTTACCGGGCTTGGCATGGGCTGGCTTGTGCTCATCTCGCTTGCCATCACCCTTGTGGTGTGCTTTGTGCTGCGGCTCAACTTCGCGCTCGGCGCTGTTGTGGGCCTGCTCCACGACGTGGGCATCACCATGGGGCTGCTCTCGCTCATGAAGGTTGAGGTTGACCTCAACGTTATGGCGGCTCTGCTGACCCTCGTGGGCTACTCGCTCAACGATACCATCATCGTTTATGACCGCCTGCGCGAAAACCTGCGCGCTGCGCCCGAGCTGAGCATGGCTGATCTGATTAACCGCAGCGTTAACCAGACCCTTTCGCGCACCATCCTCACCAGCGGCACGACCTTTTTGGCAACGCTTTCCCTGTTCCTTGTGGGCGGCGGCGTTATCCATGATTTCGCGTTGACGGTGCTTATTGGCGTGGTTGTGGGTACGCTCTCTTCGATCTACGTGTCTTCTGCTGTGCTGCTGGCACTTGGTGATACGGATTTTTATGTTGCCCTTGTGCAGCAAAAAGGACGATACGAGCGCCCTGGCGAACACGGCGTTGTGTAGCCTTTGTTGCAAAGCGCAGAGCTGCTTTGCCTGAGATATTAGTGAAAACCTCCGGTTGCCAGAGCAGCCGGGGGTTTTGTTTTTCAGTCATAGGCATTGTACCGCTGTGCATCGGTAATGAAAAAAGGCATGCTGTGGGCATGCCTTTTTTACAAGTCAGCCGATAAGGCAAACAGAAGCAAAAGCGTCAGGCATCGTGAATTTCCTGCTTGATGACGGCCTCGGCCTTGATACGGTCAAGCAGTTCTGCAAAGGTGGCTTTAACGTGCTCGCGTATGTCGCCCGCCACCACAAGGAAGAGCAGGTCATCGCCCGGTTTGAGAAGACCTTCTTCGGCATGGGCAACGATGGCAAAAATTCCCGGCTGTTTTTCCATCTCGCGGCAGATGGCGTCCATTTTAGCAGTGTCGTGCGAAACTTGCACGGCGGTAACCGGGGCATGATCCCCGCGCGACCATGCGCGCACAACACCGTTGTGCACCAGCATCATACCCACGTGGTCGGCGAAGCCGGGGCGGGCTTTGAGTTCCTGAAGAGTTTTGTTAATATCCATAAAAACCGCCTTGGTTTTATTGGCCAGATCAACACCGTTCAGTTTAGGCTACAACATGGCAGCCTTTGTATAAAGGACTTTATTCATGGCGCATTTATCGCAGTTACTCTCACGCCTGCCGGGCAATATTGATGTGCGCATGAGCACCATGGGCCATGTGGTGTGGGTGAGCTGGCACGACAGGCTCGCCCCCGCCGTAGGCCAGACGCTGCTGAATTATGGCGGCATGCTGGTGGGTGAAGAAGCGGAGCAGTCAATCTGGTTCTTCTTTACTGACGACGTATTTCTGGCTCTGGCTCGGCTGATGGTGTGGGGCAATTTTAACGAACTGCCCGTTGCTATTGAACTGTTCCCGGGGCGGTTGCAGTTCGGGCGCAAGCGCGAGGTCAACCTGCTGCTGGACGGCGCCTTGCAGGCCCAGCAGATCGTTGTGACCGATGCCCTTGAAATCTGGATACATCCCAAGAGCCGCGAGGGTAAAAAAGGCCTTCCTGGCATTACCTTTGAGCGCCGTTCCGGGCGGCAGGGCATGGCGGGTGTGGACTGGGCTTCCATGACGGTTGACGTGCGCATGCCCTACGCCTCCACCCAATCGTGGTTTGCCGTGCTGCACCCCTTGGGCAGCCCGCTCGACAAGGCCTATCAGGTCGGCTGGACGTCCATGTTCAAGCGGCTTGAAGTCCTGCTACAAAAGCACAAGATCAAATCCATCGTGGACAATACGTTCATGATGATTGCCATAGACAACCTGCAGATGCTGCGCACCTTCATGCGCGATTATCTGCACAGCTTTGACAAGGAAAAAAACGAAGCTGCGGGCTACTGGCCCTGTGTAAGCGTGGTTGCCGACCGCAACAACCTGAATTTCAATGCTGATCTGCCCAAGAAAATAGGCTTGCAGTGGGATAATCTCATGCCAGATTTCCCCTACCTGAGCTATCGCAATGCCTATCTGCTGGGCGAAGGATTTACTGTTCGCGATCTGCGTTTTACCGGCGAGCAGATGGCCATGGACAGCTGGTGCAACGTGATGCTGGACGAAAACAGCCTCAGCGGCAGGTCTATTGCGCTGCTGATGCCAAGCCGCCTCACATCGCCCAGCCCTTCTGGCATGGGCTGCGTTTATTGCGGTATTCACAGCCACGATTCGTCAGAATGCCCCACGCGTTTTGGGCCAGCCTCCAATAGTCAGGAAGTATGGGAAAACATCGGGCAGCTGGATCTTGAAGCCATCAATGAAGGGTTCCGCAGCATCGAAATGACGCTGACGGAAAAAGGGGCAGGCGGCTACGGGGCAGTGCTTGGCGGCGAAGACGATGCCGCTTTGGTCCTGCGCGCCGTGCTTGAGATCAATTCTGCCTGCCAGTTGCGC
Source organism: uncultured Desulfovibrio sp. (assembly GCF_902477725.1). Lineage (NCBI taxonomy): Bacteria > Pseudomonadati > Thermodesulfobacteriota > Desulfovibrionia > Desulfovibrionales > Desulfovibrionaceae > Desulfovibrio > uncultured Desulfovibrio sp. The sequence goes on along the minus strand of NZ_CABSIF010000011.1, from coordinate 39,554 downwards.
AACGTGCCGAGGCACTGGCTTTACCGCATGCGTGAGCCAGAGCCCAACGAGGCCGTGCCCTCCAAGGATGACAGCCCCGCCTGGGATCTGCTGGACAAGCTCATAGCCACATCTCCGTCTGAAATGTCGGAGATGGAAAAGAAGATAAGCCAGGCAATTTCCCGGCATCAGCGCGACCCGCGTCTGCACATGGTGCAGGCTTTTGCGCACATTGAGCGCAACGATTATCCCCGTGCTGAAGCGGCCTTCCGCAATGCGGCGGTGCTTACGCCATCGCCCGCCTTGCAGGCCTGGACAGAATTTTTTCTTGCACGTCTGGCGGAAGAACAAGGGCAGTTTTCTCAGGCCATAGAACAGTATTCACAAATTTGGCGCGTCATGCCCCAGTGGCGCGAGGTCAAGTACCGCGAAATTGTTTGTCAGGTAAAAATGGGTTTTTGCGAGCCTGTGCTGGATCAGCTTATAACGCTCATTCGCGAGGAGCCGGCGTACTTCAACAGGGTTCTCATAGATCCGGCCCTTGAGCGCGGCCGCCTGCTGATCCTATCAGCCCTGTATGACCTATGGACAGAGGCCAAAAAATGCGCAGACGCCGACCGGGTTCGCGTCAACGAGATCAGTGGCCGCATCAATGCCTGGTTTGCGCCGGAACATCCTGTGCAGCTGCAACTTGGCGAAAAGGTGCGTGAACTGGAAAACCTTGCCAATATCAACAACTACCTTGCCTACCTCAAGGTCGTGGCAGAGCGGCCCAACCTCGAAAGGGAAATGGAAGACTGCATAGCCCGCGAAGTTGAAGATCTCCGCAATCGATACAAGTACTATCTTGATATCCTGCAAGAAATTCGGGATGAAGCCTCCTGGTTTCCCTTCCCTGCGGCCCTGCGGGAGTTCAGCCAGGAATTTAACGAGAGCGCGGGCATCATCAACCGGGCATTTTCGTGCAACTTCAAGGAGGCCGAAGCCTTCAAGCGCGCCCAGGGCGAAACTCCCCACTTGGCAGAATTGCTGCGCAGTCTGCGCAAGCGCCTGCAATTTTTGCGAATGGTGCGCGATGGAACTCTTTTTGGGCTTACCCTGATCAAAACGTTCATGTGGCTGGAGGCCTTGGGGTTGCTGCTCTGTTTTGTTGCGGTGCCGGTGGTCTATTTTTGGGGCGAAACGCTGCGCTTGGGCTGGCTGCGGGATATTCTCGGCTCCGAGCCGTGGTCGATCCAAAAAATTCTGATTCTCATTGTGACCATGGTTTCTCTGGGGACTGCGGCCCTGCGCACGACAATCGTGTTTGACCGCAAGCGTGAGCGCCTGCTTGAGGAAGCGCGCCAGCAGCGTGAGCAGGCGCAGCAAACCCGGCTTGAGCGTATTCGTCAGCAACGTCGGCTTGAGGCGGATCGCGCCCAGAAAAAGAAGGACGCGGAGCAGTCGGGGAAGAAGTAGCTAAATCTGGGCCAGCCTCTTGCATAATTTATCAATAATTGTTATTAATAAATCAAGCACACAAGGAGGAAGCCATGACATCCCTGAAGGATTTTTCTCTTTACAATATAGACTGGAACCTCAGCCCCGAACACGCCGTAACCATGTATTTGGAATGGGGAAATAACGACTGGCATTCAGAGTATCCGCCGGTTCGATCCAAGGAAGACGTGTCCCACTACTTTGTGGTGGACAGCTGGCAGGAGCCGCCTGTTATCCGGCTTGTGAAGCGCAATTCTGAAAGGGCGGACGATCTCATTACCGTTCCTCTGCCTGCGGGTCTGATGGAAGACTATCGCAAGGTTCATGGCTCATGGCGCGGCATAAGCGAACCCACGCCCGAAGTGAAGTCCTGGCTTAAAAAGGAGCTTGGGCAGGATTGATGCCCAGCCCAGGGTGCCCCTGAAGTGCCCAGCGATACAAAGAAATGTTAAAAGGCCCGCGTAAAGCGGGCCTTTCTCGTGACATGGAAGAAAGTTAAAGAGGCGGCGCTAGCGCGCTCCAAAGCCGGGGATGCGGTATCTGTCTTCAAGCCAGCGCAACAGAAATGTCGCCAGTGTGACCATTGCCAGATAGTACGCGCCCACAGCGATAAATACTTCTGTGAAGCGGAACGTGTCAGAGGCAACAACCTTGCCTTCGCCCATGAGTTCAAGGCACGTAACAAGATAGGCCAGCGAACTGTACTTGATGAGATAGATGATCTCATTGCCGCAGCCGGGCAGGGCACGTCTGGCGGCCTGAGGAATAATGATCCACGAGACAGTCTGCCACTGGCTGAAACCAAGCGCCTGGGCGGCGCGCACCTGTCCCTGCCTGATGGAGAGCAGCGCGCCCCGCACATATTCCGACTGATAGGCGGCTGTGCAGAGTGTAAAACTGGTCAGGGCCGCGCCAAAGGGCGAAAAGAAAATGCCGAGCTTGGGCAGAGCGTAATAGATCATCATCAGTTGCACTGCCAGGGGCACACCGCGTATCAGCGAAGTATAGCCGTTGCCGAGGCGGCGCAGCCAGCGCGGCCCAAAAGCGCGGGCGCACCCCAGAAGAACGCCGCCCACAAAGCCGAGGCTACCGGCTGGAATAATGAGCGCAAGCGAAACTAGCAGCCCACGGTTCAGGGCTGGCAGCAGTTCGTTGCTGAAAAAGGCCGCGTCCAGCACTTAGGCCCCCATCTCCAGCAGACGCTGGCAAAAATCGCGGGTACGCGTGTTTGACCCTTCGGCCAGCAGAACGGCGGGCGAGCCCTGCTCAATGAGCTTGCCGTGTTCCATAAAAATAATTTCGGTGGCAAGGGCACGGGCAAAATCCATCTGGTGCGTTGCCATGACCATGGTCATGCCGCCGCTGGCGAGATCGCGAATAACGGCAAGCACTTCGCCCACAAGTTCAGGGTCAAGGGCCGAGGTCGGCTCATCAAGCAGAATAACCTTGGGATCCATGGCGAGGGCGCGGGCCATGGCCACGCGTTGCTTCTGGCCGCCAGAGAGCTGCGCCGGGTACAGGCTTGCGCGGCGGGCAAGGCCCACACGGGCAAGTTCTTCCTGTGCGCGGGCGCGTGCATCGGCAGCAGACATGCCGCGCACCTTGCGCAAGGCTATGGCCACGTTTTCTTCGGCGGTAAGGTGATCAAACAGGTTGAAATCCTGAAAGATCATGCCAACCTGGGCGCGAAAGGCGCACAGTGCGGCCTTGTCCGTGCGGTTGAGCAGCTGACCTTCAAGATAAATCTCGCCGGAATCCGGGGGGATAAGGCAGTTGATGCTTTGAAGAAACGTGCTCTTGCCCGCGCCGGAAGGGCCGATGAGCACCTTGAGTTCGCCCCGGTTCACCGTGAGACTGCAATTATCCAGAATGGGCTTGCCGCCCAACATCTTGGAAATGCCTTTGACCTGCAATACCGCTTGTTGATCCACGCTCATGCTTATCCCATACCCATGCCTTCCATGCCGATCCCTGAGGAATAGCCGGGTACATGGATTTTTTGTTCCAGAAGACGCAACAGTCTCAACACCACCAGCGTCAGCACAAAATACAGCACGCCCGCTGTGGCGTAGAGGGCCAGATGCTCGTGCGTTCTGGCCGCCACAAAGGATGTGCGGGCCATGATGTCCTGTGTACCGAGCACAAAGCAGATGGCCGAATCCTTGAGGAGAATAGAAAATTCGTTGGCCCAGCCAGGGATGGAGAGCCGCATGGCCTGAGGCAAAATAATGGAGCAGATGCCCGTGCTTTCGCGCATGCCAAGGGCGCGCGCGGCATTGAGCTGCCCGTGGGGCAGGCTTTCGATAGCGCCCCTGAAAATCTGCGACTGGTAGGCCGAGCTGGTGCTGCCAAGAACGATACAGCAGATGAAAAATGGATCAATGGAAATACCGATGCTGATGAACAGGCCGTAGCAGAGAAACAGCAGCACCAAAATGGGCACACCTCTGAAAAACCAAACATACAACGCCACCAGCCGCCGCAGCCAGGGGCCGCCATAAACCTGGGCCACGGCCATGGGCACGCCAAGCAGCAGCCCCATTGTCAGCGACAGGGTGACGTTGCCCACCGTAACCAGACTGCCGGACAGAATGGAGGGCAGGGCGTTGTATACCACAAGCAGTGAATTCATGTATGGAGGGTGCCTTTTCCGCACAAGCGCGAACCGTCCGGGTTGCAGGCGGTTCGCGCTTGACGTGTGGGCGCTTGCGCGTCCGTTATTTGCTCAGGTATTTCTGCTGCAGTTCTTTCCAGTAGGGGTCGGCCATAAGCTTTTTATAGCCTTCGTTCACCAGCTTCTGCAGTTCCTTGTCGTCTTTGCGCATGGCAACGCCAAAATTGTCGGGTTCGCCGTGGGTGCCGGCCTTCTTGACGGCGCGGCCATTTTCAATGGCGTTGTTGGCGGGGAGTTCGTCCATCAGGGCAGCCTGGATGCGGCCATTGAGGAGGTCTTCAACCGCAAGGGGGGAAGATTCGTAGAAGCGCAGTTCAAAAGGATATTTCTTTTCTTCCTGCTCTTTTTTGATGTCGTTGGCTTCAGAGGTGCCGCGCTGCACGCCGAGCTGGATTTTTTTGCTCAGAATGTCGGCAGGGGTCAGCTTGGAATCGGCGGGCACAACAAACACGCGCGAAACCGTCCAGTAGGGGTTGGAGAACTGCACAACCTTGGCGCGCTCTCCGGTGATGCTCATGCCGGAGTCAACCATGTCGATCTGCTTGGCGAGCAGGGCAGGGATGATGCCGTCCCATGCCATGGGCTTGTGAACCACTTCAAATCCCATGGTCTTGGCTATCCAGTTCATGGAATCCACGTCAAAGCCAGCGGGCTTGCCAGTTTTTTCATCCATGTAGGCAAAGGGCGGATAGTCGGGGTCAATGCCGTTCACATAGGCCTTTTTGGCAAATGCGGGCACGGCGGCCAGTACGGCGGCCAGCAGGGCGCAGACGAGAAGCTTCTTCATGTTCAATTTCCCCCTCGGAAAGGACAGAACGGACATGCGCCGACACTGCCGCCTGGGGCGGCTGGCGCGCATACCTGCGCGGTTGGAATTTTTTACCAACGCCGCGCGGCCACTGCAAAACAAGGTCTTTCTGTAACAGAAGGAGGACTGTGACGCAAGGGCGATAGCCCGCGTCACAGGGCCGCCGGGGCAGGGGCGGCCCGAAATGTACGAGCCGGTGTCGGCTTTGCCGACCCGAAAGCGAGAGCATTTCGTGAGTATGCGTAAGCCGCAAGGGCGATAGCCCGCGTCACAGGGCCGCCGGGGCAGGGGGTGGCCCGAAATGTACGAGCCGGTGTCGGCTTTGCCGACACGTAAGCGAGAGCATTTCGTGAATATGTGTAAGCCGCAAGGGCGATAGCCCGCGTCACAGGGCCGCCGGGGTAGGGGGCGGCCCGAAATGTACGAGCCGGTGTCTGCCGGTATCGCAGGGGGGATTATTGTGCTTTGCGAAGAAAGAGAATAACATTACATTGTTTGAGTATCTGTGTTTTCAGCAACAGCGCGGCTTGCCGCGCGTAAACGTGGTGCCGGTCCATCGGCACAGCGCCGCTCCTCATGAAACAATATCCCCTCTGGGTCAGGGCGCTTCTGGCTTGTGGGCTTTCCCCGCAAAAAACCCTGCTTTGTCTTGCTGATCTTTTCACCATCCTGGGCACGGCCCTGGTGGTTTTTCTTGTGCGCGCCGCTTTTGGCGACGTGGATTTTTCACAGTATCGCGGGGCATTGCCCTTGTTGATTATGGGGCCGGTGATGGCCGCCGGGCTCGGCCTTTATCAAAGCATAAGCCTGCCTCCGCACCGCGAGCTCAAGGCCTTGTTTCAGCTCACAAGCCTCATGTACGGTATCATTCTGGCCGTGCTTTTCCTGTCAAAAGCAGGCGATACCTACTCCCGAATTGTCATTGCGGGCAGTTGGCTGGCCACGGTCTTTACGCTGCCGCTCATGCGCAGCTATTGCCGCCGCCTGTTTATGCGCCGCCGCTGGTGGGGCAGACCGTTGATAATTTTTGACAGCGGCAACGCCGGGCGTGACTTCTGGCGGTACCTCAAACGCCGCCCCGAGCGCGGGCTGCGCCCGGTAGCCATATATTCTTTGCCCACCACCGAGGACGCCGTGCGCAAACTCTTTGCGGAAACGGCGCAGGCAAAGCCAAAGGCGATGGCCATGATTCTGCAAAAGGCGGATCAGGGGCAGAGCCTTGACTATATTACCGAAGCCAGCCGTTATTTTGAGCGCATTCTTGTTGTGCCTTCGTTCAACGATGGCTTCCGCGCGCACTGGCTGACCCCGCGCGACCTTGGCACTGCCGTGGGCTTGCAGGTACGGCAAAACCTGCGTGACAAGCGCCGCCTGCGGGTCAAAAGGTTTATGGATGTGCTGCTCTGCGCCCTTGGCGGCGTGGTGCTGCTGCCCCTTGGCTTGCTGCTGGCTCTGGCTATTCGCCTAGACAGCAAGGGCCCCGTGTTTTATCGCCAGCGGCGTATTGGCAACGAGGGGCGCGAGATCAGGATTTTCAAGTTTCGCACTATGGTGGACAAGGCCGATATGGTGCTCAGGGAAGTGCTTGAGCACGATTCTGAATTGCGGGCGGAGTGGGAGAAAGACCACAAGCTCAAGCATGATCCGCGCATAACCCGCGTGGGCCGCATTTTGCGCAAGGTCAGCCTGGATGAACTGCCGCAGCTGCTCAACGTGGTCATTGGCGATATGAGCCTTGTGGGGCCGCGCCCCATTGTGCAGAACGAAGTTCAAAAGTACGGCCCGGTGTATGAGGAATACTGCATGGTGCGCCCCGGCATTACTGGGCTGTGGCAGATATCTGGCCGTAATAATACCACCTATGCCGAGCGCGTGGCCTTTGACCACTATTATATCAACAACTGGTCTGTCTGGATGGATTTGTGGATCTTGGCCAAGACGATTCCTGTGGTCATAACCGGGTATGGAGCATACTGATGGGAGAACGCGGCAACAGGCTTAACCGTTTGCTAGATCGTTATGCGGGCATACCTCTGGCGGCATGCAGCGCCGTTGCGCGCCTGGGCAAAAAATCTGTGCCCGATGCAGTGCCGCAGCGTGTGGGCTTTATCTGTCTGGGGGCCATTGGCGATCTGCTGCTGCTTTCAGCGCTGATTACCGCCCTGCGCGAGCGGCTGCCCAACGTACATATTGCCCTGCTTGTGTCCCGCGCCAATGCCGCTACCGTCAAGCTGATCCCTGGTATTGACCAGTTCGCGGCCTTTGCTGTGAGGGATGTTTCCGCAATGGCTGCATGGCTGCGTGAACAGCGTCTGGATGTGCTCATTGACAGCACGCAGTGGGCGCGGCTTGGCGCCATATTGAGCAATCTTTCCAACGCCCGGACCACAGTGGGCTTTGATACGGAAGGGCAGCAACGCGCCTTTGGCTATAGCCTCAAGGTACCCCACCGTAATGACAGGCATGAGGTGGAAAATTTCATGGAGCTGGGCCGCGCTCTGTACCCGGATCTTCAGGGTGCGCCACGCCTGCTTTTGCCGCAGTCGCCTCCGGATGATCTGCCCGCTGAACTTTGCGGCAGGCTGGAACCCACAGGCGAAATAGGCGATGCCTTGCCGCAGAGGGTTTATCTGCACATGTGGCCCTCAGGCTCTAATGCCTGGCTCAAGGAGTGGCCCGCCGACAGTTGGGATGCTCTGTCCAGACTGTTGGGCAGCAAGGGGTTTGAGGTCTACCTGACCGGTGCGCCAGCGGATGCCCCGCGTAATGACGCTTTTTTGCGGGCGCATCCTCAATGCCCTGCTATTTCGCTTGCGGGCAGAACATCACTTGCAGGCCTTGCCTGGCTGTTCAGCCGCGCCTCGGCTGTAGTCTCCGTGAACACAGGCACCATGCATCTGGCAGCCCTTGCAGGCGCACCCACAGTGGGGCTGCATGGGCCGACCAATCCCTTGCGCTGGGGGCCAGTGGGGCGTCATGTGCGCGCACTTTTGCCGCACAAGGGGCCATACGCCTACCTCAACCTGGGTTTTGAATATCCACGGCCCCACACCCCCTGTCTTGATTCGCTGCCAGTGGAGGATGTGGTGGATGCCCTGCACAGTCTTTCGCTCTTTTAGGCAACTAGCAGTAAAAAATTCTCCGTCGTGTGGTCTGCTTGTGGGCAGATGTCTTGCAATGGAGGGAGAAATATTTAAGGGGAAGGGATCATTGATCCCTTCCCCTTAAATATTTCGGTCAGCGTTTGTGGAATTAGCTCTTGGGCCTGTCGCCGATGGCGGCGGTAATCTGCGCTTCTGCGGCAAGCTTGCCGTCCACGAAGGCGCGGGCTTCCATTTTGCAGAGTTTGAGCTTCATGCGCAGGTTGCTGCATTCAAGGTCGAGCCTGTCGCCGGGGACCACCTGCCGGCGGAACTTCACGCCGTCAAGCCCGGTAAAGAGAAAGAGTTTGTCGTCAAGGCTGTCCATGCCGGAAACGGCCAGCAGGCCGCCAGTCTGAGCCAGAGCTTCCAGAATGAGCACGCCGGGCATGATGGGAGCACCGGGAAAATGCCCCTGAAAGAAAGGCTCGTTGAACGTAATATTTTTATAGGCCCGGATGTGCGAGCCTGCTACGCATTCCACGACCCTGTCCACCAGCAAAAAGGGGTAGCGGTGCGGCAGCAGACGCAAAATGCGCTGTATGTCCATGCCCGTATTCTGGGGGGCGGTTTCCTGCATGGGGGGCCTCCTGATGAGTTGGTCTTATTCGCCTGTTGGCGGCATGAAAAAAGGCCTCTCGCCCCATCCGGGTTGAGAGGCCTGAGAATTAACGGCTGAGGGCTTTATTTCTTGCCGCTCTTGTCGTTGGCTTTTGCTTTGTAGATTTTGTTCACTTCGGCCAGCACGTCCTGGGTCAGATCCATGGACTGGTCGGCGTACAGCACGCCACCGGCGGTGACGTCCACCACAAAGTTAAAGCCCTTGGCGCGGGCAACTTCATAGGTGGCGCTGAAAACCAGGGTAACCATGTCCTGGCGAAGCTTCACTTCTTCCTGCTCAACCTTGCGCAGGAAGTTGCGGGTCTTCTGATCCAGATCCTGCTTGGAGCGGATGAAGTCCAGCTTCTTTTCTTCGCTGGCCTTGGGGTTTTTCAGAGCATCGGCCTTTTTCTTCAGCGCTTCGCCCTGCTTTTCAAGTTCGTTACGTTCAGTGCCGAACTTGCTTTCCATTGTTGTTTTGGCGGCCTGGGCAGGGACGCTCTGCGTCGCCACGGTCTGCATGTCAACAACACCGATCTTGGCTGCGGGTACGGCGCCGCCGTCTGCAGCATAGACTTGCCCGGCAAGCAACAAGCCAACCGCAACAGCCGTCATCAAAACCTTGCGCATGAAAGTTCTCCTTCCCCAATGCTGATTTGTTATGTCGTCCTTGCGGAACTGGGATGACCCGCGCGCCGTAAGAGAAGATGCCTCTGCTGTTTGCAACTGTTCAATACACTTGGCAAAACAGCTATAATTGTCAGACGCGCCCAAAGGAACAGTCATTTGCTATGATACAGGCCGGGGACACGTAGTTGAAATTACTTGCCTCACATAGCACCAGCGCCTTCTTGCGTCAAGGAATTCTGGACAGTCCTGCGCTTAAGAAGCTTATCCTTGTATGCAAGAATGCCCTCGGCAAGCCCCTCAGCCAGGGTCATGCGGTATTTGGGCGTGAGAAGCCTTGCTGCTTCTTCCCTGTTGGTGCAATAACCAATTTCCACAAGTACTGCTGGCATTTGCGCGCCAAGCAGAACAATAAATGGCGCAGATTTGATGCCATTATCCTTTGTATCATACTGCCGGCGCTTCAAACGGAACTGTGAAAGCCGCTGAATATCCTGCGCCAGATGGCGTGATTCGTCCACCCTTGCATTGAGCATGACATCGGCGAGCATTTTCTGCATATCGCCGAGCCGGTGGTCGCCGTCAGCGTTTTCAAGCGTGGCAAGACGTGCCGCCTCAGGATTACTTGCGATATCAAGGTAGTATGTTTCAAAACCCTGCACCGAAGGATCATCATTGGCATTGACGTGGATGGAAACAAACAGATCCGCGCCGGCGGCATTGGCCATGGTGGTGCGTTCACGCAGCGAGATGTGCTTATCGGCAGTGCGGCTATAAACAACCTCCAGCCCATTGGCCTCAAGCAGGCGGCCCAGAGTCAGGGCCACGTCAAGGGATACGATGCGTTCCAGCACTCCGTTGTGATTGGTGCCTGGATCCCGCCCGCCGTGACCGGCATCAATAAATACCGTGCGTACCGTCAGGCCGAGCTGGCGGGCCATATCGCGCACCAGGCGCGGCGAAGGCGGCGTTGCTGGCTGGGTGCCGCTGGCATCGGCCACTGTTGCCTGATTTTCCGCTGCTGGCTGCGCATCGGCAAATCCGGCTTTTGCATTGCTGACCGGCGGCAACTGAGTGCTGCCGCCCGCCACCCGCAGGATGATGCGGCAGGGGTTGGTTTCTGTACGGGCATCAAAGCGGCGCGCATCCTGAAAATTGAACTGGAGCACGGTTTCGCCGCCCTTGCTGTCGCTGACGCTCATTCCCTTGAAAAGGCTGCCCCGGATATTCACGCCCTTGCGAATATCCTTTTCCACAGACGCATTTTCCAGAGCGACATGCAGAGATGCCTGCTCAGCCTTATTCTTGCCTTTGGCGCTGCTTGTGTTCAGCTTTGCCGTGTAACGGGCCGGGGCGCTCAGCTCAAGAACAATCTCCACGCTGTTCTTGCTCAGCGAATTCCACGAAAGGGACTGAACCACCGGGCGGGCAACCTGAGGCGCAGCGCCTGCCTTGCTGGCAGTGGCAGCAGGTGCTCCTGTGAGGCGGTTGCGCAGGGTTTGCGCCTCCGCCACCATATCGCCGCCGGAGTATAGGGCCATGATGGCGTCAAGCAGTTCCAGAGCTTCTGAGGTCTGGTTCAGACGGTCTGCCTCAATGGATGCGGCTCGGAGCAACGAGTCGTCAGCCAGGGCGCTCTTGGGAAACTCCTGCGCAAGCTTGAGATAGAGGTCGCGCGCCTGTCGGTATTCATCTGCAAGATGCGAGCAGTCTGAAAGGGCCTCCTGGCTGGCAGCAGCGCGGAATAGCGCCCCGGGAGAAATGGCCCAGTCTTTGCGACTGGTATAGATGCGCAGAAATTCAGTAGTCAGTTCTTCCCATGGCTGACGCCAGCATGAACGGACTTTGTCGGCGCGTAGGGCATCCATTTTTGCCTTGGCCTCGCGGTAACGGGGCAAAAGCTCCGCTTGCGGCACAGGCTGCAAGGCTGAAGCCTTGGCAAGCTGGCCTGCTGTCGCATCTGCGCCGCCAGCAGTGGAAGATGCGGCCGTATTGGGCGTGGAGGCAGAAGCTCCCTTTGCTGGAGCGCCCTCGTCCTTGGGTTCCTTGCCATCGGTGCTGGAAACCTGACGCGCCTCTGGGGCGGTGCGCCCGTTGGCAGCAGCCTGAAGCGTCTTTTCCAGGGCCAGGGCTTCCTGAATCATATCGCCCTTGGGGTACTGGGCTTTGATGCGCTCAAGCAGGGCCTGTGCCCCCTTGTCGTCTTTAAGCCACGCGGCGCGCAGCTTGGCAGCACGAAACAGGGCGTCATCGGCGAGTCGGCTGTCGGCATGGCGCTGGGCGACAGCTTCATAGCACTCGATGGCCTTGCGGGCGTCAGCCTTGGCGAACGAGCGTCGGGCCAGCTCTTCCAGACTTTCCGCAGCGCGGAACAGGGCCGCAGGGCGGTTGGGCCAGCCCGGATCAGCATCATAGATGGCGCGGAACTCCGCAGCCAGATTTTCCCACGGTTCACGCTGGCCCGAACGCTTTTCGTCCTGCCGCAGGGTTTCGATATTCGCCTTGGCAAGATCGTAGCGCTTGCCCGTTGGTGGCAAGGAAGTATAGCCGGAGTCGTAAAAGCAGACGACCATCAGGCACAGAGCAACCAGAAAAGCCAGAGGCGGAACAAGTCTGCGCATCTGGTTGTTGCCAGTTGGTTCGGAAGCCTTGGGCTGGGCTTTTTTTCCGGCCACGTTTTTTCCTTTTGCCATGATGGTGTCGGTAATTTGACTCTTAAAGTTTTGCCTGCGTTATTGAAAGCATATTGTATGCCAGCGGCGCAAAGATGGCAAAATTCGCTTTTTGTCGGCTGATAAGCTTTGGCATGGGCATGAAAAAAGCAGCGCGCCGGATACACAGAAAACTGTGCCTCCGGCGCGCCGAATTTCTTTGCCGCAACAGCGGCAGAAGTGAGGGCTAGAAGAACTGGCCCATGCTGAATTCTATGCGACCGGATTCACGTTCCTTGTCGTAGTCCTGAACCAGCGGGATACCGTAGGCGATACGCAGATCGCCCATGGGTGAACGCCAGCGCAGTTCAAGGCCCGTGGAGCAGACAATGTACTTGTTGAGGTCGTTGCCCATGGTCTTGCTGTCGATGTTGTAACCAGTATCGAAGAAGGGAACCAGAGCAAGGCCAAGCTCCTTCTGGAAGGTCCAGATGTATTCAAAGTTGGCAACACCCATGCGGTCGCCGCCGATCTGGTCGCCGTTGTATTTGTAGTCGCGGGGCGAGAGGTCGGAGAAGGAGTAACCGCGAATAGTATCCATGCCGCCAACCCAGAAGCGTTCAAACACCGGGACGTTGGAATTGGTGTTCTGGTACACGCCGCCCAACCGGCCACGGACGTGGATGGTGTTCTGCGGGTTGAAGGACCAGAAGCCCTGCCAGTCGGCCACAGTCTTGATAAAGTTGTCTGTGCCGCCGAGGCCGCCGCCGCCGTATTCAGCCCACAGGCGCGCAATGGTACCCTTGGTGGGACGTTCCTTGGAGTCCGTAGTGTCGCGCAGGATGCGGCCAGAAATGGCGCTTGTCCAGTTGGTGCCCTTGTAGTCGCGAATGTACGGAGAGGCGTTGTCGTCCACATCGTAAAGAACATAGCGTTCCAGACGATAACCGCCGCCTACGCTGGTGTATTCACCAATGGGGTACGACAGACGAATGGTGTCGCCGATGGTGTCCTTGGTAAAGTTGTCCCAGTAATCGTGCGTGTAATACAGGTCGTTGCCAACGGAGAGATCGGTATCGTACAGGCGCGGGTTGGTGAAGGACAGCACGCCCGACGTACGGCGCCAGGAGAAGAAGCCCTGCAGCTGCAACCAGTAGCCGCGACCAAAGAGGTTGCGTTCCATGATGGAGGCGGTGACGCCCACGCTGTAGTAGCTGGAATAGCCCACGCCGCCCATGATGGCGCCGGTATTGCTTTCCTTGACCTTGACCTTGAGGTCAACTTCGTCTTCGTTTTCCGTGGGGATCAGTTCCATATCCACGGCAGAGAAGAAGTGCAGACGGTTCAGGCGCTCGTTGGAGCGGCGCAGCTTGGCGCCTTCGTACATATCGCCGTCACCCAGGCGCATTTCGCGCAGAATGACGTTGTCGCGGGTTTTGGTATTGCCCTCGACAGACAGACGGCGGATGAAGACCTTCTGTTTTTTGTTGATCACATAGCCCACGTCCACCTGGTCGCTGCCGCCATCGGCCTTGACGACCTTGGTGTCCACTTCGGCGAAAGCATAGCCGTAATCGGAATAGTAGTCGGTCAGGCGTTTGGAGTCTTCCTGCATGACCGTGAGGGAGAAGTACTTGTCGGATTTTTTCCAGTCGTCCATCTGCACGACTTCAAGCATCTTGTCTTCGCTGTCGATAACATCGCCCGCAAAGACCACGTCGCGCACGGTGTAGCGCGGGCCTTCGTGCACGTTGAATGTGATGTAGATGCCGTCATCGCGGTATTCAACGGTTGGCGCAGCCACCTGAATGTCCACGTAGCCTTCGTTAAGGCCAAAGGCGGCAATGGCGTTGGTGTCGCGCTCCAGGTATTCGTCCTTGAGCACGCCGGTACCCGTCAGCCACGAGAACATGCCGCGCGTCTTGAGGGCCATGTATTTGTCAAGATCGCCGCGATTGAGCTTGTTAAGGCCTTCAATCTTGACGTCCCTGATATAAAGCTTGTTGCCTTCGGTAACGCTGATTACCAGCACTGCGCCTCGACCACCCTGACGGTCGTCAAGACGGTAGGTGACCTTGGCAAGGTAAAAGCCTTCCTTGTGGTACAGCTCGCTGATTTTCTGAAGGTCGTCCGAAAGCACCTGTTCGTTGAGAACACTGCCGCTCTTGGTGCCCATGGCTGCCAGCACGTCGTCCTTGCTGACCTTGTCCGAACCATCAACAACGATGTTGTCGATGCGCGGCTTTTCAACCACGGTGAACACAAGCACGTTGCCTTCAAGTGTGGCCTGCACATCGCTGAAGTAGCCCATATCCCATATGCGCTTCACTTCTTCGTTGATGGCCGTGGCGTCCGGGCTGTCGCCCTTGCGGATGGTGAGGCGCATGAGCACGGTATCGGGGTCAAGCACCTTCATGCCGCGTACCTGCACATCGGCAATACCGCCGTGGGCAGAGGTGGGGGCGTTCATGGGAACAAGAGTGGCCGGCGCATCGCTCTTTTTGGGCGCTGCCTCGGCGGCAGTGGCGGGATTTGCAATTTCTGCCGCGCGTTTGGCCAGCACAGCGGCGCATTCGTTCAGCGAGGTCAGCGAGTTGCGCTCAAATCCGGCGGGGACAGCTTCGCCCTCATAGACAGGCACAATGCGCGTGTCCATGGAAAAACCCTGACCAAGCTGGTTGAACTTGCCGTAAATAACCATGCGCGCTCCAGCCTTGCGGCCGAGTTCGCGCGCGGTGGCAAGGTCAATGGATTCACCGCTGTTGCGCTGTAAAACGCGGGCGGTTTCCATAGGAACAGTGCGCATGCCGTTCTGTTTGAGCTGATCGGCAATCGCCTGCGGCACATCCTGCGAGGCGTTGGGCATTTCCGGCCCGGCGTTCACCTGAAAGGGCAGAACAAGCACAAGGGCCCCTTCTGCCGCAACGGCTCCACCTGGAAGCGCCAGGGTGGCGCAGGCCAGCACGGCAAGGCACAGGGCTTTGCACAGTACGTTATCCAAAAATCTTTTCATACAAGGTCCCCGCTTTCAGTTCCAGGGTTCTGCCCATGCCTGCGGCCAGCTCTCGGTTGTGCGTTACAACTACGAGGGTCATGCCCAATTCACGGTTGAGTTCGTTCATGAGAGCACCCACCTGCGCTCCCGTAACTTCATCCAGATTGCCGGTGGGCTCGTCAGCCAACAGAACGCGCGGTCGCATAAAAACCGCACGCGCAATGGCCACCCGCTGGCGTTCGCCGCCCGAGAGAGTGGCGATCTTGCTTTCCATACGCGCCGATAGCCCCACGCGATCAAGCATTTCACGCGCACGGCTCATAACGGCGCTTTGTTTAGCACCGCCGATAATTGCCGGCATTGCCACATTTTCGAGGGCTGAGAATTCCGGCAGCAGATGATGAAATTGAAAAACGAAGCCCAGAGTCTTGTTGCGAAAGGCAGCTTTCTGGTCAGCGCTCATGAGCGCCATGTTGCGCCCTTCAAAACATATCTCGCCCGTACTTGGAGTATCAAGTGCACCCATAAGATGCAAGAGGGTACTCTTTCCGGAACCGGACTGTCCAACGATGGCGAGCATCTCGCCTTCTTCCACAACCAGGTTAATATCCTTGATAATCTCGGTCTCTTCACCAGGTGTGGCAAATTTTTTGCCCACGTTTGAAAAAGTATAGAGTGCTGACATGGCTATTCGTAGCGCAGGGCTTCTGCCGGTTGCAGGCGTGATGCCTGCCGTGCCGGGTAAAGGGTGGCCAGAAAGCACAGCAGCATGGCGCTTGCGCCAATGATGAGTACATCGGAGAGGGTGATGATAATGGGCAGATGATCGAGGGTATAGACGTTTTCAGGCAACTTGATGAACTGGTAGCGCTTGAGCAGCCAGCCGAGCGAAAGCCCAAATGCATAGCCAAGCAATGTGCCGACAACCCCGATGATTGTTCCCTGAAACATGAAAATATGCCGTATCATGCCGCTTGTAGCCCCCATGGACATCATAATGGCGATGTCGCGGGTTTTTTCCATAACCAGCATGACCAGTGTTGTTACAATGGAGAAAGAACCGATAAGCACCACCATGGCCAGCAGAATGAACATGCCGATTTTTTCCAGCTTGAGCGCTGCAAAAAGGTTGGCGTTCATTTCCATCCACGAGCGCACGTAGAAGGGCGAGCCAAGCTCGGTTGAAACTTCGGCTGCGGTTTTGTCCGCCTTGTATACATCGGCCACGGTCAGTTCCACGCCCGAAAGATAATTTTCCGGCAGGCCCAGCACATCGCGCGCCGCGTTGAGCGTAACAAAACCCAGCGAGGAGTCGTATTCAAACATGCCTGTCTTGAAAATGCCCACCACTTCAAAGGGGCGCACACGCGGCGCGTAGCCCGAGGTGGTTTTTTGCCCTGAGGGAGAAAGCAGGTTCACGCGGCTGCCCATGCCAAGCCCAAGGCGTTTGGCCAGTTCCTCGCCAATAATAAGCCCTGGCGCGCCTTCGCGCTCAAGGTCGGCGGCAGAACCAACGCGCATCTGGCGCAGCATGGAAAGCACCGCAGGGGCCGACTGCGGGTCAATGCCCCGCAAGACCACGCCCTTGACGCCGCCGCCAGCGGAAAGCATGACTTCCGTGTAAATAAAGGGGGTTGCCCCGGTCACGCCCTTGACGGAACGCACCCGGTCCAGAAGGTCGGTGCGGTTCTCAAAGGCCGAGGGGATATAGGACATGACAATGGCGTGGGCATTGGCCCCAAGGATTTTGTCCCGCATGTCGGTGGTGAGGCCGTTGTACACGCCAAGCACCACCACCAGCGCACCAACGCCGATAGCCACGCCCAGAATGGACATGATCGATATGATGTAGATGAATGTCTGCTTTCGCCTCGAAAAGAGGTAGCGCAGGGCAACGAATAGTTCAAATGACATTTGCGGCATATTGTCCCACCTTGCCCGGATATTCAAGAGTTATTTTAGACCTGGGACATTGCGTTGCCACAAGGCAAGCCAATAGCGTCAAGGATTGCTGCTGGCAGGCAATGGCAAGAGGTCGCGGGCGCTCTCTTGCCGGGGCCACTGGCGGGGCAGGAGCGCGGCGCAGATTCCGGGCGGCAGATTGGCGTGTCTGTTCGGTTCTGCCAGAACGCTGACAGCTCTTGGTTTTTTTGTCTGCTGCTAGTTTCTCTGCCTGATGTGATTTTGAATTTTAGCCATTATGGCGGGAAAACTACCAGGCAAAAGCCCCCGGCTGGCGGACAAACCAAACCGGGGACCCTCTTTTCATTCTTGCCCTCAAGGACAAGGCAGATCATCCACAAGTTTTATTATTCCGGGTTTTAGCCCCGTTTCATGGCCTCAATAAGTTCGCTCAGTCTGCGCGCCTGCTGGGCAAGGTCGGCCACGGCCTTTGTGGCCTGGCCCATCGCCTGCGAAGTCTGGCCGGACATGGCGTTGACCTGCACGATGGACTGGTTGATTTCTTCACTGGCGGCGGATTGTTCCTCACTGGCGGTTGCAATGGCGCTTACCTGATCGGCAGTGGCCTCTACATTGCTCACAATATCCCGCAGGGCGGCACCCGACTGGTTGGCAAATTCGGTGGCCGTGTTTACTTCCATCAGAGCCTTGTCCATGGCGGCCACGCTTTGCGAAGCGCTCTGCTGGATGGCAGATATCGCATTGCCCACATCATTGGTGGAGGCCATGGTTTTTTCCGCCAGCTTGCGCACTTCATCGGCCACCACGGCAAATCCGCGCCCGGCATCGCCAGCGCGGGCAGCTTCGATGGCGGCGTTGAGGGCCAGCAGGTTGGTCTGGTCGGCAATGTCCGAGATCACGTTCATGATCTGGGTAATTGCCTGGGCATGCTGGTTCAGCTTGGTCATGTCGTCCTTGAGCGCCAGCGAAACCTTTTGCACCTGCCCGATGCTTTGGAGGGCGTTTTCCACAATATTTGCGCCGCTTTCTGCATTGGTGCGCGTTTCGGCAGAAACTGCCGAGGCCGAGGAGGCGTTGCGGGCCACTTCCTGCACGGTCACATTCATCTGACTCATGGCAGTTGCGGCCTCGCTGAGGCGCTGGGCCGACTGCGCGGCTATCTGCTCCGACTGCTCAATCTGCCCGGAAAGCTGGCTTGAGGCAGAAGAAATAATGGCGACCACTTCTTCCAGTTGCCCCGCTGCAGCCAACATGCCTTCCCGCTTGGCATTCTCTGCCCTTTGGGCCGCTTCTTCAGCGCGCGCGGTAGCAAGTCTGGCTTCTTCAGTTGCCTGCTGGGCGTCTCTGGCTTTTTGCTCGCTTTCTTGCAGCAGTGTTTGGATATTGCCAACCATGTGTTCCATGCCCGATGCCAGCGTGCTGAATTCATCACGGCGTTTTTCTGCGGCAAAGAGCATGGCTTTTTCTGCAGGGGTTGTTTCAAGGCGACCCTCAGCAACGGATTCCGCAATACCGGAAATGCTCCTGAGCAGTCGCGCGATGGCCCGCGCCGCAAAGAAGATAATCAGCCCAACCACAAGGGCGCTAGCAAAAGTCAGCATCATGGAGTTGCCCAGCATTATCCGCATGGGTGTGTAGATTTCGTCTCTGTCCACTTCCAGGCAAAGAACCCAGCCGACTTCCGGCATGGCCCGGTAAAAGACAGATTTGTTGCTGCCGTCTTCACCCGTAAATCTCACCAATCCCTCAGGTTTTTTCAGTATCTCCACAACATGGGGTTTTTTGCTGTCATCCCGCCCAAATGCCTTGGGGTCACGGCTCAGCATCACCATGCCCTTGGTGTCATAGGCATAGATACCGCCCTTGGTGCCGAAATCAATCTGGCTTGTGGTGGTGCGGGCGAGATTTTCGTTGTCAACGCCTGCCCATACGAGGCCTTCGGGCTTGTCATTGCGCATGATGGGCAGGCCTATGATGGTTGCAACCCTGCCCGTGGTTTTGCTGATCACGCCAGTAATGGTTTTCTGGCCTTGCATGGCGCGCTGGTAGTACGAGCGGTCAGTAAAACTCACCCCTACGGATTTGCTGGGGTGTTTTTCGCCATCCAGGTGATGGGCAATGGCTATGCCGTCCTTTCCGGCAACACCGCAAAATTCAAAGTAGGAATTGAGCGTAACAAATGTATTGAGTGCGGCATCCGCATCGTTGAACAGCGTACGCGTCATGACTTCAGGCATTTTATCGTTGACAGCGTCAAGATATAAAATAACCCGGTTGTCGGCGGCAACCATGGCGAGCGATTCTTCCATCACCTTCAGCATGGCGTGCAGGCCGATGCTTTGGCAGCGCAGCAGCGCCCTTGCATCGTTGATAATCTGCTCGCGCAAGTTGCTTTCAGAAATTTTATAGTTCACACCAGCAACCAGCAGCAGTCCTGCAATTGCCGGAGTAAGAATGGACAGGAGCATCTTGCTCAGCAGCCCCATTTTCATAAGAACCTCCTTGCCCAAACCACGATAAATGTATGCGCCATGCGCGAAGACATGCCCAATGGGCTTGGCTTACACTTTTATGAGTATAACTATCGACCAGTGGCGACAATAGTATATGCTTTTGATTCAAAAATGTTTTTTTGCAGGCAATTTTTTATGACAGGCTGAATTTGTAACTGGCTAAGACTGCTGAACAACAAAAAAAGCGCCACCAATGAGGCGGCGCTTTGTGGAACTAGCGTATCAATACTTTTTAAAGGCGATCAATAAAGTAGCATACTACCGTTGTTACACTTCTGGGCGCAGCAAGGGGAAGAGAATAACTTCACGGATTGAGGCGCAGTCGGTAAGCAGCATGACCAGACGGTCAATGCCTACGCCCTGGCCCGCAGCCGGGGGCATGCCGTATTCGAGGGCGCGCAGGTAATCCTGATCCATGCTGTGGGCTTCGTCATCGCCCGCTTCGCGCTCGCGCACCTGATCTTCAAAGCGCAGGCGCTGATCCACGGGGTCATTGAGCTCGGAAAATGCGTTGGATAGCTCGCGCCCGGTGATGAACAGCTCAAAGCGATCCGTCAGTTCCGGATGCTCGTCATTGCGGCGCGAAAGCGGCGAGATTTCCGTTGGGTAATGATAGATGAAGTGGGGCTGAATGAGCTTGCCTTCCACATCAAGATCAAAAAGTTTGGCATGCAGCTTTTGCAGGCTTTCACTGTCGGCGGCCTTTTCACCACGCGAGCGGATATAGGCCTTGACTTTGCCGTAATCGTTGTAGAATTCCGGCGAATGCCCGCCCACCTGGGTGAGCGAATCGTAGAAGCTGAGGCGCGTCCACTTGCCGGGCGTGAGGTCGATCATTTCGCCCTGATAGGGTACCACTGTGGTGCCGCAGGCAGTCATGGCAAGGTGGGCAATAAGCTGTTCCGTAAAATCCATGAGGTCTTCAAACGTGGCATAGGCCCAGTAGAATTCGCACATGGTGAATTCCGGGTTATGGCGCGTATCGATACCTTCGTTGCGGAAGTTGCGGTTCAGTTCAAAGACCTTTTCAAATCCGCCCACCAGCAGCCGCTTGAGGTAGAGTTCGGGCGCAATGCGCAAAAACAGGGGCAAATCAAGGGCATTGTGGTGCGTTTTGAAAGGCTTGGCCGCAGCGCCGCCAGCCAGCGGCTGCATCATGGGAGTTTCCACTTCCATAAAGCCGTGGTCTTCCATAAAGCGGCGGAATTCGCGCACAATCAGGCTACGTTTAAAGAAAATTTCGCGCGCGCGTGGTGTGACGATAAGGTCAACATAGCGCTGGCGGTAGCGCGTTTCCATGTCTGTGAGGCCGTGATATTTTTCCGGCAGGGGACGCATGGAGCGCGTGATGAGCTTGATCTTGCGGCAGGCAATGGTGAGTTCGCCCGTCTTGGTGCGGAACAGGTGGCCGGAAACGCCCACGATGTCGCCCACATCGAGCTTTTTGACCACAGTGTAGTTTGCTTCATCCATGTGTTCGCGCGAGGCGTAACATTGGATGCGACCACTCTGATCCATAATATGGAAGAAGGCCACCTTGCCGAACGAGCGCAGGGAAACTATGCGGCCCGCAATGGCAAACACGTCTTCCTGGCTGTCCAGGGAGTCGCCTTCAAGAGCGCCGAATTTGTCCAGCACCCAGGCGACGTCGTGTTCCTTGCGGAAGTCGTTGGGGAAAAGCGGAACGCCCGCATCCAAAAGGTCGCACGATTTGACAACTCTGTTTTTGACGACTTCGTTGAGGCCTTCGCGCGCGGCGAAACTTTCCAGCATGGGCATAAAATAGCCCGCATGCTGCGACTTGGTACCCAGCTTGATAGCCGGCTTGCTGTTTTTCTTTTCCCGAGTATCCACGTAACGACTCCTGAATAGCCCATACCTGAAAGGAGCGTTACGGTATGCCATTCACGCTTGGGCGTCAAGATTGTGAGGAGTGTGTCTGCAACTTGATGTAAAATCGTGGTTTGTTGGATGCTCATACTGTTGATGCGACTCTGGCGCAGCAGGAAACATCAATGCATGCGGCGGCTTATAGCCGCGCCAGTCGGGGCTTTGCGCCCCCTTGAAGTTTTGACCTGTTTACGTATATAAAACCCTTTTACACGATACAACCGCCGTCAGATTCAAGCTGGCGGCTTTTTCAAGGAAAGCGTCATGCAAAAATTTACAGCCTCCTTTCTGGGGCGCGACTGCCCCGGCGTGGTGGCCAACGTCAGCCGCATTCTCGAAGACAGCGGCTGCAACATCGAAGAAGTGACCCAGACCATCCTTTCCGGCGAATTTGCGGCTATCTTTGTTGTTGCTGCGCCGGAAAAAAACGCGGAAACCCTGCGCTCCAAGCTGAGCGCCGGGCTGGAATCCGCCAAGGTTGATCTCTCCGTCCTCGTGCGGCCCGCAATCAAGGGGCAGTGGGGCACAGACCTGCACTGCGAACCCTTTGTGGTCACTGCCGACGGGCCGGACAAGCCCGGTCTTATCGCCGCCATGAGCCGCGTGTTTGCCCAGCACGGTGTGAACATTGAAAGCCTCAAGGCCATTCTGGGCGAGGGCGGCAACAACCATGCGCTTTTTGTGTTTGAGGTCATGGTGCCTGACAGCGTTGACATGGGCCGCCTGCGCCGTGAGCTTGACTGCGAAGGGCAGAAGCGCGATCTGCGCGTCAGCGCCCAGCACAGAGATATTTTTGAGGCCGTGCATCGGGTGAATTCTTTTTAGGACCTGTCGCCACTCTGGCTCTTTTGCCCCTGCCTGCGTCTGAAAATCTTTTATCCCGGTTGAGTGCCGTAACATACACTCCCTTCATAGAAAGGCTTCCTTCCTTGGCAGGGAACAAGACTTCTCATAGTGGCAACAGGCCCGAGGTTAATTTCAACATAAATTGCCCTTGCGACTGTGTGAGCGGACGCCCACCACTGCGTAACGCTCTCTTTCAGATACGATGCACATTCCCCTGAACGCCCGGTTTTGCGCGTCAGGGCAAAACCGCCTTCCGGGCGGGGCCGCCATATGGCAGGCCGACAGCCCGAACATACAGGAAGACCTCCATGCTTTCAGAACGCGAAGTTATAAGCACTCTGAACATGCTCCGCAACGAGCATCTTGACGTGCGCACAGTCACCCTTGGCGTGAGCCTGTTTGACTGCGTCAGTCATGACCTTGATCTTTTTACCGCCAACGTTAAGGCCAAGTTGCACCGCTACGCCTCGCAGCTCGTGAGCGTGTGCAACGAAGTGGGCGACAAATACGGCATCCCCGTGGTGAACAAACGCATCAGCGTGAGCCCCATTGCCGTGGTGGGCGCGCCTTTTGGCCCCGATGGCATGGTGCGCGTGTGCAAGGCCCTCGACGAGGCCGCCAAGGAAGCGGGCGTTGATTTTTTGGGCGGTTTTTCTGCCTTGGTGGAAAAGGGTTTTGCCAAGGGCGACCGCGCCCTGATTGAAGCGCTGCCCCAGGCCCTGGCCGAAACCGACCGCATCTGCTCATCCATCAACGTGGCTTCGTCACGTAGCGGTATCAATATGGATGCTGTGGCCCTTATGGGTCAGCAGATCCTCAAGGTGGCCGAAGCCACCGCCGAGCGCGGCGGCATTGGCTGCGCCAAGCTGGTGGTTTTTGCCAACATTCCGCAGGATGTTCCTTTCATGGCTGGCGCTTACCTTGGCGTGGGCGAGCCTGACGTTGTCATCAACGTGGGTGTTTCCGGCCCCGGCGTGGTCAAAAAGGCTCTGGATCGCGCCCGTGAAGCCGGGCACAACGGCAAGGGCGGCCGCCTTACCCTGCTGGATATGGCCGAAGTCATCAAGCGCACGGCCTACAAGGTGACGCGCGTGGGCGAAATGATCGGTACCGAAGTAGCTACCCGTCTGGGCCTGCCCTTTGGTGTGGCCGACCTTTCGCTGGCTCCCACCCCTGCGGTGGGCGACTCTGTGGGCGAAATTTTCCAGAGCATGGGCCTTTCGAGCATTGGCGCGCCCGGCACTACTGCCGTGCTGGCCATGCTCAACGACGCGGTGAAAAAGGGCGGCGCATTCGCTTCTTCGTCCGTGGGCGGCCTGTCCGGCGCGTTTATCCCCGTGTCGGAAGATTCCAGCATCGAGGCTGCGGCCACCTCCGGCCTGCTCAGCCTTGAAAAGCTGGAAGCCATGACCAGCGTGTGCTCTGTGGGTCTGGACATGATCGCCATTCCCGGCGCCACGCCCGCTTCGACCATTTCCGGCATCATTGCCGACGAAATGGCCATCGGCGTCATCAACACCAAGACCACGGCTGTGCGCCTTATTCCCGTGCCCGGCAAGGGCGTTGGCGAAGAAGTGTCTTTTGGCGGTCTGCTCGGCAAGGCTGCCATCATTCCCGTGCCCAAGGGCGATGCCACAGACTTTATCGGCCTTGGCGGTCGCATCCCTGCGCCTATTCACAGCCTCAAAAACTAGGCTGGTTAAGCATTAGCTGTTTTAAAAGCGGACATAATTCCTTTACGGCGTGGAATCTTTGAGATTCCGCGCCGTTTTTTATGGTTCATAGCTACGGTAAAGGCATCCATTACATTTTTCTATTTGCGCCAGTACGTTGGCTTGCTGTATGTTCAGATACAGAAACCTTGTCCAGGACGTAATAATGCCCCAGTATTTTCTATACGGTCAAAAAGAAATCGACTTCCTCTCCCGCAAAGACAAACGTTTGGCCTCTGCCATAGAACGCATAGGCCCCATACAGCGGGAGGTGCGGCCAGACCTGTTTGACGCGCTCATGCATTCCATAGTCGGGCAGCAGATTGCCACCAAGGCGCAGCAGACCGTGTGGGCGCGGCTTGTGCTTGCCCTTGGCGAAGTGACGCCTGAAACCATTGACGGCGCAGAGACTGCCGAGTTGCAGGGAGTGGGGCTTTCCTTCCGCAAGGTTGGCTATATGAAGGCCGCCGCGCGCAAGGTGCTGCTGGGAGAACTGGACGTGGAGGCCCTGCGGCTCATGGACGATGCCAGCCTTTGCACCACCCTTTGCGCGATGGACGGGGTTGGCGTGTGGACTGCGGAAATGCTCATGCTGTTTTCACTCCAGCGACCTGATGTGCTCAGTTTTGGCGACCTTGCCATCCTGCGGGGCCTGCGCATGCTGCATAGGCACCGGGAAGTCAGCCGCGACCGCTTTGAAGTCTATCGTCGGCGCTACAGTCCTTATGGTTCGGCTGCAAGCCTGTATCTGTGGGCCATAGCGGGTGGGGCTTTGCCTGACCTATCCGATCCGGCTGGTTCCAGACGCTGATAACTTTGATCATCATTATCCGGCAGTTGGGCTCGCCGCAGTTTAGCGGTGTTCTGCCATGCTGCGCTTAACACAAATAGTTGTTGTTATCTGGTATCAGATGTCTACGGCTTTCCCTCCTAAATGGGATTGATATGCAGTAGCTCAAAATAACTGTGTAAAAAACCCTAGCTCGTTTGTAGTGATTTCTTGTGAAAATAAGTATAATTGATATATTGAAAGTCACGTTTTGTCCGATAAGTTCACTAGAATACGCCAGCCTTAAGGGATTTCAGGGGTAGTTTGATTTTTCACATGGTAATTAGCCTTTCGGTCATTCAGTGCGTAGACGCGACGCAAAAGGGGTAGTGATGAAACTCGGATTACTTGCGAAAATGGGAATTTCCATCCTCACGCCTGCAATAGTGGGGCTGATGCTTGTGGCAGGGGTTTGCTACAAGATGTCAGAAGAAATCCTGCGCGAGCAGATTGCCACAGATATGAGCGCCTTGCTTGAGTGTCAGAGTATCGGGCTTGACGCAGTGTTTTCAGGGATAGAACAGGGCCTGCAAACCATGACCGAGAACCAGCGGATCAGGGATCAGGTGGAGGCCTACTCCCGCAACAAATCGGATGCCTTTGAGGGTTCCCTGTTTACGCGGGCAGACCAGGCGCTTGATTCTTTTGTGACAAATAACGATATGGTTTCTTCCGCTGCTATCATTGCCATGGACGGCACCGTGCTTGGGTACCGCGTCGATAAGCAGCAGGGGAAGAACAAGTTTGTCGGCACCAATTTTTCTGACAAGGAATACTTTGCAAAGAGCAAGAATGGCCAACCCAGTGTTGTCGGCATGGTAGATGCCGCCACTGGCGAGGTCTACACCGTGCTCGCCATGCCGCTCAAGCTGGACGGGAAAAACATGGCTGTGCTTGCTGCGGGCATAGACAATAAAATTCTGGGCAAAAATACCACGGATAAGATCAAGATCGGCCAGAAGGGCATGGTCTACGTATATGATCTTCAGGGGCGCGTAGCACTGCACCCTGATGGAAAGGTCATTGGGCGCAACGACAGCAAGATTGCCCATGTGGCGGCCCTGTTGCAGCAAAAAGAAGGCCGCACCCGATTTGACATTGGCAATGGCGAAAAGGGCTTGTACTACAAGCCGCTGCCGCATGAAGGCTGGATTTTGTGCGTGGAATTTGACCGTGGAGAAATCTTCAAACCCACCAGCGACCTGCTGACCAACGCCAGCCTGCTTACTCTGGCCTGTGCGCTGATAGTAGGAACCATGATCTTTTTCTCGGCCCGGGGCATTGTGCGCATGGTGGGCGGCATTTCTAGCGTGGCCGAAGCCGTTGCTGGTGGTCGCCTTGAAACCAACGACAAGGAACGCGCCCTGTTTGACGTTGCTGAAAAGCGTGGAGACGAATTCAGCACACTTGCTGCGGGCATGCGGCGCATGGTGCAAAGCATCAGACACCTTTTGAGCGAAAGTGAACACAAAACCCAGGCTGCGCAGCACGCTACGGAAGAGGCGGAAAAAGCCACAGCCAGAGCCGAAGAAGCTGCACGCCAGGCCGAGAGCGCCAAGCGCGAGGGCATGCTGACGGCAGCGGGGCAACTGGAAGAAGTGGTGAGTGTTATTTCCGCCGCTTCCACAGAGCTTTCCGCACAGATCGAGCAGTCGGACAAGAGCGCCGTGGAATCCGCCCAGCGTCTGGCCGAGGCCGCCACTGCCATGAATGAAATGAACGCCACCGTGCAGGAAGTTGCCCGTAATGCCTCCGCGGCTTCGGCAGTGTCTGCGGAAACGCGGGCCAATGCCGAACGTGGTGCGAATATTGTGGAAAACGCCTTGCAGAGCATAGGGCAGGTGCACAAGGTTTCGCTGGCACTCAAGGGTGACATGACCACGCTGAACCAGCATGCCCAGGCCATCACCCAGATCATGAACGTGATCTCGGACATCGCCGACCAGACCAACCTGCTGGCGCTCAATGCCGCCATTGAGGCCGCCCGCGCGGGCGAGGCCGGGCGCGGTTTTGCCGTGGTGGCCGATGAAGTGCGCAAACTGGCGGAAAAAACCATGGCCTCCACCAATGACGTGGGCAATGCCATTTCTGCCATCCAGGGCAGCGCGGGACAGAGCGTTGCCGCTATGGACAAGGCGCTGGCGGAGGTGGAAAAGGCCGCCGAGCTTGCAAAGCAGTCTGGTGAGGCCTTGCAGGGGATTGTAACCAAGGTCGAGGAATCGGCAGATCAGGTGAGCGCCATCGCGACGGCCAGCGAGCAGCAGTCCGCCACCAGCGACGAGATCAACCAGTCCATTGTCAGCGTCAACGAAATGTCCAGCCAGACGGCGCAGGCCATGGGTGAGGCTTCCCGGGCCGTGAGCGAGCTTGCCCGGCAGGCCGAGCGCATGAGTGAACTTATCAGCGAGATGAAGCGCGGCTAGTTCTGCACTTCTCTCAATGCAAACAGCCCCGGAATATCGCATTCCGGGGCTGTTTGCATTGAACTGTATGGCCCTGGTTTGTTAATGCATGCTCGGAGCCAGAAAATACTGCCATACCAGGGTAAGCAGCAAGAGGCTGAGCGAAATGGTCAAAAAGCGGCGCACAGCCGCAGGCCCCACGCGAATAGCCATGCGGCTTCCCATCCAGTTGCCGAGGCAGCAGGCTGCGGCCATGGGCAGGGCCAGACTCCACACCACCACGCCGTTGATGATGAAAACCACGGCTCCGGCAAAGTTCGAGGCAAGGTTGAGCACCTTGGAGGTGGCGGAGGCTTCCATCAGGCCCATGCGCAGAATCCAGTGAAAGGCGAGGATAAGAAAGCTCCCGGTGCCGGGGCCGAAAAATCCGTCATAGCCGCCCATAACAAGGCACACAAAGGCCACGGGAATCCAGAAGCGGGGGCCTGAGTGCGGCAGGGGTGTTTGCTTGCGTTCTTTTTTGGGCAACAGGGTTGCGCACATGCCTATGGGCAGCAAGGCCACCAGCACCTTGCCAAGAACAGCCGCGTCCAGCAGCAGGGCAAGGCGTGACCCAGCCCACGAGCCAACCAGTGAAAAAGCGATGCCCGCCAAGGCTACCCGCCACAATACCAGATTACTGCGGGCAAAGTTGCCAAGGGCAACCGTGGTGCCAAGGCAGGCGCTGACCTTGTTGATGCCCAGGGACTGGTGCGGCGGTACACCGGAGAGCAGCAGGGCGGGCATGGTGATAAGCCCTCCGCCGCCAGCGATGGAATCAATAAATCCGCCGCCAAATGCCGCGGCTATGCCAATGACGTATGTAGCAAGACTGAAATCCAACACGCTGCCTACCATTCCTTAAAGATAACCCATGCAGCCAGCACAATAAGCGCAAAACCCACAAGGTGGTTCCAGCGCAACGGCTCGTGCAGCCAAAAAGCGGAAAAGCCCATGAAAACAGTCAGGGAGATGACTTCTTGAATGGTTTTCAGTTCTGCCGCTGAAAAATAGCCGTAGCCTATTCTGTTGGCAGGTACTTGCAAAACATATTCAAAAAAGGCGATGGCCCAGCTTGTAATGATAACCAGCGGCAGGGCGGTGCTTCTATAGCGCAGGTGCCCGTACCATGCAAAGGTCATGAAAAGATTGGAACAGAACAGCAGGCCCACGGTGCTGACGGGAATTGGTATCTGCATGGAAGATCCATCGGGCGGTCGCAAGAGCTAATGCCTGGCAGGCCGGAAGAAGTTGAACAGAGCGTAAATCTCATATCTGCTGCAACATGGCTCGTCAACAGCCTGCAACGGAGCTTGGGGCCATCGCCGCCAGCCTTGTTTGCGCGGGCAGCGCCGAAAGGCTATGTTAGGCGTGCGGCAGGGTCTGCACCGCGCAAGCAATGGAGGAACACTGTATGGCAGCACGCTCACCGCGCGCTAAGGATACTGAAAACGCAAGTTTTTTGAATACGGGGATGTCATCCCCTTCTGGAGGTACGCACGCTCACGCCGCAGCGGAAACTTCGCCTGACAGGGTGACATGGGCGCTGTTCTGGAAAGCGGCCTTGCTTGTGACCGTTATCTGGGCCGCATCGGCTGTATTGCTCTACTGGTCAGTGGAAGATTTCAGCAAGTCCGGCACCTTCGGCGATTCCTTCGGGGTGCTTAACACGCTGTTTTCAGGGCTCGCATTTGCGGGCATCATTGTTTCCATAAAAATGCAGAACGATGAAATGCGTGAGCAGCGCAAGGAGCTGCAAAAGCAGAAAAAGGCTGCGCAGATCTACCACCGGGAGCGCATGTTCCTGCTGCTCATGGACGAATTTAAAAAATCGCGCGAGCGCCGTTTCAGCGTAGCAGACGTGCGGCTGGTGGTGCGTGAGTGTTTGTGCGATGTAACCGCCTTAAACGCCCGCAGCGCCGAGGCTGGCGCGGCCCTTGTGCGCGAGGTGGAAGGCGTGCTTGCGGGCGCGCAGGCGGAGACACCCATGCTGCAGGTTTTTGGCCGCCGGGTCTTCCGGCACGAACTGTGCGAGGTGTTTATCAAGACCTTCCGGCAAGCGGCAGAAAGCGCCAGAAAGATTGATCCGGCCACCAGGACGGAATACTATGATATTGTCTGCAACAGCATGTCTGATGCAGAGGAGGCCCTGCTTTTCATGTGTGCTGTGGCGCGCGATGGAGCACTGGTTCTCAGCGATCCGCAGATTATGAAGCTGCGGGAAAGCTACGACGAAATCCGGGCAAAAATCTGAACAGCGGCAATTGCCGCTGCCCACAGTAAATCGCAGGCGGAGTGAGCCGCCCACACACAAAAACCCCTGACGTACATCAGGGGTTTTTCCGGCGCTCCGTGCCGCCGTGCCCGATCCGAAGAACGGATCAATAGCGGCAGCGGCGCGTGGCTTCCCTCAGGGAATGATTTTCCGGCCCCCGACACCCGCCAGGGGCCGGAAAATCATGTGGGGAGGGGAGTATGTACAGGCTGAGGTGTGGCTTTGGCCATTCCTAGGCAGCCATGGTGTCGAAAAGTTCCTTGGCATTGGTGTTGGTGGGGTTAGCGCCCAACACGGCTTCAAGGTGCTGCCGGGCTTCTTCGGCGCGGCCCAGGTAGATCATGCAGCCGGCCAGAGTGACGCGAACGGCCTCGGCTTCCACGCCGGAGTGCAGGGTGTCTTCCAGATAGGGCAGCGCGTTTTCAACGCAGCCAAGCTGATAAGATTCGCGCACCAGGCAGTTGAGAGCCACAATGTTTTCC
Organism: uncultured Desulfovibrio sp.; assembly: GCF_902477725.1. NCBI lineage: Bacteria > Pseudomonadati > Thermodesulfobacteriota > Desulfovibrionia > Desulfovibrionales > Desulfovibrionaceae > Desulfovibrio > uncultured Desulfovibrio sp. The sequence continues at coordinate 9,690 of NZ_CABSIF010000011.1, read as the reverse complement.
CTGGATTTCTTCAGGGCAGCAGCAAAGTAGTCAAAGGCCTGCTGGTGTTCGCCCTTTTCCATGTACACAAGGCCAATGCCGCACAGGGCCTTGTCGGTTTCTTCCACGGAGGCGGCCTTCTGGTACAGGACCAGAGCCTTGTCCAGATCAGAGCGCTGCACGGCCACGGTGGCCAGGCCCAGGAAGGGGGCCGCGCTCTGGGAGTTGCTGCCTGCGGCCTTGCGGTAGTATTCCTCGGCCTTGTCAAAGTCACCCATGAAAAGGTAGCACTCGCCCAATTCCTTATTGATTTCGTAATCCAGTTGATTGCTCATGGTATCCTCCCCAACTGAGGCTGGTTTGTGGTCGGACGCTTTATGCGCCACTGACTTGCCTTTTCATATGCACTGAACGTGCCAATAGTAAAAGAGTGCAATAAATACAGAGTGGTGATTTGCAGTTTGTACAAAATATACGCCAGGGGGGCGGCTTTGCACCACTTTAAAGCGCCAAAGCCTTGGCGCTCAGGGGCGCCGCGCGGGCAGGATTTTCCTGGTTGGGCAATTCTTGCCGCTGTGCTTTGCAGCTAGCGCCAGAGGGAAACAAAAGAAGGCCGAACCATAAAACGGTTCGGCCTTTAAGGGTGCGAATTGGTGCGTGGATTACTGTGCGCGTCAGGCGGAGCGAAGGCTCTGCGTACCGCCATGCACGTTGATGTGGTGCAGGATGACGCCCAGCACCCCCTCAATGTCAAGGTGGGACGTGTCCACAATCAGCGAATCCTGCGCGGGGCGCAGGGGGGCCACGGCGCGGTTGCGGTCAAGGGCGTCGCGCTGGCGGATTTGTTCTGTCAGGGTGGCGAGATCCGCTTTCTGCCCGCTGGACTCAAGGTCGTGCAGACGGCGCATGGCGCGTACCTCAGGCGCTGCATCCAGAAAAAACTTGAAGCGCGCATCGGGAAAAACCACTGTTCCCATGTCGCGCCCTTCGGCCACCAGCGGGTACTGCTCGCCAATGGCGCGCTGGGTGGCGCGCAGAATTTCGCGCACCACAGGCACAGTGGCTATGCGGGCTGCCAGCATGCCCACGGTCTCGGTGCGTACCTCGCCCCGCACGGCAACGCCGTTGCAGAACAGGGTGGACTGCTGACCAAGGCCCGAAAGGGTGAACGTCCACTCCGCGCAGCGGGTGCGCAGTTCTTCTTCCGGCAATGTTTCCGCCCCGGCGCCCAGCTTGAGCGCCATACAGCGGAACATGGCTCCGGTATCAAGGTAGGAAAGGCCAAGCCCTTCGGCCACACGCCGGGCCAGCGTTGTTTTGCCAACGCCTGCCGGGCCGTCAAGCGTCACCACAGGAAGCCGCGCACTCATGCCTTTTCCCCTTTGCGGGCAATAATATCTGCCATGGCGGAAAGGAATGCGAGGTTTTCCTGCTGGTTGCCAATGCTGACCCTCAACAGATCCGGCAAGCTGTAGCTCTTGAGCGGACGGATGATGATGCCGCGCGCGAGCAGGGTTTCAAAGCATTCGGCAGCGGTGGGCGCGCCCTCGGGCATGCCGAACATCAAAAAGTTCGCTTCGCTCGGCCACACCTTGCAGCCCAGAGCGGTCAGACCCGCAAACAGCTCCTTGCGGCCTGTGCGCACGGCATCCTGCGTGGCGTTGTAAAAGGTGTCGTCAGCCAGAGCCGCCAGAGCCGCCTCTTCCGCCAGAATATTGACAGAGAAGGGCAGGCGCGCACGCCAGACAAAGTCTGCCAGATGGTCAGGCAAAATGCCGTAGCCCACGCGCATGCCCGCAAGCCCGAAGCTTTTGGAAAACGTGCGCATGAAGGCAGTATTCTTGGGCATGATGCCGCTCGCCAGCAGGGATGCGGCTTTTTCATTTTCGGCAAAATCCACGTAGGCTTCGTCCACCACCAGCAGGCAGTCGGGGGCCTTGTGCGCCAGATCGCGCGCAAGGGCCTCCACGGCAGTGCGTGGGGGGCAAAAGCCCGAGGGATTGTCGGGCGTGGTCACAAAAACAATGCGCGTGTTGGCGTCCACCAGTTCCAGCAGGGCGGCAAAGTTGAAGGAAAAATCTTCCTCGAGAGGCTGCCGCCGGATTTCTACGCCGCAAATGCGCCCCTGAATGGGGTAAATACTGAAACAGGGGTTGAAGCACACAATGTTGTGCGCGCCGGGTATCGCCAGAATGCGGATGAGCAGGTCAATGATTTCGTCCGAACCGTTGCCCACAACCACGCGGTGCTCGTCAACGCCGTGTCGCTGCCCCAGTGCCTTTGCCAGTCGCGGATTGCCGCCCTGAGGATAGCGGAAGGCCCCGGCCGCGTGGCGTTCCACAGCCTCGCGGGCCAGAGGGGGCATGCCCAGCGGGTTTTCGTTGCTGGCCATCTTGATAACCTGGGGCAGGTTGTACTTATCCTGGATTTCGGCAATGGAAAGGCCGGGAACATAGGCCTTGAGGGCCATAATTTCCTGGCGCACACTGATCTCGGACATGGTTACTCCACCGGTATCGCCCGCAAAGGCGAAGATTCATGGCTGCGCATGGGGCGCAAGACGTTTTGCGGCGTTTGCAGTATGTTTCAGCCAGCAAACCATCGCAATGCGACAGCTTGCTGGCTGAAAAAGTTGGAAAGCTTGTCTTTCTTTATGGCTCTGGTACTGGCGCAACTGCCTGCGGTCATGCAGGAAGGGCCAGATCCGCCAGTTATTCGCCTGCTTCTGTGGGGCGCACTGTCAGCACGGGCATGTCGGCGTTCTTGACCACCTTTTCCGCCACAGAGCCGAAAAGAATGCGGTCAATGCCCTTGCGGCCATGGGTGCCCATAACGATAAGGTCGGCCTTTTCTTCACGGGCGCGGTTGAGGATTTCTTCGGCGGCATAGCCGATGAGCACCTGCCCCTTGGCTTCAACGCCCACGAAATTTTCGGCCACAAACGATTCCATTGACTTTTCAGCGCCGGTCACGATTTCGCCGACAAAGTTTTCAATGGTGTTTGGGGGTACATGAAAGCCCACGTACTGGCTCAGCGAGGGGGCAGTGTATACAACAAGCACGCTCGCATTGAGGCCCTTGGCAAGAAGCACCGCGTATTCGGCAACTTCCTTGCTGTGTTCGGAAAGGTCTACCGCGCAAAGAATCTTCTTGATATCCTTCATGGCAAACTCCTGTTCCCCCCGGTAGGCAGATTGATTAACGGGCTGGCTGAATATGGCCGACCAAGAGGGGGTTGGTTTGGGGTCGCAGCCTTTATCCTTTGCCTTCATCTGTAATAAATGGTAGTTTTTTTCGGCACAATAGACAAGACATTTCGCCTAACGCCGCCAAGGGGCAGGGAAATTTTTTCCCCGTAACTTCTGCCAGCCTGTGAAAAATCAGCCTGTTATGGAAGTGAGCCTTTGTGGCAGGATTTTTGCATTTTTTCTGCAACGGCAGTACGCCAACCCTGGAGGCGACATGAAAGTTACCAACGATCAACTTGAGGCGCTGTTACGCCAGCAGAGCCAGACCCCGGGCACAACCCGAGCGCAGACGGCGCAGGGCGGCTTTGAGGCGGCTTTGAGCGAACAGATGGGCCTTGAAAATGCCGCTGCATCTTCTGCGTTCCCCACAACGGCGGCGGGGCAGGCTTCGCAAGCATCCATGATCAGTCAGATGCTGCTTGGCTCCACCCAGTCCGAATCGGTAGATGTGGACGAAGACGTTATCCAGAGTGCCTTTTCACAGGCTTCCGGCACGCTGGACATGTGGGATTCGTACGTTAACGCCCTGGGCTCCTCGGGCCAGAATGGTTCCTTGCGCGAAGCCTATTCCCTGTTGCAGGGGATAGACGGGCAGGTTTCCGCCCTCAAGAACAGCACGGCCTCTGTACGCGGCCAGAATGCTGGGCTTGATTCTCTGGTCAACGAGCTTGACGTGATGACAACGACAGAAAAAATCAAGTTCAATAGGGGTGACTATACCGCATAGCCGCCCGGACAGAAAAACCGCCGTGAAATCAGGGTTTCACGGCGGTTTTTTCTTGTGATCAGGCCGTCTGCTCCCATGAGCGGGCGGTTTTTTTGCGCATGGCGGTCAGTGCGGCATATGGTGCTGCGTAAATGCTCAAGCCTCCGGAATCATGCGGTTCCGGAGGCTTGCTTTATGGAGGTGCGTTGCCCTTAAACGGGCTGCTCGGTGCGCTGCTGTGAGGTTACTTGTTTCCGGTAGCGCCGGACTGCACCGCGTTGCCAGTGGCACCAGCCGCGTCCATGCCGCCCATGCCAGACATGCCGGGGCAGTCGCCGGGATTCATCATGCCGTTACCCATCATGCCATGTCCCATGCCGTGTCCGCCCATGCGGTGTCCCATGCCCCGGCCCATGCCGTGGCCAGCCATGAAGGGAATGCCCTTGTCGGACATCTGCTTGAGCATTTCGGCCCTGGCGCTGTAAAGCTTGGCGTCGATTTCGCGCAGGTCCTTCTGGGCGGCCTTGACGCGGGCGTCATCGGGCTTGGCGCCAGCGGCGGCAAGATTGTTCAGTTCAGCCATCTTGGAAAAATGCTGCTGCATGGTGGGCTGTGTTTTTTCAACAAAGCTCTGGTGGATCTGCTGCATGGTTTCCATCTGCTCGCTGGACAATCCCATGCCATACCCCATGCCGGGGCCCATTCCCATGCCCATGCCAGTGCCGGGGCCCATGCCTGCGGGGCCGTGGCCGTCGCCGTGCTGGGCGGAGGCAACGCCCGAAAGGCCGAGGAAGATGGCAAGGGTAAGGGCCGCGCCGCTGGTAACGATCTTGGAGGTCTTCATTGTAGTATTTCCTTTTAGTTTAATGGTAATTGCGTGTTTGTTTGGTGGTTTTTCCTCTGGCTGCCAGGACGGTTAGCGCCCGTAGCCATGCCCATAGCCGTGGGGGCCGTGCGAGCCGGATTGACCGCCTCCGCACCAGGAGGAACTGATCTGGGTATCAACCGTGTTGGCGGCAGAAGCGTTTACCGCAAAGGCCAGCACCAGGGCCAGGGAAGCGAAAATCAGAGTAAGCTTGAGAGATTTCATGAATATTCTCCTTTATTTCGGCCTGCTGAAGGCAAGGCCGCTCAGATGGATTTTTTCAGTTTTTCGTATTCCTCAAGAGTGATTTCTCCTGAGGCCAGCCGTCTTTTGAGAATTGCCATGGAATCTGTATAATCCATATTCTTTCTCTGCGACGGGAATATTCTGCTGATAAAAGCGACAGCAAGGGAAATAATCAGTATCATGAATATAAGGTGCGTCATGCCATTTCCCCATCCCATTACGCTTCCTATATCGCAGCCATACATATCAGTATCCTCAATGTGACGTTGCGCCGTCAGTTTGTTATTTGTCTTCTGATTGGTGCTGCGTATTTCAGCGCCGTTTGATGCTGTATAGGCAAAGGCCGTGCCAAGATGGGTAAATTTTTGTAATACACTAAAATTGCTTAATTAAATAAAATTAATGAAAATCGAGCGTTCTCCGTCGGGATTGATGCTGTCCATTTTTTACTCAGTTGGCTGGGCAGCTATCCAATTTTTACCAGGGGGCTTGCGCGGTGAGTAAAAAATACATACTTATGATACTGCGCCGTTGAGGAAACACTCATGATCCGTTTTCGCTCATCTTTCTCCCAGCGCTTGTCGCGCATGGGTCTTTCACCCTGGATGCTGATTGGGGCAGCCCTTATTCTCGGCCTGACTCTGGTGGGGCTCTCCGTTCGTAGCAATCAACGCGAACGGGCCTTTATGGTACACAATCTTACGGACAGGGCCGAGGCGCTCATCTGGGCGCTTGAAGCCGGAACCCGTACGGGCCTGCGCCTCAGCCCCGGCGCTGTGCTCGGCCTGCGTCCGCTGCTCAGTGAAACCGCCCGACAGCCCGGCATTCTCTATATGGCCGTGACAGACACCAGCGGGGCCATCCTAGCCCAGAGCGGCGACAGTTCGCCAATCCCCGGTGTGCCGGATGACACCGCGCCGGAATTTGTCCCCACCCCCATGCTGGTGCAGCCACAGGATATCCCCCACCTTACCCAAGTTTCAGACCGGCCCATGTGGCGGGTGCGGACGGTGGATGGAAAGGAAGTTTTTGAGGTTTTTCGCGTGTTTGCGCCCCTGAGCCGTTCGCATGGGCAACAACATATGGGTGGCGGGCATGGCCCCCACGGCATGGGCATGATGGGCCGCATGATGGGGATTGATGGCCCAGAGAGTGCTGGAGGCCCATATGATCTCGATGTGTTTGGCAATCCACCGCCTCCGCCGCCCGTGCCCAGAGGTGTGTCTGGTGCCCGTCCTGGCCCGGAAGCCCCCCGGCAGGTGGTGGGCGTGGCCTTGGTGGGCTTTGACGCGCGTCCTTTTGAGGATGCTCTGGCGCAGGACGCGCGCAACAACCTGCTTTCTGCCGCACTGGCTGCCGCCTTGGGGCTAGCCGCCTTTGTCTCCCTGTTCTGGATGCACAACAACCGGCGCTGGCGGCGTATTGTGCGCGATCAACAAGTCATGGCCACAGAGGTCGTGGCTAACCTCCCCCTGGGACTGGTGATCAGCGACCCGGACGGGCGTATTGCCATGATCAACGACACAGCTTTGACCATGTTTGGCAAACAGCGTGCAGAGATATTTCCTTCTGGCGCGACGGCCTCGCAAGGCGGCCCAGACAAGCCCGGCAGACCCGCACGGGCAAGGCGGCTGAACAGTCTGCCCGGCCTGGAATGGGAAGCCCTGGCGGGTAAACTGGTTAAGGGATCGCGCATTCTGGAGCAGGAAACAACACTCGCCGTGCCGGGGATCAAACCGCTGTCCATCAGCCTTGGCGGCGCGGCCATGCGCAATGAGGACGGCGCTTTTTTGGGCAACGTATTTGTGTTGCGCGACATTACGGAAATGAAGCGCCTTCAGACTGACGCCCAGCGCAATGACCGGCTTGCGGCCCTTGGGCATCTGGCGGCGGGTGTGGCGCACGAAATCCGCAATCCCCTGAGCACCATCAAGGGCGTGGCCCTGTATATCGCCAAGCGCATGCCTCTGGGGGGGCGCGAGGAAGAAGCCGCCCAACGCATGATTGACGAAGTGGAACGGCTGGACCGCGTGGTTTCCGAGTTGTTGGAATTTGCGCGTCCCGGCTCGTTTGAAACAGTACAGGCTGATCTTGGCGAAGTTATAGGGCGTGCGTTGCGGCTTGCCGAGGCCGACCTCAAGGCCAAGAATATTGCCGTGGTTTTTGAAATGGAACCGGGTTTTCCGCTGGTACGCGTCAGCACGGAGCGGCTCACTCAGGCCCTGCTGAATCTTTTTCTCAACGCGGTTCAGGCCATGGATCACGGAGGTACCCTGCGTGTGAGTACGCGCGCGCTGCCCGAGGGCATGTTCAGCATCACCGTGGCCGACACGGGGCCGGGCATCCCGGCAGAAATCCAGGCTTCCATTTTTACGCCCTACTTTACCACCAAATCATCGGGAACCGGCCTTGGGCTTGCCATCGTCTATCAGATTGCCGAGGGGCACGGCGGACGCGTAAGCGTTGGCAACGCGCCGGGGCATGGGGCGGAATTTACGCTCACCCTGCCTGTAAACGGCAAGAGTTAGGGCAGTCCCGCACTGTTGCGTCATGCCTGTAACGCTTGCGAACCATGCAATCCCGATCAGTTCAAGGATAGTGTTATGACTGCAAATCCCGCCATGCAGCTGCTGGTGGTGGATGACGACCACAATCACCGCGAAATGCTGCGCGCCCTGCTTGAAGAGTGGGGCTACGCGCCCACCGGGGCCTCCAGCGGCGAGGAAGCCCTGGAACTGTGTCGTGAACGTCCTTTTGACCTCATTCTTATGGATGTGCGCATGGGGGGCATGAGCGGCATAGAAGCCACACGGGCCGTCAAGGGTTACAATCCTGCAATTCCCATCCTGATCATGACGGCCTACTCGGACGTTTCCAGCGCCGTGGAGGCGCTTAAGGCCGGGGCGTACGACTACCTTACCAAACCGCTGGCCTTTGATGCCCTCAAGCTTGCCCTTGAACGCGCGCTGGACCATGCCAGCCTGCGGCACGAGGTGCGTACTTTGCGCCACGAGCTTGCGGCAGGTCTGGACGCCCGCAACATCATAGGGCAAAGCCAGGCCATGCGGCAGGTGCTGGATCTTGTTTCGGCCATTGCGCCCTCTGAGGCCACGGTGCTTGTGACGGGCGAATCCGGCACCGGCAAGGAAGTTGTGGCCAAGCTCATCCACGCCAACAGCAATCGCCGTTCCGGCCCCTATGTGGCCGTGAACTGCGCTGCCCTGTCGGAAACCCTGCTTGAATCGGAGCTTTTCGGCCATGAAAAGGGCGCGTTCACCGGGGCGGAAAAGCGTCGCGAGGGGCGGTTTCTGGCAGCGGACAAAGGCACGATATTTCTGGACGAAATTGGCGATATTCCGCTTTCCATGCAGGTAAAGCTGTTGCGCGTCATTCAGGAGCGCGAGTTGCAGCGCGTGGGCGGAGATCAGACCGTGCGGGTGGATGTGCGTATTCTGGCGGCCACCAATAAGGATCTGGCGCGCGAGGTGGAAGAAGGGCGCTTCCGTCAGGATCTGTATTACCGGCTTAACGTGGTAGCCTTGCAGTTGCCGCCGCTGCGCGAGCGCGGCGAGGATATCCCCCTGCTTGCCATGCATTTTATGAAGCTTTTTGCCGAGCGCAATGGCAAGACCGTCAAGGGATTTACGCCTGGGGCCATGGATCGCCTGTTGAAGCACAACTGGCCCGGCAACGTGCGTGAACTGGAAAATGCCGTGGAGCGGGCTGTGGTGCTGCTGGTGGGCGAATATATCAGTGAGCGCGAGCTGCCACCTACCATTGGCGGGCAGGAGGCGGAGGCCCCGGCGGCGTCGCGGCTGGATTTTGCCAATATGACGCTTGAGGAGATTGAGCGTCTGGCGGTTATGGATACCTTGGCGCAGGTTGGCGGCAACAAGAGCGAGGCTGCGCGGCGTTTGGGGATTAACCGCAAGACGTTGCTGTCAAAGCTCGGTGACGGAAAATAGCGCCGCAATGGTGGCGAGGCACGGGGAGAAAAGGTAGAAGCTGGGGAGAAGTTTTTGTGGTGTGGGTGAACCTGTCGAGCGCATTTACGCAAACCCGACTTTTGTCCCCTGAATGCGTCAGCGCCGGGATTTTGATGGTCACGTACTAGAGTACGCTGCGCTCAAAACCCCGGCGCTGACGCATTCAGGGGACAAAAGTCGTATTTTGCAAATTCGCACAACACCAGCCATCGCCTCCGCATTCGCTCCGGCGAGTTTAAGGAAGGCGACTCCACGACCATCTCCTGATGGTGAACAGATTTTTCTGATTCGTAATTTATTCGCAGGTCATGGTTGAATGATGATTGACGCTGCAACAGATAACATAATGATTTTATATTGTTAATCGTTTCCGCTATGTTGTCCAAGCTGGATGCTGGTAAGCATGTCCATTGGGTGTTGAAATGGGAACGAAGCATGCTTTGTGATTTGTCAAAGTACTGAGGGGAGTTGGCTGAAGCGGATATTGATCGAAGCGAGAGCGGACTCTGGCATTTACGCGGCGGGAGGGAGATCACCCGAGCGAGCGCAGAGAGTGAGGGAAGCTCCCGCAGCAAAGACGCGTCGCCCTCGTCGTTTTATGGAAACTGAAAACCCTCTTTGGGGTGCTTCGGGGGGGATGCAAGGGGGGCCGAGAAGGGG